>JAGRGI010000167.1 GCA_020445565.1 Chromatiales bacterium
CCCCTGCTTGTAAGGCAGGTGCTCTCCCAGCTGAGCTATAGTCCCATAAGTTTAATCTGGAGCGGGTGAAGGGGATCGAACCCTCACAGCCGGCTTGGAAGGCCGGAACTCTACCATTGAGCTACACCCGCATATTTAATTTATACAAAGTGGTGGAGGATGGTGGATTCGAACCACCGAAAGCAATGCTAACAGATTTACAGTCTGCCCCCTTTGGCCGCTCGGGAACCCCTCCAGGTATTCCCCGTAAAAGGAAGCTGCGAATCTTACAGACGCGCACCCACCTAGTCAATAACAAAACAACCGGATTTCAGACGAAGCGCATGGACAGATCGATGGCCCGCAAGTCCTTAGTTATTGCGCCACTGGAGATGAAATCGACGCCGGTTTCGGCTATTGCCCTGACGGTGTCCAGATTGACGTTTCCAGATGCCTCCAGCATCGCCTTCCCTGAATTCAATTTCACCGCAGACCGCAAATCATCCAAGGAAAAATTATCCAGGAGCACAAATCGGGCACCGGCGTCCAACGCCTCTTGCAACTGCCCCAAGCCTTCCACCTCCACCTCGATCTTCACCTTGGCATCAAGACTGCGGGCCGCTTCAAGCGCAGCACCGATCGAACCGGCAGCAGAGATATGGTTTTCCTTTATCAATATGGCATCGAACAAACCCATGCGATGGTTGTGGCACCCCCCACAGACCGCAGCGTACTTCTGCGCCTTACGCAATCCGGGAATGGTCTTGCGGGTATCCAGCACTTTTGCCGAAGTACCGGCAACGGCATCGGCGTATCGTCGCGCCAGGGTTGCAGTGCCGGACAAGGTCTGCAAGAAATTGAGCGCCGCCCGCTCGCCACTCAAAATGGCCTGGGCTGGGCCAGCAAGCTCACAGAGCACCTGCCCTGGCTTTACCCACTCGCCTTCATGCACCCGCCAATTCAATTCGATCAGAGGACTGAGCGCAAGCATGACCCTGTCGAACCAGGGGCGACCACAGATTACCGCAGCCTCGCGGCATATGACCCGCGCCCGAGCCATCCGGGCAGACGGGATCAAGGATGCGGTCAGGTCACCCGAACCAATGTCTTCCCGCAAGGCTCGGTCAACGTCCTCTTCCAAGCCATCAGAAGGATTAAGGTCATCAGGCAATCGCGAGCAACTCCACTTCAAAGACCAAAGTGGCATAGGGAGGAATGACACCACCGGCACCCCGTTCGCCATAACCGAGTTCCGGAGGTATCGTGAGTTTCCGCTTACCTCCGACACACATGCCCTGAACGCCTTCATCCCAGCCGCGGATGACCTGTCCAGCGCCCAAAACGAACTGAAACGGGTCGTTACGATCTTTGCTGGAATCGAATTTGCTACCATCCACCAACCAACCGGTGTAGTGGACGGTGGCAGTCAGGCCGGCGGCCGCTGAAGGACCGTCGCCCTCAACCAAATCCTCATAGACGAGACCGCTATCGGTGGTCATTTCCCCCATGATCAGCTCACCCTCATGCGTTAAACGACGACCAAACGAACCAACGCACCTGCGCTAAGAGCGGACGTCTTTTATTGTTGGGTACCGCCATCCCGCGGCACTAATCGTAGGGAACTATAGCGGGTTCCGACCGCAAAAAACAACCGGTCAGAATTTTCGAGGAACGTCAATGACAATTTCTTCAACATCGCCACCGGACAGATTCCTGGCCCTGGAATCGGCACCGTGACGCACATTGCGCAAAGCCAGAACATGCAGGCGCTGCAACTCGCCGAGGCGCGTCTCCAACCACTTGGGGTCGCTACCGATCCGCACCAGACCGTCGCGCAGAACGCGAATGAGTTCCGGGATACGCTCGATCAGCTCATGCTTTTCTTCTGCGGTGGCCTTCGGGCGCACGCTCCAGATCAGATCCTGAGGAACCCTAACAGCCGTATCCCAGGGCATGATCGTTGAGTGAGTATTCATCTGGATCTGGACCAACACGTCCAACCACCCCTGCTCCAACAGTGCGCGCACAGGTCCAGGAACATCGCCACCCGCCAACAGCGGGCGAATCGCGATGGCAGCGCGGCGGCGAGCTATCGCCTCCCTTTCAGCAAAGGCGGCGCCATGTTCCGAACTGATGCGACGTGCAGCCAATGATCCAATCCCCAAATTTCTCAATAAATGCAAACGACGCGGAGAGTATATCAGAATAATCTAATATTCTCCAGATCCTATTCCCCTCGTCTTTACGGTAAGCCGGCTCAGCAGCCCAGTCTATGGCGAAGGTCACATCATGGTAGTCCCTGGCGCCTGGGCTTGCCAGAGACATCGGCGCTAAATCACAATTCTTGACACGAGCCCCTCCAGATTCGGTCCTCTATGTCTACCCACGTACTCAACGACACCTTGTTACTTCTCGCCGTCGCGGTATTTACGGTTGCGTTGTTTCGCCGCATCCACTTACCGCCTATCCTCGGCTATCTGTTCGTCGGCGTCATGCTCGGCCCACATGCCTTGGGTCTGCTGCAGGAATCCGAAGGCGTCCACTTCCTCGCCGAATTCGGGGTGGTGTTCCTGCTGTTCACGATTGGCCTGGAGTTCTCCTTACCGAAAATGATCGCCATGCGCGGCGCGGTGCTTGGACTGGGCGGAGCCCAGGTCGTCATCACCGCAGTGATCGTGGCTATCATCGCCTTATCGATCGGCACCACGGGCCCCTCCGCCTTCGTATTGGGTGGCGTCGCGGCCCTTTCTTCCACCGCAATCGTCGTCAAACAACTGGTGGAACAGATCGAACTCAACCAAGCACACGGCACGACCGCCTTGAGCATTCTCCTGTTTCAGGATCTGGCGGCCATCCCTTTCCTGGTCATCATTCCGGTCCTCGCTGGCGAGGCCGGCCAGTCGGTATGGATCCCCCTGGTCTGGGCAATGCTCAAGGCGACACTCGTGTTCGGCTTGATCATGGCGGTAGGCTACTGGCTGCTGCGTCCACTGTTTCACGAGATTGCCCGGGCGCGTTCGGCGGAGCTATTCACCCTGGCGGTGCTGCTGGTGAGTCTTGCTGCAGCCTGGGCGACACATGCGGCCGGACTTTCCCTTGCGCTTGGCGCGTTTCTCGCCGGAATGATGTTGGGTGAAACGGAATATCGCCACCAGATCGAAGGGGATATCCGTCCCTTCCAGGACGTGTTGCTGGGACTTTTCTTCGTGACAGTGGGCATGCGTGTCGACCTCCTGGCGCTGGCACCGCTGGCGCACTGGGTGCTGTTGGCGGCATTCGGGATGATGTGCCTCAAGGCGCTGATCATTTACGCGGTGGTGAAACGGGCCTACGGCTCTCCGGCAACAGCCTTGCGCACGGCACTCGTACTGGCCCAGGGCGGCGAGTTCGGTTTCGTGCTGATCGATCTGGCGCTGGGTAGTCGCGCACTGGATCAGACGCTCGGGCAGATCGCCCTGTCGGCGGTGATCCTCAGCATGGTACTGACGCCGTTTCTTGTACGTTTCAATTCCCGAATGGCTCGAGCGGTCTGTGCGCGCAGTTATTTTGGCGACCGTGCCCGCAGTATTGACGAACTCAGCCAGGAGGCGAAATCCCTCAATGCCCATGTCGTCGTCTGCGGCTACGGCCGCATCGGCCAGAATCTAGGACGCCTGCTGTCCCGGGAGGGGTTCCCCTTTCTGGCCGTGGATACCGATCCGGGCGTGGTGCGAGAGGCCCACGACGCCGGGGAACCGGTACATTTCGGCGATGCCACGCGCTCCTCGATCCTGGAGGCCACCGGGCTGCACAAGGCGCGTTTGCTGGTGATCTGCTTCGACGACGACCCCGCCTCGCTGAAGATCCTGTCCCACGTGAGGGCGCATCACTCAGATCTTCCTGTACTTGTGCGGACACGTAACGACAGTCATCTGGAAGACCTGGAAAAGGCTGGCGCCACCGAAGTCATGCCGGAAGCTGTGGAGGCCAGTCTGATGATGAGCTCGGAGGTGCTGCTGATGCTCAAGGTTCCAGGACGGCGCGTCATCGAGATCATCAATGAAATGCGCGCCGCCCACTATCGGCCGCTACGTGATTTCTTCCACGGCGAACGCCACGAGGAGCACGAGGGCGCCTTCGTTGAAAGGCTGCACACCATCACCCTGCCTGACGGAGCCAATGCCGTCGGACAGACCCTGGCACAAGCCGATCTGGAAACACCCGGCGTCACTATCAATGCGATTCGCCGTGACGGAGTGCGCAGCGACGCCCCGGAAAGCGATACCGTACTGGCCGCCGGTGACGTGCTGGTCGTCACGGGCACGCCCCATGACCTGGAACACGCAGAGACTGTATTGTTGCAAGGCTGAACATGTAGCAAGGCGACCGAATTCCATCACTTGGCGCCGAGAAGTTGACGTTTTTACCAAAGCTGCCACCAATGTTGGGAAGAATCCGCACCGCCCACTCACCCGCCGCAGGCGCCAGATTGGCGCTGTACCGGCCTATGTTTCCCCAAGGTTTGGCTGAGGAAAAACACATCGATTGCCCAGCGAGCACCGGGATTATCCTTTGGGGGATTTTCTTTGGCGCAGGAATTGCTAAACTCTGCTGAAACGGCCATTCAAGAGCCGAACTAGGGAGCGGATTTTTTTGCGTTTTTTAAGGGGTGGTCGCGATGAATGAACACGCAGATAGCGATAATCAACCGATTGATACGTCCAAAACGGGATTTCTTGCCTTTGCAATTGCGGTCACAACTGCCCTGGCGCTGGTAGTGTTGCTGGTGGCCGTTATCTGATTAGCCGTAGACTGGGCCGATTTGCAATTGTCGGCGGGCAGGCTACAGCAGTTCGACTGCGACAACGGCGATGTCATCACGCAGCTGCTCGCCGCCACGCCAGCCAATGACCGCGGAAACGACTTGATCGACGCTATCCTTCAGCGATAGCGCGCGTGCGGTTTCGAGTTCCGCACAGATGCGTCGCCGGCCGAATTCTTCTCCCGCCGAATTGCGTTCTTCATGAAGCCCATCGGAGTGCAGGTAGAGGCGATCGCCCTTCTGCAAGGGGATGACCGTGTCGGTATAGGCAGAGTCCTCCATCAATCCGACAGGAACCGCCGGAACATCAAAGACCTGCGCCTTACCCTCTCGGGGCACTCGTATCGGCCCCGGATTACCCGCTGAAACAAAACGAAAACTACGGTTGACAAGGTCAACAATGCCGTACAACAAAGTGAAATAGAGCCGCGTCTCCATGTCCATGGGGTAGAGCTGATTTAGATCCGCCGCCACCTGGGAGGGAGGATAGGGATGACAGACCCCGTCGATTTCTTCGGCGATGAGGCTGCGATAGTCGCCGTGCAAGGCCAGACTGCGGCGGGCGGTCACCGAAAGCAGGGCAGAGGGAACCCCATGACCGCACACGTCGAGCACATAGGCGCCGATGTGGCCCTTACCCAACTGAAAGATATGCAGGGCATCGCCGGCCAACTCTTCACAGGGCCGGTAGGCCCAGGCCACCGCCACCCCGGGCAGAGTCAGGTCTTCGGGAGGTAAAAGCGCCTGCTGAACACGGGCCGCGGCTTCCAGATCACGTCGCATGCGCTGATTGGCATTTGCCAGTTCCTGGTTTAGCTTTTCCAGCTCCCGATTACGCTGTGAGAGGCTGCGACGTAGACGATATACAGTCAAATGCGTTTCAACGCGGGCAATCACCTCCTCCGCCTGGAAGGGTTTTGAGATGTAGTCCACCGCCCCCAGGTCCAACCCGTGGACCTTGTCCTCAGTTTCGTTGAGAGCAGAAAGGAAGATCACCGCGGTCTCCTCGGTCTGCGTATCCGCCTTGATTTGCCGGCACACCTCGTAACCGTCGATACCGGGCATCATGATGTCCAACAGAACCAAGGCAGGCTTGGCCTTTTTCACGATAGCCAGTGCCGCCTCGCCGTTCTTGGCGATGAACAGACGGTAGCCGCTGCCTTCCAAGGTCTTGTACAAAACCTGCAGATTGGTGGCATTATCATCCACCAGGAGAATCCGCTCACGCTCAGAATCCGCAGAAAGTTCGTTGCTGTCTTCGTTCACCGGAACTCCCGATCTCCTGGGGAAACCAGGCTCATGTGGAGGCCGCCGTCTGTTCGCCATCCAGCCGTTCGGCTATATCCATCAGACTGTCGAAATCGAAGCGCTTGACGCTCTGCTCAATCGCTGACGCCAACTCGCAACTATCGTAGGGACAACCCCTGATCTCCTCGGCGATGCTGGCCAGTTCGCCGACGTCACCCAGATCCGCCGCCTCCCTCAGCCTCGCGGCAAAATTGTGACAGAAGGACTCCGGCAGCGGCTCCGCCATTTTTTCAGTCTGCGATGCTGTCTCCACGGCAGGCGTGTAGACAAAGGTAAGATCCAACAGGCGGCCGATCTTGGCAAACAACTCGTCGGCGCGTATAGGCTTGCCGATAAAGTCATCACAACCGGCGGCGGATATTTGCTCCTGGAAATCGGGGAGCACACTGGCGGAGACCGCTATCACCGGCGTGCCCTTCAGCATATCGTCGTTGCGTAGCACCCTGGTAGCCTCCAGACCATCCATATCCGGCATGCGGATATCCATGAGCACCAACGCCGGGCGACGCTCACGAGCCACCGCCAACGCCTCCTTGCTATTGGCAGCTTCCAGAACGTCAAAGCCGGCCGGTCGCAGCAACTGTACCAGGATGTCCCGGTTCAGAGCGGTGTCATCGGCGACCAGAACGGTCACATGCTTTCCTGCCTGCAGGTGCGGTTCCCCCGGCTGTCTGGCTTCCTGCTCGTCGTGAGCGGGTGCCAGCGGCATGGACGCCGCCGCCAGAGGCAAGGAAACGATGAATCGGCTTCCACGGCCCAGAGCACTGTCGACACTGATCGTCCCCCCCATGGCGGTTGCCAGTTTCCGGCTGATCGCCAACCCCAAACCGGTCCCGCCCAGGCGCTTGCCGGCCTCCTCCTGGCGGAACGGTTCGAAAATCTCTTCCAGCTTGGCTTCGTCGATACCCGCACCGGTATCGCTGACCACAAAACGCAAGCGCTCGCCCTGATCCAGGGAGGTGGACAACAACACCTCGCCATGCTCGGTAAACTTCACCGCATTGCCGAGCAGGTTGACCAGAATCTGGCGCAACTTGGTCTCGTCCGTGCGGATGTACTCCGGCACCTCATCGGCGGTTTCCAGGCGCAAGGATAAACCCTTGCCCTGGGCGCGTTGACTCACGATACTCGCAACACCCTTAAGCAGACGACGCAGATCCGCCGTGCTGCTATGAATCTCCAATCCACCCGATTCGATCTTGGACAGGTCCAGCACATCGTTGATCAAGGTCAGCAGATGCTGGCCGCAGCTCTCAATGGCATCCAGACTGTCGCGCTGCCCGGCGGTAACCTCCGGCGCCCGTTGCAAGACCTGCGCATACCCCAGCACACCGTTCAACGGCGTACGCAACTCGTGACTCATATTGGACAGGAACTCGCTCTTGGCCCGGTTGGCGGATTGTGCCGCGTCCCTGGCCTTGAGGATCTCCTCCTCGGCACGTTTACGCTCGGTCAGATCGTGAAGCGTGGCAAGCATCATTGGCCGATTGTCGATCAACATGGGTGTCAGGGTCACTTCCACCGGAAACACCTCGCCGTCGCGCTTGCGATGCGTCCAGTCGAAACGGTGGTGACCACGTTGCTTGGCGCGGGAGATCATGCGCGCGCTGGTGTCTGCCGAACGGCTGCCATCGGTCTGTAGTGGCGGGGAGAGGTCAAATGGAGCGACAGAGAGCAACTCGTCCGGATGTTGATAACCGAACAGCTCAGCGGCGGCACGATTGCAATCGACGATACCGCTATCGTCGAAAATGATATTGGCACTGGAGCTGTGTTGGAACAAAAGACGGAACTTCTCTTCGCTGCGACGCATCGCGGTTTCCGCCAACTTGCGCTCGGTGATATCGACATGAGTACCGATGGCCCGCAGCGGAACGCCTTGCTCCGATCGCTTGGCGACCATGCCGCGGGATAATATCCAACGATAGTCTCCGCGGCTTGTGCGCATACGGTACTCCAGTTCATAGTTGCCCTCTTTGCGGCGCAAGTAGGCATGCATGTCCGCAAGGACCCGTTCCCGGTCCTCGGGATGCAGGAGATCCCGAAAGGTTCCGAAGCTCTGCGGCAGCTCCTCCGCCTCGTAGCCGAGCATGGAGAGATACCGCGGGCTGTAGTACACCCCACCGCTTTCCATATCCCAATCCCACAGGCCGTCCGAGGCCGCCTCCATCGCCAGCTCGAAGCGTTCTTCTCCCTCGCGCAGGGCCTGCTCCATGCGCTTGCGCTCACTGATATCGCGAATCGAGCTGGAGATCAGCAGCCCCTCCTCGGTCTCCAGGGGGGCGATGTTGATCTCGACGGGAATCTCGCTGCCATCGCGGCGCAACACCACCAAGTCCTCACCGACCCCGATCTGGGTAGGCCCCGGGTCCCTCAGCAAGCTCGTCCCAGCCTCCAAGGCAATACGGCGAAATCTTTCCGGAATCAGCATCTTGACCGATTTCCCCAACAGCTCTTCGCGGGGATAGCCGAACAGCTTTTCCGCCTGGGCATTGACCAGAACAATATCGCCGCCGGCATTGAGAATGACCATGCCGTCCGGAGCCGACTCCAACAAGCCGCGAAAGCGTTCCGTTGCGTCCACCCGCTCGGTGATGTCGTGCGCCATACCCTCCACAGACACGACCAGCCCGGTTTCGTCCACTACCGGAACCTCGTAGATCTCCAGGCGTCGGGAGCGTCCGTCCTGATGATAGACCTCCACCTCGAAAGCCTCTTGCTGGCGACCTTCGAGGACATCGCCAGTAATCCCCGCGAGGCTGTCATTGAGAGGGTTCTGGGTCAAAAAGGCGGTGTAATGCCTGCAGAATTCGTCCTGACTGTAACCCAGCACATCGGCAATGGAGGGGCTGACGTAGGTGACGTTTCCGGCACGATCATGGGCGTAATAGAAGTATCCACCTCGGATACCGTTGACCAACCGCCCCAGGTTCTCCTCTCGCGCTTGTTTGAGCGCCCGCTCCCGCTGAGCGAGGCGGCGGGCCATGTGGTGGAAACTACGCCCCAGCACGCCAATCTCGTCATTGCCCTCCAGGCCGACCCGGGTATCCAGATTGCCGGCAGCGATCTCACGAACGGCGCCATTGAGCCGGGCGATGGGGCGGGTAATAAATCCGGAGGCGATCCAAACGCTTATGATGATCAACAGCAAGGACAGCCCAAGATACACGCCTATGTCGGCGATACGCTCGCGCTCCCTGGCCAGTGCCTCGTCCTCGGAAATCCGTGCAGCGAATCCCCAGTTAGTGGATTCGATGGGGGCAAAAAACACCCAGTCCTGGCGATCCGCATCCAAGGCCGGCATGCGCATGACGCCCGACTGTCCAGAGGTCATGCGCATGCCCAACTCGGAGAGATCTTCGCGCCTGCGGGCTTCTGCCTCGGCAAAAATCGATCCCTTGGCGATACGATCCTTGTCTGGATGAAAGACGAACCGGCCCGCCTCGGTAATAATGATGAAATCCAGGTTTTCGGCCACCTCGCGGTTAGCCGTCTCCTGCAGGGGGGTCAAGGCTACATCAATGGTCGTAACACCACGAAACCGTCCATCGCTCAGAAACGGCACCGAGAAGGTGGACATGGCCACATTGCCGGCACCAACGTTTTCAAGGTAGGGGTCCGTCCACAGGGATTTGCCGGACTGCCTGGGGCCGTTCCACCATTGCCATCGCGGTTCGGTGTAGTCATAGCCAGCCACGGCAATATCGATATTGGTCAATCCTTCGCCACCGCGAAACACATAGGGAGCAAACAGTCGCACGTCGCCGCGGTACTGGTAGGGCTCGAAAACGATGGCGGCGCCATAGACCAAGGGGTTGCGATCCACATTGGCACGCAGCAAGCGATAGATTTCCTCTTCAGAGAGTTCCGGGCGGGTCTCCATAAAGTCTGCGGTACTCTTGGCGATTTGAGCCGCTTCGCGGATACGGGCATCGAACTTGCTGGCGTAATGCCAGGCCAGTTCGGTCATCTCCCGCTCTACGTCCCGCCGCGCCTGTGCCTCGATGTCGACCATGCCATAGCCGAAGATCACGGTGTAAATCGCCGCGATTGGCACAACCGTGAACAGTATGATCTTGACTCGGATGGAAATATGCACAACTGTCTCCACGGACTCCTGTTCGAGTGTAGTACCGGCTTGACCTTTGGACACGGTCGCCAGAGCGAATTCATTCGTCTGGCCGGCAATCCGCAGGAATGCAGAACTTTCCTAAAGCTGGGCCCCGAAGTGGCCGCTACTCCCACCGACCAATCCGTGAGGTTGAATGGGGAGTAAACCACTCAATGCTTAACTACGACGAAAAGCGGAATTTTCAGCGCATGGACGCCCGATGCAAGATCCAGTGCATCCTTCCAGGCAGCCAACAGGTCATCGAGGGCACGACCCAGGACATCTCGGCCGTCGGCATACGCTTCGAGATCGATCAGGCACTCAGCGAGGATCAGGAGCTGGAAGTCTTGGTTGAGGGCGGAACCACGGCAACCCCACCGCTGCGGGCATTGATTCGGGTTCAGCGAGTCATGGCCGACCCCGGCGGAGCGGGATTCGTGGTCGCCAGCAGCATCAGCAAGATGCTGGAATGAAAAACGGGCGCCTAGGCGCCCGTTTTTCATCAGGTTCCGGGAAATACTCAAAGAATGTAACCACGTTCCTCGTGCAGGGCGATATCCAGGCCCTCGGTCTCCTCTTCGAGGTTAACGCGCAGACCAACAGCCATATCGATGATTTTCAGCAAAACCCAACTTATGATGCCACTCCAGAGTGCAGTGGCACCGATACCCAGGACCTGAACCCACAACTGGCCCATGACCGACTGCCCCTCGGGCAAGCCGACGCCATTCCAGGAAGCGGTGACGAAAATTGCCGTCATCGCGGTTCCGATGATGCCGCCCACGCCATGCACCGGAAACACGTCCAACGAATCGTCGATATGGAGCTTGCGCTTCAAGAACTGCGTCGCTTCGTAGCAGACCAGACCAGCCACGGTGCCAATGATGATGGCCCCCAGAGGCCCCACAAACCCGGACGCCGGCGTTATGGTGCCCAAACCTGCCACCATACCGGTAACAATACCCAGCACACTGGGTTTGCCATGGGCAAGCCACTCCCGGAACATCCAAGCCAGGGAACCGGCAGCGGCACTGATATGGGTCACCAACATCGCCATGCCGGCGGCGCCGTTGGCGGCAAGGGCAGAACCGGCATTGAAACCGAACCAACCCACCCACAGCATGGAGGCGCCGATCACGGTAATGACCAGACTATGGGGTGGCATTGCTGTTTCAGGGAATCCTTTTCGCTTGCCAAGAACCAGGGCAGCAACCAGCGCCGCGACGCCTGCGTTGACGTGAACGACAATGCCTCCGGCAAAATCCATCACGCCCATCTCCTGCAGCCAGCCACCGCCCCAGACCCAGTGAGTCACGGGCGCGTAGACCAGAATCAACCAAAAGGCGCTGAACAACAACATAGCGGAGAACCGCATGCGCTCGGCGAAGGCACCAACGATCAGCGCGGGGGTGATTACCGCGAACGTCAGCTGGAACATGGCGAAAACGGTCTCGGGGATATCGCCGGACAGGGAGTCGAAACCCACACCGTTGAAAAAAGATTTCTCGAATCCGCCAACCCATTGATTCAGCGCACCACCGTCACCGAAAGCCAGGCTGTATACGAAAGCGAACCAAAGCAGGGAGACCATGCAGGTGATGGCAAAGCACTGCATCAGGACCGAAAGCACGTTCTTGGACCGCACGAGGCCACCGTAGAACAAGGCCAGGCCCGGGATGGTCATGAACAGGACCAGCACCGTTGAAGTCAGTATCCAGGCCGTATTCGCCTGATTGAGAGTCGCTTCCTGTGCCTGCGCGACGATGGGGGCCAGCACGAGCAATGCCAGCACTCCCCAACGGGAAACGCTTGCCGACAAAACATTCGTCATCGATGGGTGTCCTCTGCTTAATGGTGGTAGTGGCCTGGCGGCCGTAGCCAAAACTGGGAAGATGCACGGGTACTTTGCAGCCTCGTGCGTGATCGCGCTGGCGGGAAGGCCCTGCGGAGCCAGCCAAGCAGGTTCCTGCTGAAGCAAAATCCGTTCCGCCACCTCTGCCAAACCATTAGATCCAACGCGCACTCGCTGCCAGCTTCGTTATTTTCCATGGAATAGACGATTTTTTAAGAACTAATTACGTCAAGAAACAACCGCTCCAGTTCGGCGCACACAACCCACCGGCAGGCACGAAAATGACCCACAATGGTGCGCACATAAAATTATGCACTTAATTTGTGCAAAAATCACTGCACCAGCTTCACCAATACCTTACCGTCATCGGCCACCAGACCGTGGCCTGTCGCCAGCGTTACGACTTCCGACCTGCCGCGCAAAGCGGCGACCCGATTCATATCCTGACTCCAAACCGGTACGGTATTGTCGCCGCCCAGAAGTCCGCCTTCCCCATAACGCACGATGGACACGTAACGCGCCTTGGGATGCTCCTGGCGGTTTAACCAAAACAAGAGATTGCCCCGCTGTTCGGGCGCCAGATCCGTATACAGGCCCCGCGAGCGATCCAATGTCTGGTTGCCCAACATATTGGCCAGCATTCCCACCGGGCTGTTGCCGGCCAGCAGCCCCAGCTCGGCCCTATCCGTTCCCAGGTGAGGGGTGGCAATCGTCACCAGAGTGTCCACAGACAATTCCGGATGTTGCACCATGGTGAGGCGAGCCACCAGTCCACCGGCGGAATGCCCCACCAAAATCAGGCGTTCGGATTCGTTCTTGGGGCGTATGTAAGACAGATAAGCGGCCAGCCACTGAGCCTGCACCCGCAGAGGGGCTTCATCGGGCAAGGAAACGGTGAAAAAACGTCGATCTCCACCACTGTGACCGCCGGAGAGCCGAATTACTCCCCCCACGCCTTGCAGTTGTCCGGCATAGGACCAACCCGCCTGGGCCAGGCGCTGAGCCACCCCGGATTTGACCCAGTCATTACCGTCGCTCAGATAACCATGAACCAGCACCAGCACATCCGCCCTTGCCGTCGAGACAAGGAACACAAGCAACAAGATCGTTACGCGAAACCCAGACTTCATCGAACCCTCCCAAGGCTCCCCCACCCAGAGGGCAGGCAAAAAATAACCGGCGGTCAAGGAGACAGCCGGTTACTCACGATACGGAGAAAAGCCTAATGAACAAGAAACTTCCGCTACTCTCCAGCACACCGTGGGGGGGCACCAAAGAGGCAGCGGCACAGCCGCATGGTGCATCCGGCACGTAACGGTTGCGCAGATTGAGACCACCTGACGGGCAGGCGGTTCCCCAAGCGGGGATCGATGCTCATTTAAGCCGTTCGATACCCAGAGTCTTGAGCATGTACTTTTCGTACAGGGGTTCTGAAGTACCCTTTTTCATTTTGCGGATGAAATATTTCTCGAACGCGATCTTGGCCAAGTGGACCCATTTGCCCTTCTTGAACCAGTTCACGTTACGTGGAGGTATCTGAGGCAATGCCACAAAAGCGGCCCCAGTGTCACCCATGTCGGCGAGACAGATCGCATTCCA
>JAGRGI010000168.1 GCA_020445565.1 Chromatiales bacterium
ATGTTTCCCGTTGCGCCGCTGAGGTCGTCCTGACCAGGGCCTCCCCCTCGATGACCAGTGTGTCTCCTACATAACAATTCGTTTCCAACGCAACACGGCTTTTTTCCACCGCCACATCGCGCACGGTGATCTCGACATTGACGGTTTCGCCCGGCCTGACCGGCGCGTTGAAACGCATCGACTGGCTCATGCACACCGATCCCGGTCCGGGGAATTTGCTGGTGATCGCGGCTGAAATGAGGCTGGCGGTGAGAAACTCTTGTACGATGCGGCCTTTGAATGGGCTGGTTCCCGCGTACGCCTCGTTCAAGCATACGGCGCCGACGTTGCCGGAAGCACCTGCGAAGAGCGCCATATCGTCTTCGGTCAACTTCTTGGCGTAGTAGACCGTCTCGCCGACCTGCAGATCCTCTATGTCGTATCCATGTAATTCGTTCATCTCACTTCTCCCGATCGGGCAACCGACTAAAAATTCGGGTAGTTGGGTCCACCGCCGCCCTCGGGGGGAACCCAGGTAATATTCTGCGCCGGATCCTTGATGTCACAGGTCTTGCAGTGCACACAGTTCTGACTGTTGATCTGCAGGCGGTCCCGGCCCTGCTCATCCTGGACCAATTCGTAAACACCGGCCGGGCAATAACGTTGTTCCGGAAAGTCGTATTGCCGCAGATTCATCGATAGCGGAATCGATGGATCGGTCAGGCGCAGATGAACCGGCTGGTTCTCCGTGTGGTTGGTGCCGGACAGAAACACCGAGGAGAGCCGGTCGAAACTCAGCTTGCCATCCGGCCGGGGATAAGCAATGGGCTGGCACTGCGCCGCTGCCAGCAGCCTGCGGTGGTCCGGCTCCGAATCGGTGAGACGGAAGGGTAGCCGCCCTCCCGTCAGATTCTGGTCGACCCAGTTGTACGCGCCGCCGAGCCAGGGTCCCCATTTATGCAGGGCAGCACCAAAATTGCGGGCGGCATGCAGCTCAAGTCCGGCCCAACTCTGTCTGAAGTCCCGGTCGAAGTCGTCCAGATCCGCTGATCCCGACCGGCCTCCGGCCATCGCCTTGAAAACCGTTTCAGCGGCGATCATGCCGCTTTTCATCGCCGTATGAATGCCCTTGATTTTGGCGAAATTCAGCGTGCCTGCATCACAGCCGATCAACAACCCTCCGGGCAGGGACATTCTGGGCAGCGCATTCAATCCACCCTTGGAAATTGCCCGGGCGCCATAGGCGATGCGCTTGCCGCCTTCCAGATATCGCGCCAGTCGCGGATGGTGTTTCATCCGCTGGAACTCATCGAATGGCGACAGGTAGGGATTGCGATAATTCAGGTCGGTTATCAGGCCGACAGAGACCTGGTTGTTCTCCACGTGGTACAGGAAGAAGCCGCCGGAGCTGCCACTTTCGGTCAACGGCCAGCCGGCGCCATGGATAACCAGCCCGGCACGATGCCGGTCCGGTTGGATCTCCCACAGCTCCTTGATGCCGATACCGTAATGCTGGGTGTTACCGCCACGATCCAATTGAAAGCGTTCGATCAGCTGTTTGCCCAGGTGGCCGCGACTGCCTTCCGCAAACAGTGTGTATCTTGCCCGCAGTTCCATGCCCGGTTCGAATGAGTCCTTGGGTTCGCCCCGCTCGGACAAGCCCATATCGCCGGTCAGGACACCGGCAACCCGGCCATCGTCAGCGTAGAGAATCTCCGCGGCGGCGAATCCGGGAAATATCTCCACTCCCAGGGATTCGGCCTGCGCCGCCAGCCAGCGGCACAGATTGCCCAGGCTGGCGATGTAGTTGCCGGCATTGTGCATGGGTGACGGTACCAGCCAGCCCGGCATT
>JAGRGI010000169.1 GCA_020445565.1 Chromatiales bacterium
AGTTCCCGCAACGGTCGCGATTCAGAATCCAAACGACTTGGCGTCAAGCGTTTTGGTGGTGAGGCCGTCAAGGCCGGCAACATCATCGTGCGTCAGCGCGGCACCCGTTTCCATGCCGGTGACAATGTCGGTCTCGGTCGTGATCACACCCTCTACGCCAAGGCGGACGGTCGGGTGGAGTTCCAAACTCGTGGTCCCCGCAATCGCCGTTTTGTGAGTATCGTGTCTGCCTGACGCGAGCAGCGATGCTGACTGTGCAAGAAGCCCCGTCCGATGGCGGGGTTTTTTTGTTGCGCATCAGTATTTTGCATTGAATATCAAGCACACCGATGAAATTTGTAGACGAAGCCAGCATTCAAGTCATCGCCGGCGATGGCGGCAACGGCTGTGTCAGTTTTCGGCGTGAGAAATACATACCATTCGGTGGCCCGGACGGTGGTGACGGCGGAGACGGCGGTAGTGTCTTTCTGGTGGGTAACGAGCATATCAATACCCTGGTGGACTTCCGCTATCAGCGTACCTACAAGGCGCAACGGGGCGAATCCGGTCAGGGGCGCAATCGTACCGGCAAGGGTGGCGAGGATCTGTACATTCCAGTGCCGGTGGGTACGCTGGCCTATGACACGGAATCCGGTGACCTGATCGGTGACGTGGTGTCACCGGGGCAGCAATTGCTGGTTGCACGGGGTGGTTTCCACGGCATCGGCAATGCACGCTACAAGAGCAGTACCAACCGCGCCCCGCGTCAATTCAAACCCGGCACCCCAGGCGAGCGTCGTGAATTGCAATTGGAATTGCGTTTATTGGCCGACGTCGGTCTGCTCGGCATGCCCAATGCCGGCAAGTCCAGTCTGATTCGAAAGGTTTCCGCGGCGAGGCCAAAGGTGGCTGACTACCCCTTCACGACCCTGCAACCCAACCTCGGCGTGGTGCGCCTCGAGTCCATGCGCAGTTTCGTGATCGCAGACATTCCTGGTGTCATCGAGGGTGCGGCCGAGGGGGCGGGTCTGGGAATAACCTTTCTCAAGCATTTGTCCCGCACTCGTCTTCTGCTGCATTTGGTCGACATTGCACCGCCCGAGGGTAGTGGCGAGCCGGAGGAGCACATTCGCATCATAGCCTCCGAGCTTCGGCGCTACAGCACCGATCTGGCCACTCGTCCCCGTTGGCTGGTATTCAACAAGGTCGATCTCCTGCCGGCTGATGAAGCTCAGGCGCGTTGCAAGCACATCGTCGATTCCATGGGGTGGGATGGCCCGTATTTCCGCATTTCTGCGGTGAGTGGCGAGGGGACGGAATCCCTGATGCAGGCGATCATGGTGTTTTTGGAAGAAAACCTCCCCATCGATTCGGAAGACGAGACGCAATCCGAACATGAAGAGTCGTAGCGACTTTCCCCGCAGCCGACGCTGGGTCGTCAAGATAGGCAGTTCTCTGCTTACCAACAACGGGCGCGGCTTGGACATGCAGGCCATTTCATCCTGGGTGGAGCAGATCACCGCCCTGAAGAACGATGGTGTCGCCGTGGTACTGGTTTCTTCCGGTTCCGTGGCGGAAGGGTTGGTGCGACTCGGCTGGCCGCGACGTCCCAAGGCCCTGCACGAGCTTCAGGCCGCCGCCGCCGTTGGCCAGATGGGTTTGGTTCAAGCTTACGAATCTTGTTTCCTTAAGCATGATATCCGCACCGCTCAGGTTCTTCTGACTCACGAAGACCTCTCTGACCGTGTGCGCTATCTCAACGCCCGGAGCACTCTTCGTACGCTGATGCAGTTGGGCGTGGTGCCAGTGATCAACGAAAACGACACCGTTGCCACCGAAGAAATTCGCTTTGGCGACAACGATACCCTGGGTGCCCTGGTGGCCAATCTGGTTGAGGCCGATCTGTTGGTGATCCTTACAGACCAACGGGGCATGTATCGGCAGGACCCACGCAAGGATCCAAATGCCCCCTTGCTAGAGCAGGCGGACGCCAGCGACCTCAAGCTGGACGAGATGGCTGGCGGCAGCGGCGGATTGGGGCGCGGCGGAATGCAGACCAAGGTTCGTGCCGGGCGTTTGGCGGAGCGCTCCGGTGCGGCGACCCTGATCGTTGGCGGGCGTGAGCCAAATGTGCTGGCGCGAGTGCGTGCCGGCGAAAACCTGGGTACCTTTCTGGTGCCGCATCGGGAACCTCTGGCGGCTCGCAAGCAATGGCTCGCCGGGCAATTGCAATTGGCCGGTCGGCTCACGTTGGACGAGGGCGCGGTCAAGGTTTTGCGTCAGGCTGGCAGAAGCCTACTGCCCGTGGGTGTGATCTCGGTGCAGGGGGATTTCGTGCGTGGCGAGTTGGTGGCTTGTCTGGATTCTACGGGGCGGGAAGTCGCTCGCGGGCTGGTGAATTACGATGCGCTGGAGACGCGGAAGATTATCGGTCAGCCGAGCAGTCGAATCGAGACGCTGCTGGGGTATGTGGATGATCCGGAGTTGATTCACCGCGACAATCTGGTTCTGGTTTGATTCGGCTTGTTGCATTACCCTGCGGCGGGCCGCCGCTCGGTTCAGTGGCAGCAGATGTAAGAGCCGCGGATTGCGTATAGTTTGAAGAGCGGCTGTTCGGGATCAGGTGGCGTTCATGACAGACTAATTAACCCTGTCGCACGCACCTTTTTACAAAACCCGTATTATGGGTATGTGAGTCCTTATGCTGGCAAAAGAAAAGGGCCGGCATAGCCGGCCCTTTTCAATGCTCGGGGCTAACTCAGGCTCAGCTGCCCATGGCGCGAATGCGGGCATTCAAGCGACTCTTGTGGCGGGCGGCCTTGTTGCGGTGGATCAAGCCTTTGTTGACCATGCCGTCGATGATGGGCTCGGCGGCGCTGTAGTTGGTGCTGGCCAAATCCCGATCACCCGCGTCGATGGCGTTGACGACCTTCTTTACGTAGGTGCGGAACCGGCTACGCAGGCTGGCGTTGTGCTGCCGGCTGCTTTCAGCCTGGCGCGCGCGCTTACGGGCTTGGGGCGAGTTGGCCAAAGTCGTACTCCTGGAAAACGTAGATTCGGTTTGAGTTGCCGTTAAGCCCGCCATTGTGTCTTGGAACGTAAGCACTGTCAAGGACGGCAGCTTATTCGGCAGCCGTGTCTATCGTTCGCAATCGGTTAAATCCGGATTACCGTGCGATGGGCTGCCATTTCAACAGTGCTTCGACAGCCTTTCGAAGGCGAGTAGTGAGTTTGTCTCTGCCTTCGCCTGCCTCACATTGTTCCCAACCACGTCGCTGTAGCACCCGTTGGATCAGCAAACGGGTTTGATGTGAGTCGATTGTCGATGGCGTGGCCTGTGGGTGGGAGAAATAACATAGGGTCAGGCGGTAGATCGGGTCCATGACCTCTTCGTAGATACGTTTGCCGTCTGCGAAGTCGCGCAGGTCCTTCAGTTCGGCCACGTCCCAGGCAGGGTTCGGCTGGGAACCAGAGGTCTGTATCAGTGCGGCAGCCAACTCGGCTTCCAGGTCTCTTAGTGGATCGGCCAGCAAGTGGGGCAGATTGTTTCTCAGGCGTGCGACAGCCTGATTTTCCACGGACTTACCGGCTGCGCTGAGGCCGCGCAGCATCAGCAGGGAGTGGGCAGCGCTGCTTGCGCCCCTTTTTATGCCGATGCGGGCTGGTTTCAGACCGAGTCGGCTCCAAAAAGACAGGATCTGTGGGGCGGCGGAAAAGCTGCTGCCGAGCAGGTCGGCCGGTTGTTTGAGCAGGGATTGGATCAGTTCACTCCCCAGGCCCCGCCTTTGCGCCTGGGGGTGAATTGCAATGCGCATCACGCGCAGGCATGTCAGGCGCGGGGCGACTTCGATCCCCAGGTGGATCGCCAGAGCTTCTGGCAACAGATGGCCGCGCGGTCGGCGGCGTCCTTCGGCGATTTGAGCCGTAAGCTCGGCATCCAGGCCGCCTTCCCGTGCCACCAGGGCGACGCCGGCCAGGTGGCCGCCCAGCCGGAGCACATGAATATCAATGTTGGGTCCATCCAGCATTTGCCGCAAATCGAAAGGACGTGTGCGGTAGTGGGCGAGAACAAGTAGACCGAAAACGCCGCGCAGTTCGGATTCGTTCAAGGCCAGCCGATTTCGGTCCAGGCGCTCGATTTTTTTTTCAGCAGTGGTGTTCGTGGGCGGTTTCTGCGGTTCGGCATCCAGTACCAACATGCGGAAGACCAGGGATTCCAGTGGATCTCCCTCGGCCCAGCGGATTGGCGTTTGAAGATGAAACCGTTTCACGCCGCGGCTGTGGGTCTGAACCAGACGCTCGAAACGCAGAGCAAACCCCCGCCCGGTCCCTTCGTAGCCATGGACTGTACTGGCGAAGGCGATCCGTGGGTAGTGCCTCAACAGTCCCTCCAGGAGGGGAAGGGGGATTCCAGCTGCCTCGTCCACCAGCAGGAGGTCCGCCGGTCGGTGGGCTTCCAGTAGGGCGTCAGGAGGCTGAAACTCGATGGTGCTGTCGCGATAGCGGATGCGAGCCCGTTGCCGAAGGCATCCCTCCAGCAAGTATTCCGCCCGTTCGAACAGAGCCGCCAAGCCATCCAGTCGGGGGCCAGTGACGAGAATGCGTCCATGTCCCTCATGTAACAGGCGGGCGGCGGCGATGCCCAGGGCGGCGGATTTCCCTCGTCCCCGGTCCGAGGTCAGGATGACGGGCTTCTTGCGCTGACCGGTGACGACGTGAATCAGCGCCTGCACCGCCATCTGTTGATCGTGGGTGAGGCAGTGGGCGTCGGTAACCGAAACGCTTCCGGTCTCGCCGATTGGTGGCAGATGGGGGAGGCGAGTTTCGCTGTTCTCGGCGATGAGAAAGATTTCAGGCGTCTGCCGGATGAGACGGGCGATACGGGCCAGATAGCGTCCGGCGACTGCCTCCGGTGCCATGGGGGCGACGGCGATGCGACGATTTTGCGGGTCAGGGTACTGGGGCCAGGCGTCCAGGTTGGGGCATAACAGAACCAGCAGCCCACCGCCGCGGACACAGCCACTCACGGAGCCGAAGGCGTCGGGGTCGAAGCCCGCGAAGGCGTCGAAGACCACCAGGTCATATTCCCTGCCGAGTTCCTGGCGCGCCTGGCTTGGATCGATGCAATGGGTGGATGAGGGGGGGCGGTCGGTAACCCAGAGCCGGCTTTCGAAACCGCTCAGAGAGGTCAGTCGGGTCCGGCCCCAATCTCTTTCGCCAGCGAACACCGCCATGCCGCGCCAATGGTGCGTGGCCAGTTGGGCGACCCAATCAGTCCAGGCAGCGGAATCGAATGGCATACACGGCTTGATGGGTGTCGATCAGGCGTCGGTAGATGGCGCTGAGCATCAGGGCGGCTGCTTCCACGTTACGGCAGTCCGGGGATTCCTGGGTGAGGTCGTCAGCGGTCAGTTGGCGAAGTTTGATGTGCGCTACCTGCTCGATTCTCGCCTGGAATAGTGCATCTCGTTGGTCGGCGGTCCAGCCGATGCACACGGAAACCTGATCGCCGGATCGCAGCTTTTGGCGGTTGTTCAGGCGGATCGTCAGGGTCTTGCTGCCGTCGCGCAGATAGGGTTCGTAGTAGGGGGCGAAGTGCAGGATTTTCATTCCCGCCGCCGTGACCCCGCCATTACTGGCGGGGCATCTTGGTGGGGAGTTATTGAACGCTACCGAATGAGGCGTCGCTGGCGCCAGCCGGGGCTTCCAGCCCGGCGACGCGACAGCCCTGGGCAACCGGGCCACCCGGGAACAGCTTGTAGAGGTGCTTCAGCCCGCCACTGGCGTGAAATTTTTCATCCAGAGCGTCGTGCAGTTCCCGTGCATTGGGTTCTTCGTGCTTGCTCATGTATTCTTGCAAGGCGGCCACTGTCTGCCAATGATCGTCGGTCATCTCCAGGCCTTCGGCCGAGGCGGCTGCTTCGGCAGTGGCGCGGGACCAGTCGTCAGGGGCGTGCGGAAAGTGTGGGTCTCGCTCGGCGGCGAGATTAGGGTTCATGACATCGCGCATGGATGAGGCCACGCTGGTTCCTCCTTTCGAGTGAGCGGAACAGCGGGCTGGCGTTCGCCGTGGTTGCAAATCGGCTGAACGACAACCCGCATCGGTTATCTCACCCCAAAGATAGGACAAGGCGGACGCGAATCCCAGGTTGGAATTTGACGTGGCGCCATTGAAGCGGCGAATGATGTTATTTGCCGGGCAACTCCGGGACTTCGAAGATCTCGTAGCTTAAATCGTCGAGGTCCATCATCACGAAGGTGGCACGATCGGTATCAACCCCGCCGACGCTGCCAGGATTGAGCACCAGGGTTTCACCGCCATTGACGTTCGGCACGGTCTGGGCATCGACCTTGTGGGTATGTCCGCAGCAGACCAGATCCCAGTCGCCGGTGCTGGCCATGCCCTTGGCATAGTGTGGGTAATGAACCAGGAAGATTCGTCGGCCACCCAGGGTTAGGGAGGCATCCTGACCATGGTATTCGACCACGCTGTCTTTGCGCGCGGAACGGCGCGACAGGGCGTAGAGGTCGCCGGTGTTGTTGCCATGGATGACATGAAACGGCAGGCCGTGGGGTTCAACCACCGACAGAGTGGAGGGGGCGACCACGTCGCCGCAATGCAGCACGGCTTCGGCGCCTTGCCGTTTGGCGGCGGCAACTGCCCGGCTGAGCAGATCCCGGTGGTCGTGGCTGTCAGAGAGTATGCAGACCTTCATTGTGGCCCCGAGGTTTCGGAAAACCACCATTATATAAGAAAACGCTAAAACGATCTCGGCACAGTGTGTTGACCCGCCGTAGCGATTAGACGCAACGGCGGGGAGCCTGTGCCACGGTGTGTCTCAGAAGGCGGGTTTTTCCGGGGCTTCTTTGTACATTTTCAGGCTGTCGAGGATTTCCTGCCGGGCTTCCTCGGCGTCGCCCCAGCCCTGAACCCGCACCCACTTGCCTTCTTCGAGGTCCTTATAGTGTTCGAAGAAGTGGGCAATGCTGTCCAGCAGGGCCTTGGGCATGTCGTTGATGTCCTTGGTGCCGCCATACATGCGGCAGAGCTTGTCGATGGGCACGGCCAGGACCTTGGCGTCGTCGCCGGACTCGTCGGTCATCTTGAGGACGCCCACCGGGCGGCAGCGAATCACCGAGCCGCTGATCAGCGGGTGGGGGGTGACCACCAGCACGTCCACCGGATCGCCATCTTTTGACAGTGTATGGGGGACATAACCGTAGTTGGCGGGATAAAACATGGCAGCGGTCATGAAGCGGTCGACGAACATGGCGCCTGAATTCTTGTCGACCTCGTATTTCACCGGGTCCGAGTGTGCGGGGATCTCGATGATGACGTTGATCTCATTGGGAACATCGCGACCGGAGGTAACGCGGTCCAAATTCATTGTCTGTTCTCCTGAGTGGCGACTCCGGCGGGGCCGAAGGGCCAGGGTTTGGTGGTTGTGGTTGGAAGATCGGCCAACATACCGGAATGACTGTCTGCTAGACAAGCGCTCCACACTCCGGCTAGCGGCGCGTAGTCGCGCAGTGAGTACTGCGGAAGTCAAAACAGGAGCAGCTATCAGGTGTACTGCCAGGTTCCTGCGGCGGGCCGGGTGTTCGCTCCGGGAAACGCATAAATACGTCCGTGCAGCCAGTACCCTTTGACGGAGTACTAAGCTGCGCTAATGCTTTCCTGGGTCGCTTGCAGGTCCAGTCTTCCACATCCATGTGAAAGGTGTTCGTTGCAGTGCGACTCACCGCGCAGACGTTCCCTCCGCAAACCCCCGGCCCACCGCTCGCTACAGTGGCCAATCAAAAGTTATTGAACACTGTGAGTTACGTTTTTCGCTGATGGGAGTCTGACGCGAATCGCGGCGAGAATATTGTCGGCCGCTACTTGATTGCCCCTGGCATTCCAGTGGCTGTCGTTTGGTAAATAGAGTGAACCTGCCTTGGCTGCCGTGCGCAGCGAGGGCAAGAGATCGACGACCCGGATACCCTTGGATTCCAGCGCCGCAGTGAGTCGCGTGTCGATTCCGTCGAATTTGTAGTCGGTCGGCTCCAGTCCCTTTTCCGCTACAAGTTCGCTCCAGAGCTGGGGATTGGTTTGGAGTTCGTCCGGGGCTAGGACGACGAGGTAGTCCATTCCAAAGTCCCTGGCCATATCCGCCATTTCAATGAGGATGTCGGTCAAGGCCGTGAGGGATTGCGCCGTGAGTGGGTCAGGCTCTGTTCGAAACGCCTGAGCGCGGCGCTGTTCCACCGCCAGATAGGCAGAGTGGGAAAAAGCCGTGTCGGGGTGCGGTTCGATCCGGTTGAGCAGAAGTGTGTGAGCGGCTCTGGCCAGACGGTAGACGTAGGAATATTCCCATGAAGGACCGAGCAGGTGAGGGCGTCGTAGAATCTCTACCGTTCTGCCGAAACGGATCGCAGTACGGAAATCCGGGTGGGCCTGCAGGATATCGTTGCCCAGAAAGACCATAACGACGGCCATATTCGCCTGGACTTGGCGGGCATCGTGTTGCAACAGCGCCAGATAGTTGTGAGGGCCGGCCGCGGGTACGCCCAGGTTGATAACCTCGGTGCCCAGGCGGGAAGCGGACAGTTCCCGCTCCAGGAGGTAAACAAAATTCTGCTGTCGCCGAACCGCACCGAAGACGAAGGAGTCGCCGATGACCGCTATTCGGTAACCACCATCCGGTTTTTTCGGGGCATGTTCCCGGTCGTTGAATCCGTTCCGGTTGGTTTGGCCGCCAGAGACCGGTATACCGGGGCGCAGACGAAAACCGATGTCGGAGTCGTTTGTTGCGGTCGATGATTCAGTGGGAACCAGCGCCACCAGCCGTAGGCCGATTTCACTGCCAAGCAGCAGGATGAACAAGAAGACGGCGATTCCGCCAAGGCGTTTCATGGAGGGGAGATTCCGGCCGGGTGAAGCAAAAACGCCGCCCGAAGGCGGCGTTGAAAGCGCGAGTGCGACCCTTACATCAGTGGCACGATCAGCAGCGCGACGATGTTGATGATCTTGATCATCGGGTTGACGGCTGGGCCGGCGGTGTCTTTGTAGGGGTCGCCGACGGTGTCGCCGGTGACGGCGGCCTTGTGGGCCTCGGAGCCCTTTCCGCCGAAGTTGCCATCCTCAATGTACTTCTTGGCGTTATCCCAGGCACCGCCGCCGGTGGTCATGGATACGGCCACAAAGATACCGGTGATGATTGTGCCTATCAGCACGCCGCCGAGCGCTTCTTTGCCGAGCAGCAGACCCACGGCAATGGGCACGGCTACCGGTAGCAGCGAGGGGAGGATCATCT
>JAGRGI010000018.1 GCA_020445565.1 Chromatiales bacterium
GCAAGCTCAACTTCTACCTGCGCGCACTGTGGGCACGCGCATTTTTCATGCGTCCCACTTCCGGCGACTACGAGAGCCGCCAGGGCCTGAAGCCCTACATCGCCGACTTCCAGATCCATCTCCCTGACGCTTTCGACAACTTTCGCGGTATCAATGGTATCGAGACCTACCGCGCCGCAGCCGCCCATTGCGCGGCCCACATGGTCTACACCAGCAAGCCAATCTCCGCCGAACAACTGTCACCGGCGCAGATGAAGATGATCGAGCTGTTTGAGGATGCCCGTGTTGAATCCATGGCCATTGCCGAATTCCCCGGCCTGCGCAAGCTCTGGCTGAGTTTCTACACCGCAGCCCCCGGCGCGGACGAACAGACGCAGGAACTGCACCCCGTAATGGACAGAATGGTGCGCATGGCCCGCGCCCTGTTGGACGAGGAATACCACGACGGCGACCCGGTGATAGGCAAACTGGCCACCGAATTCCGGGAGCGCCTGGAATCCAACCCTCTCGACAATCGCCTGTCCTGGGACCTGGGCGTGACCTTCTACAACCACATCGCCGACACGGCAGCCATCCCCTCCCTGCGCGTTTTGGAAGGATGGCCCATCCCCTACCGCGACGACAACCGCTATATCTGGGAATTCGACGAGGCTGACTTCCTTTCCCGAGGGGAGGACTACGTCCCGGCCAGCCAAAAGCAGGTCCGCAAGTATGTTTCCGCCATCGAAATGGCCAACGAGGTGGACTGCGAACTGGCCGGAGACGACGCCCAGGAGATCTGGGTCTGCTCCACCGAATTCTTCCCCTATGAGGACGAGGGTGTCAGCTACAACGAGATGTGGGGCAAGGAACCGGTCTCCGAGCCGCACCACTATCAGGAGTGGGACTACCACGTCCAGCTGTTCCGCCCCGATTGGGCCACCGTCATCGAACGCCGCCAGCCCAAGGGCGACCCCGACATGATGGACGAGATCCTCACCAAGCACAAACCCATCGCCAGCCGTATCCGCCACCTGATCGACCACTTGCAACCCCAGGGTATAGTGCGCCAACGTGGCTACGAAGATGGCGAGGAGCTGGACCTCAACGCTGCCGTGCGCGCAATGATCGACATCCGTCGCGGCATCATGCCGGACCCGCGCATCAACATCCGTATCACCCGCCACGTCCGAGACCTGTCTGTGGTGGTGCTGATGGACCTGTCGGAATCCACCAATGAAAAGGTCGACAAGGGAGATGAGGATAGCCCCACCATCCTCGAACTCACCCGCGAAGCCACCGGCCTGCTGGCCTGGGCCATCGACTCCATCGGCGACCCCTTCGCCGTACACGGCTTCTCTTCCGACGGACGCCACGATGTGCAGTACTACCGCTTCAAGGACTTCGACCAGTCCTACGCCGACGAGGCCAAGGCCCGCCTGGCGGGCATGCAGGGCGGTCTGTCCACCCGCATGGGGGCCGCACTGCGTCACGCTGGCGATCATCTGCTTCACCAGAACAGCCAAAAGAAGCTCATTCTGCTGATTACCGACGGCGAACCGGCCGATATCGACGAACGCGACCCCCAATACCTGCGCCACGATGCCAAGAAGGCGGTCGAGGAATTGGCGATGAACGGCGTCTACACCTACTGTCTTACCCTGGACCCGCTGGCGGATCGCTACGTCGCCCGAATCTTCGGCGAAAACAACTACTCCATCGTCGACAACGTGGAGCGCCTGCCGGAGCGCCTGCCTGCCGTGTTTGGCGCAATTACCGGCTAGTCCGCCTGGACCGCGTCCCCCTGTTACACGTCAGCTGTTCGAGACACCCCAAGACGGAGAAGCAAGCCGATCGACAGCACAATGAAAACTGCCCTGATCACCGGAACCAGTTCCGGTCTGGGCCACGGCCTCGCCGACTATCTGCTCAACCACGACTGGGCCGTCTACGGATGCAGCCGCAGAGGCTGCGACCTGCCCGGCGTACACGACTGCCGATGCGACCTCACCGATGCGACCGCCATCCCTCCAGCGTTTGAAGCCTTGCTTCGTGACACCACCGGGCTTGATCTGGTCGTCCTCAACGCCGGCATACTGGGACAGGTCCGCGATCTCACCGACACCCCCCTGGCAGACTTGAAACAGGTCATGGAGACCAACGTCTGGGCCAACAAATCGGTGATGGATTGGTTGCACGCCTGGGGCAAGCCGATTCGCCAGATCATCATGATCTCCTCCGGAGCCGCCGTGTTCGGCAATCGCGGTTGGAACGGATACGGCCTTTCCAAAGCCACCCTCAACATGCTCGCCAAACTCTATTCGCACGAATTCCCCGATACGCACATCTGTGCGCTGGCACCAGGTATCGTCGACACGCCCTTGATGGACCTGCTGTGCGACGAGTCCGATTCGCAATCATTCCCCGCTCTGAAACGATTGCAAGCGGCACGGGGTTCCGACGCCATGCCGACACCATTGGTGGCGGCAGAGCAAATCGTTTCCGTATTGCCCGAGTTGGTCACTCGGCCCAGTGGCAGCTTTGTGGATATTCGGGAGATACTCGATCCGCAGGGATATGCCCGGTTGTATGGGAGCAATAGCTAAATCCCCAGGAAACAATCGGGACAGCCGCACATCACCAGCTCACGAATCAAAACAGCATCCTTGACATCATCCTTTATTCTGAAAATGAAAATTCGAATAGCCGGCGGCAATGACCGCGACAGTATTGAGGCGGTTCACTCAAGCGCGTTTCCCGAAAGCGAGCGCGGGCTCGTCTCCAGGCTCGCCGTTGCGCTACTGTCATTGGACTCGACCCCGCAATCAATCTCCCTGCTTGCCGAAGTGGATGGCGCAGTGGTTGGCCACATCGCTTTCAGTCCGGTACTGGCCGAAGGCAGAGAACATTTTCTTGGTTACATCCTGGCACCGCTTGGTGTGGTTCCGAATTGCCAGGGTAACGCCATCGGGACAAAACTGGTTGAGCACGGGCTCACGCGTTTGTCAGCCATGGCGGTCAATAGGGTTTTCGTCTACGGCGACCCCAAATACTACGGCAGATTCGGGTTCAGCGCCGATGCTGCCAGTCTCTATGCCCCGCCGTATGAACTGCAATATCCATTCGGATGGCAGGCATTGGCTCTCAACGGATATGAACCCGAAACGACGCCCGTGGCACTGTCTTGCGCAAAGCCCCTACAAAACCCGGAACTTTGGTGATCTTCCTTTTACGCGCGCCAACGGCCTCAGAATCCGTTCCCGAGATGACGCTTCAAGTCTGGCCAGTTTGTTTCCATCTCGCGACGCAGACCCGGTCCGGTGGCAAGGGTAAACTTCATGAATGCCTGTGCGGCGGCAGACAGTTCGCGATCCCTCGGATGAACCAGATACCAGTTCCGTTTAATCGGAAAATCTTCCACATCCAGTAGCGCCAGGGGGCCCTTTTCGCCTTCGAGCTTCAGGGTGTGGAGCGAAAGCACGGATAGCCCCAGTCCACCGATGATCGCGTGTTTGATCGCCTCGTTGCTATCCAGCTCCATGTGAATCCTGGGGCGCAATTGCCGTTTGTCGAAGGTTTGCAGGGTCGCGTCCCGGATACCGGAACCTGGCTCCCGCAGGATGAACGGCTCTTCGGCAAGCCGCGCCAGAGGTATCCGGGTTTGGCCGACCAAGTAGTGGTCACGAGGCGCCATGACCACCAGAGGGTTGGGAGCGAAGGGTATGGCTTCTACCTGCGGTTGGTCCTGGGGCGCTTGCCCCATGACATAGAGATCGTCTTCATTGGACCTCAGCCGCTTGAGAATCTGGTCCCGATTGCTCATCTTCAAGGCCACCTGGATGCTGGGGTTTTCGCGGCAGAATTTACCCAGAACCTCTGGCACAAAATATTTCGCCGTGCTGATGACGCCAATCCTTAGTCTGGATTTGCAGTCGCCCTTGAGTTGGGCGAACTTCGATTCCAGGTTGGCCAGGTTCACGAATATCCGACAGCAGGATTGATACAATTCGGCGCCTGCCTCGGTGGTGCGCAGTTTGCGACCGGTCTGTTCGAACAAGGGCATGCCAATGGAATCGGAGAGCCGCTTGGTCTGCATCGATACCGTGGGCTGGGTGAGAAACAATTCTTCCGCGGCACGGGTAAAACTCCCCAGCCTTACGATAGCCTCGAAGATCTGGAGCTGGCGAAGCGTTGCGTGTCGGATCAAAAAATCGGGTGCCGCTACCGAGGGTGCGCAGCTCTGCTCGCTGTAGAGTGGCATTTGGATTCCGCAAATTCATCAGGCGCCAACACGCATCTGCTGTCTCGCCAATTCAATTATTCCGTCGGCGACTGTGTTCCATTATGTGGTAAAGCCGAACCGTTAGTCTGGTTATGTCGGCCGTAATTTGGGGTGAAATAGGATATTCCGATGGCTATAGACAGGATCTATCGATGTACGGGGAAGACTAGGGGGTTTTCTGATGACTCGGAAGTCAGTCGAGGATCGTGCCTTCCCCAGCGAATCCCTTGATTCACCAGGGGCCGCCACCAAGCGATAGGCCGGAAAAAGCTATTGATCGACGTTCCTCTGCAACCAAAGCTCCAGCACCGCCAGATGCCAGAGTTTGCTGCCCTGAATTCTGGTGAAATGTTGCTCCGGCTCGCCAAGCAACTTCTCCACATAACTGCGCCGATAAAGGCCGCGACGCCGACAGGCATCGGCATTGAGAATATCGGACATCATATTGAGGAAATCGCCACGCACGTACTTGAGGGCCGGCATGGGGAAATAGCCTTTCGGGCGGTCGATGACCGAATCGGGCAGCAGGCCCCGCGCGATGGCCTTTAAGGGATACTTGCCCTGTTCACGCAATTTGAGCGCGGGCGGGATCTGCGCCGCGAGTTCGACCAAGTGGTGGTCGAGGAAGGGAACCCGGGCTTCCAGGCCAAAGGCCATGGTCATGTTGTCGACGCGTTTTACCGGGTCATCCACTACCAGGGTGGTCACATCAAGGCGCAATACACGATCGAGGTAGTCTTCAGCGCCGGGTTCGGCCAGCAGGGATTCGATCAACTCAGCGGTATGATCGCTGCCGGCATAGTCCGGTGCGACCATCGCCAGGTATTCGTCGTGGTCGCGGTCGAAATAGTGGCGAGCGAAACGTTCCAGGTCGCTACCGGCGTCGGCCTGCATGCGTGGATACCAGAAATAGCCGGCAAAGACCTCATCGGCCCCCTGTCCGCTCTGTACCACTTTGACTTCTTTCGATACCTGCTCTGCCAACAGGTAGAAGGCAACCGCGTCCTGGCCAAACATGGGTTCGGCCATTTGCTCCACCGCCTCGGGCAGGCGCGGCAGTACCTGGTCATTGGGCACAAGAATCTTCCGATGGCGCGTGGCATAACGCTCCACCACTTGATCGGAAAACTCGAATTCACTGCCCCGTTCCTCGGGAGCGTCCTCGAAACCGACCGAGAAGGTTCGCAAATCGTCTACGCCGCTTTCGACCAGCAGGGCCACCAGCAGGCTGGAATCCAGACCGCCGGAGAGCAGCACGCCCACCGGTACGTCGGCCACCGTGCGGCGTTTGCGCACGGCGCTCTCCAGCGCCTCCCGCGTGGCCTCGATCCACTCCCATTGGGAGAGGTCGGGCTGCCGACGCTGGGCGGTCAGGCGCCAATAACGACGCATTGTGGATTTGCCGTCGGACGCGATGGTCATGGTGTGTGCCGGAGGCAACTTGCGCACACCGCGCAGCAGGGTATGGGGTGCCGGGACCACGCCATGCAGGGTGAATTGGTGATGCAGGGCGACGGGGTCGATGGCCGTATCCACACCGCCGGCCTTGATCAATGCCTGAGTGTTGGAGGCAAACAACAGGCGGTATTCATCGAGGGAGTAGTAAAGCGGCTTGATGCCGAGGCGGTCACGAGCCAGAAACAGGGAGCCTGTTCGCGAGTTCCAGACGGCGAAGGCGAACATGCCGTGCAAACGCTCGACGCAGGCCTCGCCCCAGGCGTGATACGCCTTGAGAATGACCTCGGTATCACCGTCGGAGAAGAACGTGTAGCCCTTTTCGATCAGGTCATGGCGCAATTCAGGGTAATTGTAGATGGCGCCGTTGAACACCAGGGCCAAACCCAGGTGGGGATCGAGCATGGGCTGATGGGAGCGGGCAGAGAGGTCGATCACCGACAGCCGGCGGTGGCCGAATGCCAGCGGACCTTCCCGATGCTGCCCCTCATGGTCCGGCCCCCGCCTGGCCAGCGCGGGCAGCATACGACTTACGGTTTCAAGGTCCGCCGCCGAACCGTCAAGACGCAATTCACCGCAGATTCCACACATGGCCCTTCTCTTCGTAGCAAAAGTTGACTGCCGGCCACGGGAACGCGCTTCGGAATCAGTTCGGCAGGATGCTGATCTTTGCCATCAGCCCTCGCTCGCTCAGGGTACCGTTAATGTAGGCACGGCAATCCACCATGGGTGTGCGGGTGGCTACCGTCACGGTTTCGTTGGCATCTTCGATGATTTGGCGCAGTTCCAAGGCGTCGATTCCCCCAACCGGGGCAGCATCATGGCACAGGCGCGACAAGTCACGAAAGTAGACCGAACCGTAAAATCCGCGAATCAGATCCTTGGGGGAGCGGCCCTGGATCAAGGAGCTGGCATACTTCTGCCTGACCGCCACCTTGACGACCGCGGCCCCTTGCGGACCGCTGAGTTCGGCCACACTGTTGACTTTCGGTCGGGAGAAAGTCCAGCGTTCAAGCAGCATTGCCTCGCCGACACCGGCAACGCCCGGGACTGATGGTGCTGGCGAAGGAGGTAGTGGTGGCGGGACGGAGGCAACCGGTTGCGGTTCACGCTCAGGCAAGACCGGAACAGGGGCCGGTGTCTCATCCGTCACTTCGACCGGAGGAAAGTTCTCTGTTTGAATCTGATGGGCCCGTAGCGCCTGGATGAACTCGTCGGTGAGATCCGAACTCAAGGGCAGGCCATTGTCCCGTTGAAACGCCTGCATGGCCTGCTGGGTCCGTCGCCCCCAGATGCCGTCAGCCACCCCCGGTTGGTAGCCGAATTCTGCCAGTGCCTCCTGCACATAGCGTACATTGTCTGAAAATCCAGCCAGTGCCGGCCCGGCCACCAAGGCCAGAAACACCATCATTGCCGCCGGTGAAAATCGCCCGTTCGTTATCATTGTGTACCCCTGATCGCGTGAACCGCACGCCTTGAAGGCGATCCTCCGTTCGGTTGCGGCCGTACCGTGTTCCGTGTCCCACTGTGGCCCTGCATAGAGAGCATAAGTGTATATCATCGATAGCGAAACGGTGGGTCCATTTTCGCGAACCGATTCGCAAGTTTACGCATCAACGGGGTTTGGTATCACGCTTCATTCGGTACAGGGAGACGCCAAGATTGGTCAGACCCAGGGCTATGCCGCTGGAAAGGACCATGCGGGCCAGCCACTCCGGCCAGGCGGGGTTGGGCGTCAGCAGGGCTGCGATGCCCACGACCACCAGCCAGAACGCCACCTTGAACAACAATGCGCCCCGCATCTCCGGTTACCTCTCTGCATGGACAGGGACTACGGATTATACCGCGCAAATCACGTCCGCACCGCGGCCGCCAGATCGCGCAGGCCAGCCAGGGCCAGTGCCTGCACTTCTCCGCCAGCATCATGGGTGTAGACCATGTAGGCTGGCAGGGAGAAGGCGGGTGTATCGCTTACGCGGAACATCCGCCCGCTTTCTGTCAGTGGCCGGGCCATGCGTTCCGGCAGGTAGCAGGAGCCGCCATTGGCAACGATCAACTGCACCCCCAGCCAACCGATGTTCACGACTTGCGCCGGCGCCTCCATGTTCGGAAAACTGCTGGCGTGCTTGGCGTAAAAGCCGGGACCCCAGTCTACATAAACGTAATTTTCATCAGGCCAGGTGGCTGCCTGATGAGTGCTGACCAGAACCAGGGTGTCGTCGAATAAGTGTTCCACCACCAACCCCGGGCTGTGACTCGGCGTGTACATCAAACCGATGTCCAACGTGCCTTCCACCAGACGACGCATCAGGTCTTCTTCGAAGCCGATTTCGCCACGCAGCGAAACATCAGGGGCCCGCTCCCGCATCCAGTCGACCCAGGAAGGTAAAAATCCCTCCCACAAGGCAATGCGGCCCCCCACGCGCAGGGTGGCTCTATAGCGTTCCGGCAGACCAACATCGTGCCGCGCCTGCTCCACCGTCAAAATCAGATTCTTTGCGTGCCCCAGGAACCGCCTGCCTGCGGGCGTCAGGCTCGCGCCGGAGCGATTGCGCACAAACAGCCGGCTGCCCAGTTCTTCTTCGAGACTGCGCACCCTGGCACTGACGGTGGACTGGGTCACGTACAACCGCTTGGCAGCCTCCAGAAAACTGCCGTGGGCGGCGATGGCCAGGAAGGTTCGAGCCTGTTCGGTATCCATGGGCACCCATTTTTTATATCGTATTTTCCGATAATAACTGCAAATTAATATCACTTGCCAATCATTAGCCAAGACTTATATCCTGGCTTGGAGCCCAACTTGAGGAGAGACGCCATGCTGGTTTCCAACGCGACGAGCACCAACCCCGGCCGCCCATTGGATCAACTGGAGCGGGACGAGGAGGGCTTTCTTCTCGATGCCCTCGATTGGTACCCCGAACTGGTGGAGGCGCTTGCTGAAGAGGCGGATCTGCCGCTTACCGAAGAAAGGCGCGAGATCATCCGCTACGTGCGCGACTATTTTGAAGAAAACCACAGCGTTCCGGAGGCTCGTACCGTGCTCAAGCATATGCGCACGCTCTGGGGTGCGGATCGGGCAACACGTAAATACCTGTACAAGCTGTTTCCTGTGGGTTACGGACAGCAGGCATGCAAGATCGCCGGAATGCGCAAACCGCGCAAATTGATGCTGGACGTCTAGGAAAGTTCTCCCGCGGACAGGCTTTCAGCCCAGATACCGCCGGAGATTTCGTCCGGCGATATACGCCATGCGGTAAAACCGCTCCGCCGCCGAGCCCATACCCACATCCAGGGCCTTTCAGTTTCATTTCAGGACACACCGGTAACTTGTGCCCAACACAAGCCTTCACCGGAGTTCACAATGAAACGATCCTCACTGCACGCACTCTTGCCCGCTTTGGCCCTACTGTCCAGCACCAGCGCCTGGGCTGCCACCACGGTAGACGCCGGCAGCGTCTCGGTGCAGAACCAGTCGATCAAGCTCCAGTCCAACATGCCGACCCTGGTCCGCAGCCTCGACGGTGAAATACAACTGCGCATCGATTACGACCTCAGCGACGCGCGCACAGGACGCAACTACTTCACCCGCGTCAAGGCCGTACTGCTGCGCCAGAACCACTACGGTGATTGGGAAACCGTCTGGGCCGAAGACGCCAAGGCAGGCGCCAGACTCAGGGCCGCCAACCGTCTGCATCGTGAAAGCGGCAAGTTGCTGAGCCCCGCCATCCACCAGCCCGCCGACGAGACCCGCTATCGGCTGGAGCTGAGCGGCTATAGCAATCTGCACGCCCGTAGCGAGTCGGTGGAATTCACGGTACGCCGCGAAAACGCCTCCTGAAGCAAACACCGGGAGGTAAGAACATGCACGCATTGCGAACCCTGGCCTTCGCTGGCTGGGTTGGCTTGGTCTTGCCCGCGAATGCCGCGGTCGTCGAGTCGCCGACCCTGACCTTGGGCGAGGTCATCGATCACATCGTTCAACGCCGTGGCAGCGACCGCTTGGTCCAAGCCCGCCTGAACCAGGCCGACGCCCAGAGCGCGGCAGCTGATAGCCTGCTGGCCGGCGCGCCTGCCATCAGCCTGCGCTATCAGAACGACACCCTGGGTAGCGACGATGGCCTCCAGGAATGGGAAACCGGCCTGGAGCTTCCTCTCTGGAACCCAGGCCAGCGGGAAGCGCGACGCGGCTTGGCCGAAGGCACGCGTTCCGACGCAAATGCCCAAAATCAGACATTGCGCTGGGAGATAGCCGGGCAGCTTCGCGATCGCCTATGGGCCTGGGAGCTGGCCGAACTGCGCGCCGATCTGGCCGAACGGGCGGTGCAAAGCGCTCTCGCCCTGGAGGCCGACGTCAAGAAACGCGTCGAACTGGGCGAATTGCCACGCACCGATCTGCTGCTGGCCAGCGAGGAGACCCTGGCGCGCCGAACGGAGCACGCCGACGCCCTCGCCGCAGCCCAGGAGGCGGCCACCCACTACCAGGCGCTGACTGGCCGTTCCGAACTCCCCGCCGACCGTCGCGAGATCGCTGCGGCAGATACTCCGTCCTTGTCCGACACCCATCCCCTGCTGGCGCAAGGTCGGGCGAGCGTTGCCAAGGCCCGCGCCGAACGCGATGTGGCCCGCAGCGAGCGCCGGGAAAACCCCAGCCTCACGTTGGGGAGCCGCCACGAAAAGCCCCTGCGGGGTGCAGGCTACGACAACAGTATCGGCATCACCCTGCGTCTGCCCCTGGGCAGCAGCGCCCACGAGGCCGCCCCCCTGGCGGCGGCGGAAACCGGGGTGACCGAGGCCGAGCTGGAACTGGCCCAGTTGCACCATCGTCTGGAGACCGATCTGCAAACCGCCGCACTGCGACTCGACCAGGGCAAGCAGACCCTGAAGCTGGCTCGCCAAGCCCAATCCCTCGCCACCGAAAGCCTGCGTCTGGCACGTGTGGCCTTTCAGGCCGGCGAGAGCGATCTGGTCAGCTTGCTACGCGCCCGCGACCGTGCCCTCAGCGCGGAGCGCGCGTTACGCGAGCGGGAATTGGAATTGAATCGATACGTGGCTCAACTAAACCAGGCCGCGGGAGTTTTGCCATGAATATGTTGAAACCTTTCTCTCTCTCCGCGGCCCTGTTATTGGCGTCCGTCGCTCATGCCGAGCACATCCCCCTGGAGCCGCAGCAGATCGACGCCCTGGGCATACGCTGGAGCCCGGCACAACCCGCCGGCGACACCCGCGGGCCGGCCCTGCCGACCCGGGTCACCATTCCCCCGGCGCAGATTCAGGTGGTCAGCGCGCCACAAACCGGCCTGGTGGAGCAATTGTCCGCGGCGGTGGGCGATCACGTCAGCGCCGGCCAGGTAATCGCCTATCTGCAAAGCCCACAGCTGCTCACCCAGCAACGGGAGTACTTGCAGACCCTGACGCAGTTGCGGCTGGCACGGTCGGATCTGCAACGGGACGAGACCCTGTTCAAGGAAGGCGTGATCGCCGAACGGCGTCTTCTGGAAAAACGTAGCGCCCACAGCGAATTACTGGCGCTACGCGACCAGCAACGCCAGTCGCTGGCCCTGGCCGGCATGAACAAGCAAGCGCTCGCAAAACTGGAATCCAGCCGCGAGCTATCCAGCCAACTGTGTGTCTGCGCTCCCATCGACGGTGTGATCATGGAACGCTACGCCACCGCTGGTGAGCGGGTGGAACATATCGCCCCCCTGTACCGCATCGCCAACCTGGACACGCTATGGGTGGAGATACGCACACCTCTGTCCCTGCTCGACGGGGTCAGCGAGGGCGCGACGGTGGTCACTGACGATGGCAACGTAAGCGGTCGGGTGATTCTCGTGGGACATGAGGTGGACCCGGCCAACCAGACCGTACTGCTGCGGGCCGAGGTGACAACAGGGATCGACCGGCTGCGCCCCGGCCAGTTTCTGGAGATGCGCCTAAGCGCCAGCGTCGCCGATGGCGTCAGCGTACCGGCCGAAGCGGTGGTGCGTGACGGCCAGGGCAGCTTTGTGTTTCTTCGTACCGCCGATGGTTTCGACGTCGAGAAGATAAGCATTCTCAACCAAAGCGGCGGGCGTGCCTTGGTCAGCGGCAACATCAAGGCAGGCGACCCGGTAGCCGTCAGCGGCATGTCCTCGCTCAAGGCGGCCTGGCAGGGCATCGGCGGGGGTGAATGATGTTGGGACGACTGATTCAATTCTCCCTTACCCAGCGAGTGCTGATACTGCTGGGTGTGGCTCTGTTGGCGGGGGCCGGCTACCAAGCCTTCCGTACCCTGCCCATCGACGCCTTTCCGGACGTCTCGTCCACCCAGGTGAAGATCATCGTCAAGGCGCCAGGCATGACCCCGGAAGAAGTGGAAGCCGCCATCACCGCCCCCATCGAGGTGGAAATGCTGGGCATACCCAACCAGGTCATGCTGCGCTCTGTGGCCAAATACGCGCTCAGCGACGTCACCGTGGACTTTGCCGACGGCACCGACATCTATTGGGCGCGCCAGCAGGTCGCGGAACGCCTCGGCGCCATCTGGGACGCGCTGCCGGCGGACATCTCCGGCGGCATCGCCCCCATGACCACGCCCCTCGGCGAGATGTTCATGTTCACCGTGGAGGGCGAAGGGGTTTCGCTCACCGAACGGCGTTCCGTGCTCGACTGGGTGATACGCCCGGCCCTGCGCACCGTGCCCGGTGTGGCCGACGTGAATTCCCTCGGGGGATTCGCCCGCAGTTTTGAGGTCGTGCCCGACCGCATGCGCATGGCGGCCCTGGGGGTGGACCTGTCGGCCATCGAACAGGCGATCGGCAGCAACAACCGCAACGACGGTGCCGGCAGGCTGGACGAGGGCGAGGAAACCCTGCTGGTCCGCGCCGAGGGCCGCATCCGCGACCTGGACGATCTGCGTGCTGTGGTGGTGCGCTACCGCGACGGCGTGCCCGTGCGCCTGGATCAGGTGGCCGAGGTTCGTATCGGCTCGCTCACCCGCTACGGCTCGGTCACCCGCAACGGCGCCGGCGAATCGGTGCAGGGTCTGGTGCTGGGCCTGCGCGGCGCCAACGCCCGCGAGGTGGTTGCCGGGGTTCGTGCCAAGTTGGACGAGATCGCTGCCAGCCTGCCCGACGGTATTCGCACCGAGGTGTTCTACGACCGCGGCGGCCTGGTGGATCGCGCCGTCAATACGGTGTCCAAGGCCCTGCTGGAAGCCATTGTGCTGGTGCTGATCCTGCTGGTGCTGTTCCTGGGCGATCTGCGCGCGGCCCTCACCGTTGCCCTGGTATTGCCCCTGGCGGCCCTGGGGACCTTCATTCTCATGTCCGCCTTCGGCCTGTCCGCCAATCTGATGAGTCTGGGCGGTCTGGCGATCGCCATCGGTATGCTGGTGGACGCCGCCGTGGTGGTGGTGGAGAACGTGGTCAGCCAGCTCTCCCACCAGGACAAGCTCCAGCGCCTGCCGCGCCTGCACCTGATCTACCGTGCCGCCCGCGAGGTGGCGGTGCCGGTGACTGCCGGCGTGGTCATCATCATGTTGGTGTTCCTGCCCCTGCTCACCCTGGAGGGCTTGGAGGGCAAGCTGTTCATACCCGTGGCGCTGACCATCGTCTTCGCACTGGGCTCTTCCCTGGTGCTTTCGCTGACGGTGATTCCGGTGCTGTCCTCCTTCTTGCTGGGCAAAGGAGCGCACGGCGAGCCCTGGCTGGTACGGGTGCTCGGCCGCGCCTATATGCCGCTGCTTGGCTGGAGCCTCAGACACGCTCGCGTGGTCATCGCCCTGGCGGTACTGGCCCTGGTGGGCGCCGGGGTCGTATACACCTGGATCGGCAAGACCTTCATGCCCACCATGGATGAGGGCAACGTGATCGTGCAGTTGGAAAAACTCCCCTCGATCACCCTGGATGCCTCCACCAGCATGGATAGCCGCGTGCAGAAGGCCATCATGGATCGCGTGCCCGAGGTAATCGGCGTGGTGGCCCGCACCGGTTCGGACGAAATCGGTATGGACCCCATGGGCCTGAATCAGACCGACAGCTTCCTGGTGCTCAAACCGGGCGACCAATGGCGCATGCAGAACAAGGACGATCTGATCGCCGAGATCCGCAAGGTCATGGACGATCTGCCGGGCATCGCCTATGGCTTCACCCAGCCGATTGAGATGCGCGTGTCCGAGATGCTCACCGGCGTGCGCGGCGACGTGGCCGTGAAGCTGTTCGGCCCGGATCTGGACGTGCTCAACGAACGCGCCGCCGCCATTGCCGAGGTGCTCAGGGGGTTGAACGGCGCCGAGGACGTGTTCTACACCCGCAACGAGGGCGTGCAGTACCTGCAAGCGGTGATCGACCGGGGCGCCGTGGGTCGGCTCGGCCTGGACGTGGACCGCGTACAGCACTTCCTGCGGGCGCAACTGGAAGGCCGAAACATCGGCATCGTGCAGGAGGGTATGCGCAAGACGCCGCTGGTCATCCGTGGCGACGATGCCCTGCGTGCCTCGCCGGCAAGCTTCCAGGAACTGCGCCTGACCCTGGACGACGGTCGGGACGTACCCCTGAACAGCGTGGCCCGCCTGGAACGGGTGGAAGGCCCGGTACAGGTCAACCGCGAACAGGGCGGCCGTATGGTTGTCGTGGTGGCCAATGTTTCCGGCCGAGACCTGGTAGGCTTTGTCGATGAGGCCCGAACCGCGGTGGCCGGTCAGGTACCCCTGGACAGCGGCTACTCGATCACCTGGGGCGGTCAGTTCGAAAACCAGCAGCGCGCCGCCAACCGCCTTGCCCTGGTGGTTCCCGTCGCCATCGGTCTGATCTTTCTGCTGCTGTTCTCCACCTTCGGCAGCGTACGCCAGGCCGCGCTGGTGCTGACCAATATCCCGTTTGCCATGATCGGCGGGGTGCTGAGCCTGTGGATCTCCGGCGAGTATCTCTCGGTACCGGCCTCGGTGGGCTTCATCGCCCTGCTCGGTATCGCGGTGCTCAATGGTGTGGTCATGGTGAGCTACTTCAACCAACTCCGCGCCCACGGCATGGAACTGGCCAGGGTAGTGGTGGAGGGCGCACAGCGCCGCCTGCGGCCGGTGCTGATGACCGCCAGCATCGCCGCCTTCGGCCTGGTTCCCCTGTTGTTCGCCAGCGGGCCGGGCTCGGAGATCCAACGGCCCCTGGCCATCGTGGTCATCGGCGGCCTGGTGAGTTCGACGGCGCTGACCCTCATCCTGTTGCCCATTCTCTACCAGCGCTACGGCGAACCTGGTACCCAATCGAAGGTGGAGGCACAGCCATGAACGACCAAGTGCTACTGGTGCTGCTCGTCGGCCCGGCCCTTGAAGAAACCCTTGTAGACTGGCTGTTGCTGCAACAAGGTCTCAGCGGCTTCACCACCGCCGCCGCCTCCGGCCACGGCTCCGCCCAGGAGACCCTGACTCTGGCCGAACAGGTGACCGGCCGTAGCCGGCGGGTGATGTTCCATCTGCACCTGGACAAGGCTCAGGCACAGTCCATGCTCGATCAGTTGCGCCAGGAATTCAGCGGTGCCGGTCTGCACTATTGGATGGTGCCGCTGCTGGCAGCGGGACATTTGGATTAGGACGGGGAGGTGTCCCGATTCGCCAGGGACGGCGTGCCTCAATCAATCCAGCCTGACACACGCCAGGTCATCGGCCAGACTGACCGGCCCCTTGTAGGCATCGGCGATGATCTTACGGCTTTCGTCCAGCGCCACCAGGCTGCGGTGCATCAAATGCGACAACAGGAGTTGTTTCGCCCCCGCTTCGCCGGCAAGCCCCGCGATACCCTGCGGTGTGAGATGCAAACGCTTGGCAACTCTTCCCGCGTCCTGCGGGATAGCATGGTCGGCGACCAGAAGATCGGCCCCTTCGATCATGCGGGCATAAGCCGGATTGTCGTCATTCTGATCGCCGGTGATGGCGATGCGACGCCCCTCCGCCTCGATCAAGACCCCAAGTGCCGGCACGGAACCGTGCTCCACGCCGACTAAACGCACTCGCAAGTCCTTGGTGCCAAAGGCGGTGATCGGTTCGCGCAGTTTGGCATCGATCTCCATTGCCGGCGTCTCGAACAGGCCGTCGCCACCGTCCAGGAATCCCGCCAAGTAGCGATAGACGCCGCGCCGGGGAGCGAACAGCCCCTCCAGATAGTCCTCGATACCCGGCCATCCCTCCGCACCGGAGGGGCCGATAATGGGCAGGGGGCGGGTACGGTTGGAAAAATACCCGCTCTTGAGCAAGGCGGGAAGATCGGCGGAATGGTCGGTGTGCAGATGCGTGAGCACGATCGCGTCCAGATCCTCAATGCGCGCGCCGGACTGGCCAAAACGCAGAAACACGCCGCCACCAACATCCACCAGCAAGCGGGCCTCACCGTTCAACCAGAGCAGGTAACCGCTGGAGGCGCGGTCGTCATCGGCGATCGGCCCACCGGAACCGAGTACTTGCAAGGCCACTGGACCTGGACAGCGGGCCGATGCCTTGATCGGCACCCACAGGGCGAACAGCAACGACAGCAAAAGGGCCGGACGAAGTTTCATGCCTGCAAATCATGACAATCTTCACCGCTATTGGCAATTTGTTGCCCGACTCAGGTATACCACGCTTACGTTTCAAATGGCGCCCGCTCCATCAGGTAACGCTCAAACCCAACGCCATTTCGTTGCACCTTCTCAATGCCAACAAGGTGAAACCCCGCGCGCAGGAAAAGCGGGCGACTGAATTCGCTTGCCTCGGTGTAATAGCGCCCTGACGAGGGATGGGGATGCCGGGCGAGGACGTAGTTCAGCAGGGCCAGACCGATACCGCATCGCTGATGCGCCCGCCCCACGTAGATCGATGCCAAGTGACCCTCGTCCGCCAGACCACAAAACGCAACGATGGCGCCTTGTTTCAGTGCAACATAGGTATCTGCACTGAGAATGAAGCCCTCGAAGCCCGCTTCGGCGGAGAAATTCACCCAAACGTCTACCTGTTCTGCGCTATAGGCCGTGCGTCCGACGCCCAGCACCGCATCTCTATACAACGCGCGCAAAACGGGAAGGTCTGCCTCGATCGCTGGACGAACCTCCAATCTCAATTCGACAGATGTCATTGCTCGGTCGCTACCTTGGAAATCGCCCAGAGGTAAATCCATCTTCGAATCATGGTGGCGGGGACAGGTTCAACCTATGGTTTTTCCCAGGAACAGGCAAGCGTTTATCGCTGCGCCCCTTTTTCACTTCGGTGGCACTAACACTCACCGATATGATGAAATCTTCGCGTTAGGCAATCCTCTCATGAGGTGATAAGTGTTTGACCAAGATCCACAGCCGATGCCCAGTTTGTTTCTCGGCCATGGCGCACCTGATCTGCTGCTCTCGGATCTACCGGCGCGCCATTTCCTGGAAAATCTTCGCGGGCGTATTCCCACCCCAAAAGCAATCGTTGTGGCATCTGCCCATTGGCGTGCGCCAATGCTGCAAATGACTGGCACCGCGGAGCAGGAGACCATTCACGATTTCTACGGCTGGCCCGCCGAGTTGTACGCACTGAGCTACCCCGTCAAAGGCGCGGATTGGCTCAACAAGCGCCTGTCGGAACTGCTGTCGGCCGCCGGCATGTCGGTCAGTATCGGCTCACGCCCCGGTCTGGACCATGGTGCCTGGGTACCCTTGTCCTTGATGTATCCGCAGGCGCAGATACCGGTCGTGCAGCTGTCACTGCTGGCAAGCGATTCCCCGCAAGACCATTTTCGTGTGGGTCAGGCGTTGAGCGCAGTACGGCGAGACGGGATACTGGTGATCGGCTCCGGGGGCCTGGTACACAATTTAGCCCGGCTCCGCCCGGAAGGAACGCCGCCGGAGACATGGGCCAGCGCCTTCGACGACTGGCTGTTCGATCGCCTGAGCGAGCATGATTTACAGGCTCTTCTCGACGTGTACACCAAAGCGCCCAACGTCCGCCTTGCCCACCCCAGCGTCGAACATCTGATGCCTCTGTATGTCGCCATGGGTGCCGCATGGTCGGATGACAAAGTGGAACGCATGCACACCAGCTTCAGCTACGGCAACCTGAGCATGGCCTGTTACCGATTCGGATAGCCGCGCAACGCCATCATTCCGCAGGTAAATCCCTGCCGGCCAACTGCCGCCAATAGTGCAGGAGTTGGACGGCGATACTGAGGGTACCTGCGGTCGACAGCCAAAGGAAAATCTGCGCCCCGATGCCCCACTCGCCCCACTCCCCCCGTATGCCTGTCCCAAGCAGGATGACAAACGCCAGACCATTGCTGCATACGCCCATTCGCAAGGTCGGCGTGGGGTCCTTCCCTGCAGCGATTCCCTTGAGGCCATCGATATAGCCGGCGACCAAGGCCGCATAAGCCGCACCCAGGAGACGCACGAACAGCAGGGGTTCAGGGGCAGGAAATCCCACTTGGACGAACCAGCCACCGGGGAACAAGAGCAATGGCAAACACCAGAAAACCAAGGTGATGGCAATCTTTTTTTTCAGCAGGTTTTCCATCGGCGTTCTCCGGTTTCGAACGAATTTGCAGCCAACCTCATGTGCGCCACTGTCGCGTCAGCAGTTTCGGAATGCTAATCAGGTTGCGTGGGTTGGTCATGGCAATTCTGCTCATTCTCGCCTTCGCCTTGCGCGCAATATCCGCTTGCGCCTTGCGCATATGTCCACTGTCGAAAGGCGGCTGCGGATCGTATTCGATCAGCAGCTGCGCGATCTTCGCCCGTTCGGGGTCGAGCAGTTTTGCCACCAGATGCAACGCAAGATCGATTCCGGCGGAGACACCCGCGGCGGTGACGAGCTTGCCGGATTCGACGATGCGTTTATCCGGCTCCGGCTTGGCGCCGTAGCGGGGTAGCAAGGGCATGGCGGCCCAGTGCGTGGTCGCGGGCTCGTCGCCCAACAAACCGGCGGCGGCCAGAATCAGCGCGCCGGAACAGACAGACGCCGTAAATCGCGTCCCGGCATGCACCGCCCGCAGCCATCGCATCACCACGTCGTCGGCCATCACCGTGAGGGTATTGGCGCTGGAACCGGGCACCAGCAGCAGGTCGCAACACTGCACTTCATCCAGCGTATGGGTGGCCCCCAAGATCAACCGGCCCCCATCTGCCACCACAGGGCCGACCTCCTTCCACACAAAACAGATCTCGAATTCCCGCAGGATATTGAACACCTCAAAGGGGCCGATGGCGTCCAGGGCAGTTAGGCCGGGGTAGGTGAGGATGGCGATGCGCATGGAAGGATTCGCTATGTCTGCTTGATTGAGGAAATCCTATCCTTTACGCCTGCATGGCCAAAGTGGCATATTTGCCCTTGCAATGGCGAAATTCGACAACACCATAGAGGTGGCCATCGTCCTGGTGGAGCGGTGCCTGGGCTCTGCGGTCATAGGCGCGGTGGACCTGTTGCTTGCCGCCAATCGGGCGAGCCAACATCTCGATCCAGAGCGCCCGCCGTTGTTTCGTTGGCGCCTGACCTCCGAAGACGGTCGGCCTGTGACAACGGGCAACGGCTATCCACAGGCGGTGGATTGTGACTGGAACAGCCTGGGACGGGTCGATCTGGTCTATCTGGCCGGAATCGCGGAAATCGACGAGGCGCTGTTCCTGCCGATATTGCAGCGCAATCAGGCTCTGCAGAGCTGGCTGCGCCTAAAAGCAGCGCAGAATGTGGTGCTGGCGAGCAGTTGTACCGGGAGCTTTTTCTTCGCCGAGGCGGGCTTGTTGCAAGGACGCAAGGCGACCACCGCCTGGTCGGTCAGCGCGCTGTTTGCGCGCCGCTATCCCGAGGTGGATTTGCAACCCGACGCCCTGCTGGTGCAAGACGGTTCGGTACTCTGCGCCGGTGCCGCCACCTCGTATCAGGATTTGCTGTTGGCCCTGATTCGACGCTTTGGCGGGCGCCGGATCGCGTCCCTGGTGTCGCGCTACATGTTGGTGGAGTATCAGCGTGAATCGCAGGCGCCCTTTCGGATGTCTACCGAACTGCATTACGACGATCCGCTGATCGTGGCGGCGGCGGAACAGGTGCGAACCAGGCTGAAGGAGCCGCTGTCCGTAGACACCTTGGCCGAGCACTTGCACGTCAGCAACCGCACCTTGATACGGCGCTTTCGCAAGGCCACGGGAGAAAGCCCTCTGGCCTTCATACAGCAGCAGCGCATCGAATCGGCCAAACGCCTGCTGGAGCTTACCGCCCTGCCGTTGGAGGAGATCGTTCAGCGCGTGGGATACGCCGACATCAGCACCTTTCGACGCCTGTTCAAGCGCATCACCGGACTGACACCCAAGGTCTATCGACAACGGTTTGGTGTGGTGCCGGACTAACGTTGACCGGGCGGGAGCGCCGCGGGTATGCTCGCAGCTACGCTGGTTTGTCAGCGTCCTGCCTGCGGAAAGGGCTGCGCCCAACAAACACGACTGCATCCGTATTCGATTTCCTTGCATCCTGAGAGGCAGGCCCGGGATCACCGCCCAAGGAGATCGACATGATTGAAAATCTCGCCGCGCTGCGCGAATCCTTCGCGTTCAATCCACCTCGCCTATCCAGCCATTTTGATGCAGACGATCCGCGAGGTCTGCGTCCCCTGTCCCTCGAACAGCAGAAAAAGCGCGCCAAAGAATGGTTACGGCATGAAAAACTGACAAGCCAAACACCCCCGAAGCTGAGTGAGGCACAGCACATCATCGCCAGGGAAAATGGATTCGCCAACTGGGCTCAGATGAAGGCCCACATCGAACACAGTCAAATTGCCCGAAGCGCATTACGCGACGGCAAACCACAGGCTCCGGACGGCAAGGTCCGGACCCTGCACATCCGCTGCGGAACCGATATCAGGCATACCCTGGCGGTGGCCGGGTTCGTCGGCGATTTTCTGCCGTTCTACGATCCCTATCCCCACGGCCCGCTACCGGAAGGAGAAGAACTGGATGGTTTCCTGCGTATCCGGGCTGACTTCCTGGCCCAGGGAAAACCGGCATACGCAGATGAGATCTTCGACGGCCTGAAATGCCAGTATGCGGCACTCGAACAGACACGAGATTACGCGTCGGTGCATCTATGGTTCGAACACGATTCCTACGATCAACTGATTCTGGCCAAACTATTGGACTATTTCCGTGACAGCAGCAAGCGCCCCGCCAGCGTGAAACTGATCAGCGTCAGCCGATACCCAGGCGTTCAGATTTTCAACGGTATCGGTCAGTTGCCTCCCGAGGCGCTGCGGGTGCTTTGGCGCGACTTCCGCGAAGTAAGCACCGAACAATTCGAGCTTGGCAGCCAGGTTTGGAGCGCATTGCGTTCACCCGCGCCCGGGAGTTTGCGTCGGATCACCGCCAGTGGCACACCGGAATTACCCACCATGGCGATCGCCTTGGCCCGCCACCTCGAAGAACTGCCCTCGGAATACAATGGCCTCAATCTGTCCGAAAACCTCACGCTACGCATCCTGAGCGACAAGGGCGCCATGAATGCCTCACGGCTGTTCGGTTGGTATGCGAACCACTACGAACCATTGCCCTTCATGGGCGATTCGTTCTTTTGGCGACTGTTGGAAGGTCTGGCCAATGTCCCCCATCCGGCGATCACTTCAGCGCGAACCGGAGAAGATCCGAAGCAATGGCAATTGGGCCTGACAGCAATCGGCGAACGCCTGTTGTCAGGTCGGGCGGACTGGGTCGAATTGAACGGTATCGACCGCTGGGTGGGCGGAATTCACCTGGACAGCGGCAAGGGGAAGGTATGGCGCAATTCCTGTAAGGTTGATCGGCTCAGGAGCACAACAGGAAATGCCATCAGATGAAAAACATTACCTGAGGCTTTTATAAGAGGATTTCTCAAATGTTCAGTTGCCGCCGAAAAAGCGGGCGCCGAACCGTGTTGTATCAGCCGGGAACCGCCGTCAAAGCCAGCTCAACGGCATCAAACAGTCGCTGTTTTGAAACACCCATTTTCCCCATCACCGCCATGCCGGACATCAGCGTGGCGAAATAATCCGCCAGCGAATCGATCCCCGTACCCTCCGGCAAGTGTCTCGCTGTCAATTCCTCCTTCAACCTGGCACGCAACAGATCGAAGGTGGATTGATTGACCGTCTCGCCGATCGCGGCCACCACGCCTGGCGGTAGGGCGCGCCAATCGCAGGACACGGCACTGGTCACTGCCATGCAGCCGCCCGGCAGTTCCGGTGATGTCACCATGGTTGCACAGAGCGCAGAAAACCTCGCAGAGCGGTTTTCAGATCGGCCCCGCCTGAGAACCTATCTCGTGCCGTGGTTGGGGAGCGCCAGCGCTCGCCTGCCGCCGGTGGCTGGCAGCGATCTGGGCGATGCGTTCACACTGGCGGCGTCTGCCGACAACCTGGGTGACTACGCGTCCTTCACTATCTGCGGTGCCGATTTTCTGGCCCTGCGAGAGGTCATCTCCTATATCGCTTCCCGTGCCGGCGTGCCCAAATGACTACGCCCGTAGCAGACTCGGCTATATGCCCCAAAAAGGCTGGCGGGAAGCAATCGATGAGCATCTGGCGGCGACGGGCAGGCGTCTGGTAATTTGCCCTCGTCAATTCGATATATTGGAGTCTTTCCATGGTTCAGGCAGCAGCGACACCGCAACCTCCCTACTACGCCGTCATCTTTACCTCCATCCGAACGGACGGTGACCATGGCTATGGGGACACCGCCGCACGCATGGTGGAACTGGCAGCAGAGCAACCCGGGTTTCTCGGTTTCGAGACGGCCAGACAGGAATTGGGGATTTCCGTATCCTACTGGGCATCCCTGGAGGCCATAGCGACGTGGAAGACGAACGCGGAACACCGCCAGGCCCAAGGCCATGCCCGCGAATGGTACCGGCACTTTCGGGTTCGTATCTGCCGCGTCGAACGGGAATACGGTTTTTAAACCGCCATGTCAGCCAAAGTAGCCGTGTTCGGCACGCTTCGCTTTCCACCGGAAAATATCGAAGCCCTGCTGCCGCATTTGAAACAACTGGTGGAAACCACCTATGCGCAGGACGGTTGTATTTCCTATTACGTTGGCGAGGATCCGTTCGACCCAGGATTGATCCGCTTCTCCGAGTTGTGGCCCGACAGGGAAAGTCTCAACCGGCACCTGCAAGCGCCTCATATCGAACCCTGGCGGGTGGCGACCAGGGCCTGCGGTCTAATGGAGAGGGTATTTCATTCCTACGATATTGTGGCGGAACCGATACCCGTTTAGGCAATAAATGCAGGGCATGAACCGGGTCATGAGTTAACGAATACCGTCTGCGCCTGCCTTGCGCAGACACCCAGGTTCAGTGGCATTCGCACGTCGCCCCGTCGACACCGGTAGTGCCACCCTCGCCGTCACGGCCGGATCAACAGGCCGTGACGGCTTTTCCAACTCAGCGTCGATTACGCAGCCAGACCAAACCACTCAGCGCCAACAACCAGGGCGCCGGCACCGGCACACGGCTGGCAGAACCCAAGGCGTTGACGCTCAGTTCCAGGGACAGGCTTTCTCCTGGTGCCAGGGTGTAACTGAATACCTGGGTGTCATCGATGGCTTCTGTTTGCGGCCCGGAACCGAGGTTGGCACTCACCAGATCGAAGACATCCTGGGCGAGAAAGTCCGTGAACGCGACCGTGGCATCGGCCAGCGCCTCGCCGTCACCGAACACATCGGCACTGAGCAAATATTCCAGAACAAATTCGATTCCCAGGGTGCCGCCGGAGCCGTTGAGGATCTCCACCGTTTCGGTCACGAACACGTCCTGAATCACCGAGCCATCGTCAGCACGCCCGGAGGCTGCCGCAGCCACGGACAGATCCACGCCGAGGCCCAAGGGATCGGGAAAGGCATTGCGTTCACCCTGTGGCTCGGAAGTTACGGCCCCGAAACTGTCTTCCAGGATGAACACGTCGCCATCATTGCTTATGCTCACACCGGCAAAGTCCGCCGCCGTGGTGGTCAGGTCCGTCAGGATCAGATCGGCCAGAGCGGTAGATGAGAATTGCGCACTGGCCTGGGACGTGATCGGCAGCAAGGCCAACACCAGCGCAGCGATGGACCGGAGAACAGTCGTTAAACACAACATGGGTTATCTCCTGAAGGATGGGAAGTGATCCGGCAGCCTTAATTGCGCACCAGGAAGAAACAGCTTTCTATGGCAGTCTGATTGCCACCTTCCCGCTCGCGCACCAGGATTTCGTATTTGAATTGCTCCCCCAGGCCGAGCAGCTCTTCCGGTACCATCATTTCCGTTGCATCCGGAGGCAGGATCATGGCCAGCTTGGCGGTGAACTCCTCGCCGCCGACCTCGGTATCGGTCTCGACGAAGAACTCGTAGCGCTCCACCTCGATGTCGCCAACAATACCGATAGTCGGGTGAGAACTGATGACCGGAGCCCAGTCGACGATGACCGGGTTGCCGGCGCTGACGGTGGGCACCAGGGCAGCGTCGTAGTCCGGATCTTCCTCATCGCAAGTGGGCGCCTTGGGCAGTCCGGAAACGGTGATTCCCCCCGGCGGTGCCGGCATTACGTGGCGAATCAGTGAACTGGCGTGCATTCGGCCGCCCTGGTTGCCCCAACCATCGATGCGATACTCGCCCTCGGGAAAGCGGGCGAAGAAATCCGCCGGATCGAGTTCGTCGAACGACGGTTCCGCGCTCTCGAAAAACAATTGCGTGAAACCCTGTTTCACCATAGTGCCCCAGGCACGCACGTTGCCGATCAGTTTGCCGCCGGCATCGCGGATCCTCAGATCGCGCCAGGCATCGCCGTCGATGCTGCCGTGGATGCCCAGGTCACCGTCGGTGTCATTGAGCTCGAAGTAGATCTCCGACTCGGTGAAATTCACTTCCTGTGCCTGAATGGAAACCATGCTCAGTCCCATAGTCAGCGCGCTGACAAGCATTGCGGCGGATCGGACGAATGTGCTGTAAGCGTTCATGTGGCTCTCCCCTTGGCTGTTTTGCCGTTACGATGCGCTGACGGCTGCCAGCAGGGACCAGTGTCGCTATTCGACCTTGCCCGCAACTTTCGCGAACATTGCCGATTGGTAAGGAACCGACGCCGAAGCACAGGGAAACCAACTGCGTCGTCCATGGTGGTGGTCGATCCCGAACAATTCCGTTCCGTGATCAAGCGTTAAGCGAAACCCCGATCGCTGCCACCAGCCAATCGGCCATTGCCCGCACCCGTGAGGAGAGTAAACGGCTATGTGGATAGACCAGGTTCAGGGGAATCGGCGGCGGTTCGAAATCATCCAACACGATGATCAGCCGGCCGTCACGCACCAAGGGCATCACCTGGTAGCAAAAGAAACGCCCGAACCCCACGCCAGCGGCACATGCCTGTACGGAAGCGCCGACCTGGTTGCAGGTCAGTACACTCTTGATCGGCACCGCGAGCGTGCGATCGTTCGCCAGAAAGTCCCAGGCCAATCCCGCCGAAATCCCTGTGAAACGCACGCAGGACAGGTCGGTAAGCTCCTGCGGATGTTGAGGCGATCCAACTCGCGCCAACAGGGCGGGGCTGGCGCAAACCACTTGACGAATATCGCCGATCGGCCTGGCGATCAGGGAGGAGTCGGCCAACCGTGAGATGCGCACGGCGATATCCACGCCCTCCTCCAGCAGGTCGACGATACGGTCGAGCAGCAGCAGCTCAACCTGGGTTTTCGGATATCGCGCCAGAAAACCGGCGACGGCCGGAGCCACATGCATCTCGCCAAAACGCACCGGGGCGGTCACGGTGATGGTGCCGGCGGGTTCGGATTGTTGCCTGCCCAGGGCACGCTCCGTCTCTTGGATATCGGCAAGAATCTTACGGCATTGGACGAGGTAGGTTCGCCCCTCCTCCGTCAGCGCGATGCGGCGGGTCGTGCGGTTGAACAGGCGTATCTGCAATGCCGCCTCCAAGGACGCCAGGATACGAACCACGGAGGGTAGAGACCGGCCCGTCGCCTCCGCGGCGGCCGTCAGACTGCCGCGTTCGGCGATCTGCACGAACAGGTGCATGGCTTGTAGCTTATCCATGGCGCCACACTATTCCATAATCCGGAGTAATCAAATCCTTTTCTGTGCATTTATTCTCCATCGCTGAGAAACCATAGTGACTCTCGAACGGCGCAAGGCCGTTTTCATCCACCCTAATCCGGAGAGAGCCATGAAAGCAGCCATTCTGATCCACTCCGACCCGAAGGCCGGCGAAGAGGCCCTGGGCCGCGTGTTCAACGCCCTGGCCGTCGCGCACGACCTCAAACAGAAGGACGAAGAGGTTCGCATCCTTTTCCTGGGAACGGGCACCCGCTGGATAGCCGAATTGAGCAAGCCGGAACACCCGGTGCACGGCCTGTTCGGCCTGGTGAAGGACAAGGTGGAAGGCGCTTCCCGCGGTTGTGCCGTCGTTTTCGGTACCACCGATGAGATACAGACCTCGGAATTCGCCTTCGTCAACGACAACCCCATTCCCGGCACCGCCGGCCTGCCCAGCGTGTCCCGTTTGCTGCACGAGGGCTTCAGCGTACTGGTGTACTGAAAACCGCCGGGGCCGGGCCCCACACCGCCCGGCCCCTTGTCTATTCAATGGGAGCAAGACAATGTCGGCAGACAATCCGTTTCATGCGGGCGAACTCGCTGTCCAGGAGCGGGCCGGGGCACGGCAGGCGGCGCGCATAAACGCAGCCGCTCTAAGCCCGCACATCCCTAGCGGGGCGGTACCGTTCATCGAACAGCAGGGCATGGCCGTTCTGGGCAGCCTCGATACACAGGGAAACGTCTGGGCCTCGTTGCTGTTTGGCGAACCGGGATTCGTAAGCGCTGAAGATGAACGCCACGTCGTTCTGGATCAAGCCACAGCGCTCTCTGCGGCGGGCGATCCACTCTGGCAGAACCTCGCGGACGTTCCGCAGGTGGGAATGTTATTGATCGAGCTGGCCACCCGCCGTCGGTTGAGAATCAACGGCATTGCCCGGCATCGGTCCGGGGGCCGCTGGCGAATCGAAGTGGAACGGTCCTATGGGAATTGCCCCAAATACATTCAGGCCCGGCATCTGCTGGTACCTCGGGCCAGCACCGCTCATAACCCATCCCGTTTTCGCGAAGGCAGGCGCCTGGAAACCGGCCAGCGAGCCTGGATCGCTCAGGCGGATACCTGCTTCGTTGCCAGCGCCCACCCTGAGCAAGGCGCGGATGCCTCCCATCGGGGGGGCAACCCCGGTTTCATTCAGGTGTTGAGTCCCGACCGGCTACGCCTACCGGACTACGCCGGCAACCGTATGTTCAACACCCTTGGCAACTTCGCCAGCTACCCTCATGCCGGCCTGCTGTTTATCGACTTTGAACGAGGCAGAATTCTGCAATTGTGTGGGCGTCCTGAAATTCGCTGGAATCTTACCGATGAGGAGCATGCCACCGGGGGTACGGCGCGTTTCTGGGATTTCATCGTGCAGCGCTGGCGCGAGAGCGAACTGCCCCTGCGTCCGCAATGGCGGTTTATTGCTTACTCACCGCACAACCCCAGGAGCAAGGAAGACAATCACGCCCAACTCACGCTCAGGATCGAAAAGACCTGGCAGGCAACCGACCACATCAAGACCTTCGAGCTGGCCCGAACGGACGGCCAGCCCCTTCCGGCATTCGAGGCCGGCGCACACCTGCCGGTCCGGGTTCGCGACCGAAGCGGTGCATGGGTGGAGCGCTGCTACTCGCTGCTTTCCGACCCCACGGACACCCGGCGCTACCGCATCGCTGTACTCGCCGAGCCGAAAGGTCGGGGCGGTTCGCTCTATCTTCACCATGCCCTGCATACCGGAGACATCCTGCACGCCCGTACCCCGGCGAACGGCTTCCCCCTGCGAAGCAGCGCCGAACACAGTATCTTGATCGCCGGCGGTATCGGCATTACACCCCTGCTGTCGATGCTTCACGCGTTGAGAACAGGCGCAAGATCCTTCGAGCTGCATTACAGTGCCAAACGATGGTCCGGATTGGCCTTTCGCGCCGAGATCAACGCCCTGGCGGAGGCGCAGACACATTTCTACGCCTCCCAGGAACCCGGCGCGCCAAGACTGGACCTGGAGGAGCTGTTAAGCGCACCGAAGCCCGGTACTCATGTCTATGTCTGCGGTCCTCGCCGCATGATTCTGGCCGTGCGGGAAACCGCGGAAAAACGCGGCTGGCTGTCGGGGCAGATCCACGTCGAAAGCTTCGGCGCCCCGGCGTCCACCGGCGGTCGTGCGCTAACCGTCACCCTCGCCCGCAGCCAGCGCACGATCGACGTACCTGCCGGGTCCAGCATACTCGACGTCCTCTTGGAGGCGGGCATCGCCGTACCCCACGACTGCAAACGCGGTGAATGTTCGCAGTGCGCCACCCGGGTGCTTGCGGGTGAGCCGGAACACCAGGATCTCTGCCTTAGCCCCTCCGAACGTGCCCATGCCATGTGTGTCTGCATCTCACGGGCGCGCTCGGCGGGACTGACCTTGGACCTGTAGCCGCGTCAATGATCGTTCAGGCCGCGACCTCACCATTTGCGGGATTCCAGAGGCCGCGAGCCCCAATGCGTCGGGCAAACTCGGCAAAATCCGTTGGCTCACGGCCCAGGGCCCGCTGTACACCATCACCAAGAGAGGCGTTGCGTCCGTCGAGCACGGTTTCGAAGAGGTAGTTCAACAGCCAGGCAAACTCCTGCGGCGCGCCCGAATCGACTATCCCCTTGGCAAACACCTCCCTGGGGATCGGCTCGAATCGGACCTCGCGTCCGACCGCCGCCGAGATTTCCCGCGCCGCCTGCGCGAAGGTCAGCAGGCGCGGGCCGGTCACCTCGTAGATCTGGTGCTCATGTCCCGCTTGCGTCAGGGCGGCGACCGCCACGTCGGCGATGTCGTTCACGTCGACGAAGGGCTCGGGTATGTCGCCGGCAGGCACGGCGATCGTTCCATCCAGCACCATGCCGAGGAACTCGCCCTCGGAGAAGTTCTGGTCAAACCAACTGGCACGCACGATGGTCCAGGCAACACCCGAGGCTTGAACGATGCGCTCACAGCGCTGGGCCTCTTCCTCGCCCCTGCCCGACAGCAGTACCAGGCGCTCAACGCCCGCCTGTACCGCCTGTTCGACCAAGGCTCGGATCGATTCCTGCGCGCCCGGAATCGCCAGGTCGGGGGAGTAGGAAATATAGGCTGCCTTGACGCCCTCCAACGCGGCAGGCCAGGTACGCTGATCGTTCCAATCAAAAGTCGGATGGGTTGACCGCGAGGCGGCGCGCGGCGCGCGCCCCAGTGCGCGCAGACCTTGTACGACCCGACGGCCGGTCTTTCCGGTACCGCCGATGACAAGGGTGATGTCGCTGGAGCCTGTATTGATGGTGTTGGCGTTCTGCATGGTTCTCTCCGTTGCGTGATGGACTGTGGATAAGGCTAAGGGGAAAACCCACCCGCGCCCATGCGCGCAACGTTCGTATGCATACGCGTTCGTCTAGAATTGGCCCATGGATACCCTGGCTGGTTTGCTGGACGCGCCGCGTGCCCGTGGCGCCTTTGCTTTGCGCGCAGTCATGCGTTCGCCCTGGTCCTTGCGGATTCTCGCGGAGTCTCCGCTGACCGTGATTGCCGGGATCACCGGCATCCTCTGGATCGTGCCCGATAAAGGAGAACCGACACGGATCGGCCCCGGAGACATCGCCATCACCACCGGCCCGGATCACTACACCGTAGCCGACGCCGCAGCTACCCCACCGACGGTGATCGTTCACCCCGGCCAACATTGCTGCGATCTGCAAGGCAATTCGCTGATAGAGAAAATGACCCACGGCGTAAGAACCTGGGGAAACGACCCGCAGGGCGAAACAGTCTTTCTGGTCGGCGCCTACGAACAGTTCAGCGATATCAGCGAGCGGCTGTTGCGGGCCCTACCGGCCGTGCTCTCCCTCACCCACAGCGAGTGGCAGTCTCCGCTGGTATCCCTGCTCTGCGATGAGGTCATCAAGGACGAACCCGGCCAAGCCGCCGTCCTGGACCGGCTGCTCGACCTTCTGCTCACGGCGGTACTCAAGAGCTGGTTCGCCAGACAAGACAGCAAACGACCGCAATGGTGGCGATTTCAAGGCGACCGAATCGTCGAAAAAGCGTTGCGCATCATGCATGACCAGCCCGCCCACCCCTGGACCCTGGACTCGCTGGCGGCACAGGCCGGTGCGTCGCGCTCGTCCCTGGCCCGGCGTTTTCAAGATCTGATTGGTGAACCCCCGATGACCTTCTTGAAGCATTGGCGCATGGCACTGGCTGCGGATCTGCTTTGTCAGCCCAACGAAACCGTAAGCACAGTGGCGGAAAAGGTCGGCTATGCCACTCCGTTCGCCTTCAGTGCGGCCTTTAAGCGGGTCCGCGGTTTAAGCCCCCAGGAACATCGAACGGGGGCACTGCGGCAGCATCATTGACAGACCCAAACCTCAGGGAAAAGGGTGGCGGCTGCGACAATCGCTCGAGATGGTCGGATTGCATCGGTCAAACCTACATTTGACTACCGGACGCACGCTGTATCGACAATTTGGAGTACCATCCACTCGTTGATGGAAAACATAACGAAGGGTATTTTCCTTGTCGTTGTATGCTCACCTTAGCTCTGCCAGGGAAACTCGCCGCTTGCGAAATGCACTCCGATGGCTGGCATTCGTCTGGCTGTCCATGTTGTCCTTTCTTTGTTGGGGCGTGCAACAGCAAAATCTCGTGCTTGCCTACCAGGGCGATGCCGCGCCCCTGCAATTTACCGATGAACGGGGACAGGCGGCCGGCCTGCTGGTGGATCTTTGGCGCGCCTGGGCGGAGCAAACCGGCATTGCTTTGCGTTTTGTTGAAGCATCCTCGCCGGGGCAAGGCAAAGAACTGGTCGAACTGGGTATAGCCGACGCTCATACCGGTCTTCAGGCAAACGGCGGGGCGGAAAGTCTCGCTTATACCGATCCCCTGTTTGAATTGGATTATTTCTCCTACACAAACAAGTCGATCCTGGAACTGCGCGGCCTCGGCGATCTGATGGGCTTTCGTATTGGCGTGGTGGCCGGTGCCGGCGACGGCTATTTGCGTTCCAGCCTGCCCGGTGCGTCCCTGGCCGTTTTCGACCGGCCCACGGACCTTTTCCGGGCGGCCGATGAGGGAAAGCTCAAGGTTTTTGTATCCTCTCCACTGTTTTTACAAGAATATTTTCGTCGTGAGGGGGTATCACCCCTGTTTGATTACGACGCTTCCCGGCCCTTGTTCGCGCGCGCCTATCGGGTCGCCGTGGCCAAGCAGAACCACGCCCTCAAGGAGGCTATCGAAACCGGATTTGCCCGTCTGGAGCCGCAACGCCGCATCGCCATCGAAGAACATTGGCTGGGCTCGGCAGGCGCCAATTCCGCTGTGCTGACCATCGCCGGGAGTCGCGCCCTGCCCCCTTTCACCATGCTCACCAGGAACGGCGAACCGGCCGGTGTCGGTGTGGAACTGTGGAAGCTCTGGTCGCGCAAGACCGGCCGGCCGGTGCAATTCCGTCTCACCGATATGAGTCGCTCACTGGCCAATCTCAAGGACGGCCGTGCCGACGTTCACGCGGGACTGTTCCGCTCAGAAGAGCGTGCCCAATGGTTGAGTTTTTCCGAGCCCTATCTGCGCTTCCCGGTCACTCTCTACTACCCCTATGCGGACGGTCAGCAACGGACATTGGCGTCCTTCTCTGCCGCCCGCGTCGGCTTTCTCGGCCCGCCGCCCCGCGCCTTGTTGGCCAGCGTCTTCAAGCAGGCCGTCGCGAGCAGCTACGAGAGCATCGAACAGATGATCAAGGCCGTGGAACAGGGCGAGATAGACGCCTTCATCGCCGACCGACCTTCTACCGAAGCGGTGCTGGTGCGGTTGGGCCTGCGGGGAGACTTCCACGCCCTGGACCGGGACCTCTTCCAAGTGGACCTGCGCGCCGCCCTGCCCAAGGACCACGACGATCTGCTGGCGCAGATCAATGCTGGCTTCGACGCCATGTCGCGCGCCGAAATGGAGGCCATCATCGCCCGTTGGCTGGGCAAGAGCGCCGACTTCGGTGTCTACCTGCCCCGCACGGATTCGATACGCTTCAGCCCGGAAGAACAGGACTGGCTGAAAGCCCATCCCGTTGTGCGCATCGGCATAGACCCTAAATTCGCGCCCTACGAGTTTCTCGGCGAAAACGGTCGGGCAGAGGGCATCTCGGCAGACTTTCTGGCGGTGCTGGGCACAAAACTCGGCCTGAGCTTCGAACTGGTTCCCACCGGGAGTTGGAATGAAACACTGGAACAGGCTCGTGGCGCGGAAATCGATTTGCTGCCGCTGCTCAATCGCACACCGGAGCGGGAACAGTTCCTGCGTTTCACCGACGCCTATTTCGTTTCCCAGCGGGTCATCATTACCCGTGGACGGCGGCCCGATCTGGTGCGCGAACGCGATCTGGCGGGCAAGACGATTGTCTTGCCGCGGGGCTATTCGGTAGGTGAGCACCTCAAGGAGCGCTATCCCACAGCGAACATCGTCGAATCGAACGAAATCGCCACCGCCCTGCAGCGGGTTTCCGAGGGCGCGGCCGACGCCACCATTCTCAGTATCGGCGTCGCTGCCTATTGGCTGGAGCGGTCCCAGATCAGCAATCTGCGTATCGCAGCGCCCTTTGGCCGGCCCAGCACACTGGCCATGGGCGTCAGGGCCGACTGGCCCCAGTTGGTGTCGATCCTGCAGAAGGGTCTGGATTCCATCGGCGCCGACGAGCGTTTGCGGATCCGCCGCCGCTGGATCGGGCTGGCCGACGCCGATACGTACCGCGACGGACTTGGCCTGACAACAGAAGAACTGGACTGGCTCAATCGCCACCCGGTGGTCAATGTCGGTGCCGATGCCCACTGGCCGCCGATCGAGTTTGTCGATCAAGTCGGTGTCTACCGGGGAATCACCGCAGACTATCTGTCCTACCTGGGCCGAACCCTGGGAATCCGTTTCCAGCCAAAGGCCGACCTGCCTTGGGCGCAAACCCTGGAACTGACCCGCAAACGCGAGCTGGACGCCGTGGCGGCGGTTTCACGTTCCGAGGAGCGCGAACAATACCTGGCCTTCACCCACCCCTATTTTTCCGCGCCCCATGCCCTCTACACCCGTCGGGACACCGCGGTACCCACCCGCCTGGAGCAGTTGAACAACCGCACCGTGGCGGTAGAGAAGGATTTTTACCTCCACGAACAGCTTTCCGTCGGCTACCCGAATATCAAGCTTCTGCTGGTGACGAACACTGGCGAGGCCCTACAGGCGCTCAGCCGCGGCGATGCGGATGCCTATATTGGCAATCCCGCCGTGGCTGATTGGCTGATCGAACAAAATCAATGGAAAGATCTGGTGGCAGGCTCAAACGCCGTCGAACTGGGCAAGTCCGAGTTGCGTCTGGGCTTACGCAAGGACTGGAGCCTGTTGGCCTCGATCATCAACAAAGCCCTGGCCGCCATGCCGCCAGAGGACCACCGCAGGATTCGACGGCGCTGGCTCACCGATGGCGACAACCGAACCCTCCCCATCCCCGACCTCCGCGAGGATGAACGCCGTTGGTTGGCTGAGCACCGCCAGATCCGAATCGGACTGGACGCCGGCTTCGCGCCCTACAGCTTTCTCGACAGCGACGGCAGATTCATCGGCATCGTTCCCGAACTATTGCCTTTGCTGGAGGAAATGCTGGGGGTGGAGTTCGTCTCGGCCGGCAATCTGTCGTGGACGCAAATCCTCGAAGGCGCCCGCTCTCGCGACCTGGATGTGATCGCCACGGCGGTGCGCACCCCGGAGCGGGAGCAGTTCCTCGCCTTCAGCGACATCTATATCGAAACCCCCAGGGTCATCATGACGCGCAACGAAGTGCAGGATATCCGCACCCCTGAGGATCTCAACGGCCGTATCGTCGCCCTGGTAAGGGGCTATTCCACCAGTGATCGGGTGTTGCGCGAACAACCCGGCGTCAAGCCCTTGCTGGTGGAAACCGCCGCCGTCGCGCTGACCGCCGTCGCGGTGGGGCATGCCGATGCCTATGTGGGCGTGTTGGGGATCAGCACTTATTTGGCCAGCAAACAGGGCATTGGCAATCTACGGGTGTCTTCCCCTTATGGCGATCCGGAAGCTGGCCAACGATTCGGGATTCGCAGTGACTGGCCGGAACTGGCCGGCATCCTGAACAAGGCCCTGAATGCCATCCCGGAGAAGACCAAACTGAAAATCCTGCGTGACTGGTTGCCTACGGAGCCCGATTCCCCCCTCACTGAAACATTGCCCTTGAAACTGGGTGGCAGGGAGAAGGATTGGCTTAGAGAACATCCGCTGATCCGCGTCTCCAATGAAACCGACTGGCCACCCTTCGACTTTCTGGAAAACGGTCAACCCGCCGGCTTCTCCGTGGATTATCTGCGCCTGATTGCCGAAAAAACCGGCCTGCGTCTGCAATGGGTCACCCGTCCGGACTGGGATGCGCTGGTGAAAATGGCCGAGCAGCGCGAAATCGACCTCCTGCAAAGCGCCGCCAAGACCCAGGACCGCGAAGCCTACCTGCACTTCACCCGCGCCTATGCCAACAATCCCCGCGGCCTGTTCACCCGCCCCGAGGACGCCAACATCCGAGACCTGCAAGATCTGCGCGGCAAAACCCTGGCCGTTATCGGTGGTTACACCCAGCATAAATATCTGCGCGATAACCATCCGGAACTTGATCTGCTGGTGGTGAAGAACGCCCTGGAGGGTCTGACCGCCGTGGTTCATCGCAAGGCAGATGCCTATTTCGACCGGATCGCCGTGGTCAACTACCTGATACGCGAACATCACCTGAGCGGAATCGTCTACGCCGCCTTGAGCGGCATACCCGAGCTGGACAGCAGCACCATGCATATTGGCGTACGTCGGGATTGGCCTGAACTGGTCAGCATCCTGGAAAAAGGCATGGAGGCAATAACGCAGCAGGAATACGAAAATCTGGCCCGCAAGTGGACCATGAACGAGGCCAACGCACCGCGCATTGCCTTGAGCACGCAGGAACGCAAGTGGCTGCGCAACCACCAACACATCAAGCTGGGCGTGGACCCGGCCTGGGAACCGATCGAATACCTGGATATCCACGGCAAATACCAGGGTATTTCTGCCCGTTTCATGGATGAGCTCAAGGTGCTGCTGGGCATCGAGATGGAGTCCGTCCCCACCCAGCGCTGGAACGACGTGCTGGAGAAGGCGCGCAACGGAGAGATCGATGTGCTCCCGGCGATTACCCCGTCGCCGGAGCGTTCCCGCTATCTCAATTTCACCAAACCCTATCTGCACTTCCCCTTCATGGTGTTCACCCGCCGTGATGCACCGCTGATCACTGGCATAGACGAGCTCGGCCCCGGTCCGGTAGTTGTCGAACGTGGCTACATCGGGGAGGAATATCTGCGTCGTGATCATCCGCAATTGCAGTTATTGCTGGTGGATACCACCGCCGAAGCCCTGCAAGCTCTGGCCGAGGGCCGGGCCGACGCCTACATCGGCAATCTGACCCTGGGCAGCTATCTGATCGACAAGCTCGGTCTCGGCAACCTCAAGGTCGCCGCCCCTACCCCTTACAGCAATGATTTGGCGATCGGTGTACGCAAGGACTGGCCCGAGCTGCTCGGCCTACTCGACCGAGCCCTGGCCACCATCGATGAAGACCGCCGCCGCGCTCTCCGCCAGGAATCCCTCGGGATTCGCTATGACGTGGAAGTGGATTACAAGCGCCTCTGGCAGGTGGTCATCGGCGCGGGCATTCTGCTGCTTCTGTCGCTGGCCTGGCTCAACCAGATGCGCCGCCAGAAAATGGCTCTGCGCGTCAGTGAGGAACGCTACGATTCGGCCATGAAGGCCGTTTCAGAGGCAGTGTGGGAATGGAACCTCGACACTGGGGAACGTTATTTCAGCCCCGGCTTCTTCACCCACCTGGGTTACGAGCCTGAGGAAATTCCCATTAACGACGAGCAATGGAAAGCCCTGATCCATCCCGATGACAGCAAGCCATTCTACGGGAATATTCAACAGCATATCGCCGAGCGCGAAGCGGCAAGCCAGCCCCTGCCCCTGGAATACCGGATTCGCGCCCGCAACGGCAGCTATGTCTACGTCCAGTCCCGCGGGAGGGTGGTGGAATGGGACTCGCGCGGCCGGCCACTGCGTCGGCGCGGCAGCCTGCGCGACATCAGCGAGCAGAAGCAGGCCGAGACCGAACTGAAGAACGCCAAGGCCGAAGCCGAAAAGGCCAATCGCTTCAAGAGCTACTTTCTGGCCAATATGAGCCACGAANNCACGAAATCCGCACCCCCATGAATGCCATCGTGGGCTTTTCCTATCTGGCCCTGCAAAGCGCCATGTCCGCCGGCCAGCGCCAATACCTGGAAAAGATCCAGAGCGCCGCCCACACGCTGCTGCGGGTGATCAACGACATACTTGATTTCTCACGCATCGAGGCCGGCAAACTGGAAATCGAGCGCACCCCGTTTCGTCTCGACGAAGTGCTGGACAACCTGGCCAGCCTGAGCGTGCTGCGGGCCGAGGAAAAGGGTCTGGAACTGCTGTTCGACCGCGATTTACAGATCCCCGATGCGCTGCTGGGCGACCCCTTGCGACTGGGCCAGGTGTTGCTCAATCTGGTGAGCAATGCCATCAAGTTCACCGAGCGCGGTGAGATCACTCTCAGCGTTCGCCGCGAGCCCCGGGACGACCCGCGGGCCTGGCTCAGCTTCGCCGTGCGCGACACCGGCGTGGGCATCTCCCAGGAAGACATCCGCCGCCTGTTTCAACCTTTCACCCAGCTGGACGGCTCCACGACCCGTCGCTACGGTGGCAGCGGCCTGGGTCTGAGCATCGTCCGTCATCTGGTGGAATTGATGGAGGGCCGGCTCAGTGTCGAAAGCACTCCCGGCCAGGGCAGCGAATTTCGCTTTACCCTGCCCTTCGCCGTGCAGGATCGCGAACGCCTGCGCGCCTGGGTGCCGGAGCCGGACCTGCGTGGCCTGCGCGTCATGGTGGTGGATGACAATCCTTCCGCCAGACAATTGCTTGGCGATATGCTGGCTTCCTTCACGTTTCAGGTGTGCAGCAGCGTCAATGCGGAACAGGCCATCGAACGGCTCCAGCAGGCCGAGCAGGACGGCGAGCCCTACCAACTGGTGCTGATGGATTGGCGCCTGGGCGGGATGGACGGCCTGGAGGCCGCGCGTCGTATCAAGCACGGCAAGATCCTGGCCAGCGTACCCGCGGTCATCCTGATTACCGCCTACGGTCGCGAAGAACTGATGAATCAGGCCGAAACGGCCGGCCTGGACGGCTTTTTGATCAAACCGGTCAATCCCTCCGTGCTGTTCGATACCACTATCCGCACTCTGGGCGGCGAGGAGCGCGAGCGGGCGCGTATCTCCCTGGAACCGGTAACACGCCGTGAACGTCTGCAGGGCGAAGTCCTGTTGGTGGAAGACAACCGCATCAACCAGCAGGTTGCTCGCGAACTGCTGGAAAACATGGGCCTGTCGGTGCGCATCGCCGGTGACGGTCGGCAGGCATTGGCGAGGTTGAAAGCGCACAGGTTCGATGTAGTGCTGATGGACATTGAAATGCCCGAGATGGACGGCTACGAGGCCACCCGCCGTATCCGTCAGATGCCCGGCCGGGAGCATATTCCCATTATCGCCATGACGGCCCACGCCATGACTGGAGAACGGGAAAAATGTCTGGCCGCGGGTATGGACGACCACGTGCCCAAGCCCATAGACCCGCCGGGGCTCTACCGTACCCTGAGGTCCCGGCTGAAGACCGTGGCCGGAGAGTTCATGGCCGATGCAGCCACACCGGACGAAAATGCCCCCCTGCCCGAGGAGCTGCCCGGTGTGGATCTGGCCTGGGGCCTGGAGCGGGTGGGCGGAAATCGCCGCCTGTTTCGCAAGCTGCTGAGCGATTTTCGCGACAACCACGGCGACGTACTGCAACAACTGCGTCGCGATCTCGACGAGGGAGACCTGGAAAGCGCCCGGCGAGAGGTTCACATCCTGCGCGGCGTGGCCGGCAACATCGGCGCTCATCTCTTACAACGGGCAGCCTCGGAACTGGAGCAGGACCTCAAGAGCGAGGACAGTGCGCCGCGCGAGCCACCTCGCACCTTCCTGGATGCCTACCTGCAATTGTTCGACGGCCTGCGCAGTCTGGAGTTGGATTCTCCCGCCCCGGCGAACACCGCACCCAGCGTGCCCACCGCCTCGCGCAAAGCATTTCTGGATCGTTTGGAAGGACAACTGCACGAGGGCGACTCGCAGGCCCTGGCGACCCTGGAGAAACTCCGTCCAATACTCGCAAATCCCGAATTAGACGAATCACTTCAAGAGCTTGCACAACAGATCGACGACTATGATTTCGATCAGGCTCAGGGTACCCTAGCCCAACTGAAGACACGTTTGACGGATTGATGTCATGGCGCAAACTTTTCCCAAGATCCTCATAGTGGACGACGAGAAGTTTTATATCGATCTGCTGGTGGAATTACTCAAGGAAGAATACAAAACCGTGATAGCCAAGGACGGGGAAACCGCCCTGCGCCGCGCAGCGGCAGAACCGCGGCCCGATCTGATACTGCTGGACATCCTCATGCCCGGCCTGGACGGTTACGAAGTCTGCCGCCAACTCAAGGCCGATCCGGACCTGAGCGAGATCCCGGTGATTTTTCTGACCGTCAAGAGCGAGGTAGCCGACGAGCTGAAGGGATTTTCCATGGGGGCGGTGGATTACATCTCAAAGCCCATGAGCCCGCCCATCGTTCGGGCCCGCGTCGCTACCCAATTGGCCCTCAGCCAGGCACGCAGACAACTCGCAAACCAAAACCAGATCCTGGAACACAAGGTGAAGGAACGCACAGGCGAGCTGGAACGCACCAAGGACGTCGCCATCTTCTGCATGGCCTCGTTGGCCGAGGCGCGCGACAACGAGACCGGCAAACACCTGTTGCGCACCCAGAATTACGTGCGCACGCTGGCGCAAAATCTCGCCGAACATCCTCGCTTCACCCATTATCTGGACGCCTATACCATTGATCTTTTGTTCAAGACCGCGCCGCTGCACGATATCGGCAAGGTAGGCGTGCCCGACCGCATCCTGCTCAAACCTGGAAAGCTGGACGAGGCCGAGTTCGAAATCATGAAACGCCACACCGAGTTTGGCCGCGATGCCCTGCTGCGGGCCGAACAGGAATTGGGTACCACCGACTTTCTGCAGATGGCCCGTGAATTGATCTACACCCACCACGAAAAATGGGATGGCAGTGGCTACCCCCTCGGCTTGAAAGGGGATGAGATCCCGGTCTCCGGCCGCCTCATGGCCATCGCCGACGTTTACGATGCCTTGATTTCACAGCGTGTCTACAAGGAGGCATTCAGCCACGACACCGCCGTGGAGATCATTCAGAGCACCTCCGGCAGTCATTTCGATCCCGATGTGGTGGAGGCATTCATGGTGCTGCGCGACGAATTCAAACGTATCGCTACCGCCTATGCCGACCCCCAGACGGCGTTCAACGCCTGAGTCGTCCGTGTGTACGACAGGACCCCGCGGGCGCATCGCGCCACTCGCAAATGTCCGTTTTGCGGCTAATCTTTACTTTACCCCGCGATTTTCCGCTGTTTTCCGCCGTGTCGGCGACTTTTATCTGGCGGAGCATATGAATATACTAATAATCTTTATGGTCTGCCGAGCACGGCCATGTGCCGCGGGTAAATGAAGTAGAAAACTCCGGGAAACCATTATGCAATTTCTCCGTTCCCACTGGGCCGCGTTGACGGTCGTGTTTGGTGTATTCATGGCAGGGTCCGCCCAGGCGGTGACGCTGACCCCGAATTCCCTGAATTTCCCGGATACCCTCGTGGGACAGTCCAGCGCGCCCCAGACCATCAGCATCGGGGCGGATATTTCAGGCAGCGGCGACAGCATCGACTCGGTCAGTACCACGGGGCCGTTTTCCGTCACTGACGATTGCGGCAGTTTCATCGTCCCCGGCGAGCCTTGTACGGCGACCATCCAATTCAACCCTACGGTCGACGGTCCGGCGATGGGAAGCTTGGTAGTTGTCAGCAACGGCGGGCAGACCGACACGGCCACGCTCAGCGGCAACGGCATCAAACCGATCCTGGATTTGAACCCTCAGAGCCTGAGCTTTCCCGACACCGTTGTCGGACAAAGCAGCGCCGCCCAGCAGATCGCCGTGCGGAATATCGGCTCGGCCGTCCTGACGATTTCTAACCTGACGATTAGCGGCGATTTTACCCAGAGCAACAACTGTCCCTCCACTCTGGCCCCCATGGCACAGTGCGAGGTTCAAGTGGTTTTCCAACCGACTTTCAGGGCATTGCACACCGGCAACCTGACCGTCAGCAGCGACGGCGGTACCAAGACCGCGACACTGGACGGCAAAGGCATTGGTGACAACCTGGAAATCACCCCTACCAGCGTCAACTTCCCCGATACCGCCCTGGGCAGCTCCACGGTGTCCTCACCCGTGACCATCACCAACACCGGTGACGCACCGGCCAACAACCTTGAGGTCTTTCTTTCGAGTGTCAGCGAAGGCCGGCGAGCACCTGCCAAGGCCACCGCCCTTGGGGCCTTCAGCGAGACCAATAACTGCCCCACCACCCTGGCCCCCAACCAAAGCTGCACCGCAACGGTTACCTTCTCGCCCACCGCCGAAGGTTTTTTTGAGGCCGAACTGGTTGCTGTTTCAGACGCCAGTTTCGCTGTCTCCTATGTGAACGGCTATGGTGTGATCGCCGAGGTTTCCCTGAGCCCCGCCTCCCTCAGCTTCCCGACGACCGATGTGGGCTCAAGCAGTTCCGCCATGTCCACTACCCTCACCAACATCGGTTCTGCCCCCGTCAACATCAGCGCCATCAGTACCAGCGGCGACTTCAGTCAAAGCAACGATTGCCCATCGACCCTGGGCGTGGAGGCGGATTGCACCATCAATGTCATTTTCGGACCCGTTGGTGCCGGCACCCGCAATGGCCAGTTGACGGTCAGCAGCAGTGCCGGCACCAAATCCGCCACTCTGAGCGGTACCGGTAATGCCATTGAACCGCCGGTACCGCCGGCGGAACCGAACCTGCAAGTGAGCCCGGGCGGACTCGATTTCGGCGGCACCAATGTCGGCCAGAGCAGTGCGACACGATCGATCTCCGTAAGCAATACCGGTACCGCCAACCTGTCGATTGCCAATATCTCGATCAGCGGGGCATTTAGCCAGAGCAACGGCTGCCCCGGCACACTGACACCATCGGCCAGTTGTACTATCGCCGTCACATTCAACCCGGTACAGGCCGGCGCCGCCTCCGGTACGGTGACCGTCGCTACCAACGCAGGTACCGAAACCGTCTCCTTGAGTGGAAGCGGACTGCAATCCATGTTGCAGATCGGGGCGGGTGGCAACGCCACGTTCCCGGACACCGCCGTTGGCGACAGCAGCAGCATTGGTCCGTTCACCATCAGCAACACCGGCACCGCCCCCGCCGGGAACCTGTCGATCGCCCTCAGCGGCGGCAGTCCCCAGACCCGAATCGCCAAGGTGAGCAGTGGCGCCTTCAGTGAATCCAACAACTGCCCCGTCACCCTGGCTGCAGGCCAGAGCTGTTCGGTCAGCGTCACCTTTGCGCCTACCGTCGCTGGCAGCTACAGCGGCCAGTTACTGGTGAACAGCGATAGCGGCGCCAGCGCCTTATCCCTCAGCGCCACCGCCCAGGGCGGCCAGCTCTCGGTCTCCCCCGGCAACCTCAGCTTCCCCGAGACCTCGGTACTCACAAGCAGCGCGCCTCTCAACGTGTCCGTCAGCAACCTCGGCAATGCCTCCCTGACGCTCGGGGCGATTTCCATCAGCGGCGATTACAGCCAGAGCAACAACTGCCCCAGTAACCTGAGCGCTGGCCAGAGTTGTAATGTGAGCGTGGTATTCGCGCCCAAGGATGCGGGTTCCCGCGGTGGTCAACTGACAGTGAGTTCGAATTTCGGCGACACCGCCGTATCGCTCGACGGCAGTGGCGACCAGCCCCAGCAAGAGGATGTGGAAGACGTTCTCGATGACTTCGCCGGCAATGATCCGGAGATCCTGGCCACCGTCGGCGCCATTGCCACCGCGTGTACTGAGGTGGGCATCAGCGACGCCCTCCGGCAGGATTGCCAGACACTGCTCACGGCCGCCGCCAATGGTGACCCAAACACCTCCCAGGTGTTGCGCGAGATCACGCCCGAGCGTGGGGTTCAGCATCCGCGTCTCACCCGCAACGGCGCCCTCAGTCAATTCCAGAACCTGAGCGTCCGTCTGGCAGAATTGCGCGGCGGTGGCGGCAGCTCTGTCGGCGGTCTGAGTTTCCGTTTCGGTAGCCAGTCCATCAACGGCGCCCAAATGACCAGTCTGGTCAAGGCCCTGCTGGGCGGAGGTGCCGGCGACGATGAGGTCGCCTTCGCCGATTCCCGCTGGGGCGTGTTCCTCAACGGTTCCATCAGCGACGGCAGCAAGGAAAACACCGACCAGCAATCCGGCCTGGACTTCCAGACGCGCGGCATCACCTTGGGGGCCGATTACCGGTTCACCGACAACCTCGTGTTCGGTGCCGCCATCGGCTATATGAAAACCGAGAGCGACAACAACGATGATCGCGGCGGTGTGGATACCGACGGCTACAGTCTCAGCCTCTACGGCACCTATTACACCGACTACGCCACCTATGTGGATTTCACCGCCCTGGTCGGCAAGAACAATTTCGACCAGGACCGGCGCATCTTTTACCAGCTTCAAGGACAGGATGCCGTGGACCAGACGGCCACCTCAGACTTCGACGGCACCTTCTACGGCCTCAGTGTGAGTGCGGGCTATGACTTCTACCAGGGCGGATGGAGCTTCGGCCCCCGCGCCGGCATCGAATACTTGAAGACCAAAGCCGACAGCTATACCGAGTCGGTCAGCGATCCCAATGCCCCCGGCGCCGGCTGGGCCGCCCAGATCGATGAGATCGACCAGGAGTTCCTCACCCTGCAGGTCGGCGGGCGCGCCTCCTACGCCATCAGCATGAACTGGGGTGTCCTCGTCCCCTACGCGCAACTGGACTGGCTGCACGAATTCGCCGACGGCTCCAGCGTGGTCACCGGCCGCTTCGTGCAGGATGCCAGCGGCAGCGAATTCGGTATTCAAACGGACGAACCGGACCGAAACTACTTCCGCCTGTCCCTGGGTGGCGCCGCCACCTTCGCCGACGGCCTATCGGCCTTCTTCGACTTCCAGACCCTGCTCGGAAGCGACCTGTGGAAGACCAGCGGCATCAGCATCGGCGTGCGCGGCGAGTTCTAGAGCGCCAGCTAACGGCGGGCAGCGCACATGGGCTGCCCGCCGCTATCACCCCTTAAAGCGAAACTTCGGTAAAACGATGTTGAAGCGCACCGCCAGCATACGCGCTATAAAAATCGCCAGACCCGTGGTGATAGAGGCAACGGTCGCATCCACCCCTAACGTCAACAAACCGATGAAAAACAAGGATCCGATCCAGGACACCGTGGCGTACAAAGGGCTCTGAAACACCACCGGTTTCTCGTTGCACAACAGGTCACGGAAGATACCCCCCATGATGCCGGTCACCACCCCCATGAAACTGGCGATCAACCACGGCGCTCCCACCGTCAGCGAAGCCAGGGTCCCGGCCACCGCGAAGGCCCCAAGACCCATGGCGTCCGGAATCAGAAAGAACCGGGGAGAAATGGCCACCAGGCGCGCAATCAAAAACATTCCCACCGCGCTGCCCAGCGAGGCGATGAAGAACGCCTGATCCCGAATCCAAAACACATCCCGGTCCAGCAACATGTCCCGCAAGGACCCGCCTCCCAGGCCGGTCGCCAGACCGATCATGATCACCCCGAACAGATCGAACTGGCGAAACCCCGCCTTCAATACCCCCGAAGCCGAGGATACGATCACCGCCACCAGGGTGATCCAATACAAACTGTTCAACAGGGCCGGGCCGGGATGGACGATCATGGCTAAGACCAGTGGACAAAAGGAATGGTCAACGTGAAGTTCCGCAGCCCTGTGTCAATCCTAGGGTTACATAAGTTTTCGGATGCGGCAGCGATCTTAAGTGGTGTTTTCAGGGATGAACGGAGGTTTTCCCAACCGGAGCCTAGTTCACTCTAGGTGAGAATTGGGAAAATCGAGTATGTTCCTGAAAACACCGCTATGAACGTAGCTCGGCGGTCCGAGGCTAAAAATTTCTGCAACGCTAGGGTTTACCTTGTGCATAGCCAAGTCTTCACAGTCGACAGGCTAAGTTTACCCTAACGTTGCAGAAATTTTCGGATGCAGGAGCGCATATGAGGACCGCAGGGGTTGGCGTAGCGCCTGCGCCCTGTTTCGACTACCGAAACACCCTCCCCCACAGCCAATCCAAGCCCGCGGAAAGCCCACGGCGGGCCAGGCGTTCCAGTTCCTGGGTGTCGAAGTTGGCCAGGTATCCCTCCAGAAACGACTGCCGTGAGCGCATCACCTTATGGATGAATTTGAGCTTCTCGATAGCTGCGTTGGACAGAACGAACGGGTAGAGATCCTGCTGGCCCATGCTGCGGTTGAGGCTGTT
>JAGRGI010000170.1 GCA_020445565.1 Chromatiales bacterium
CGTCGTAATTGCTCTGGTAGGTATGGCCCTTGAGCTGGAACACGGCCCCGTTCGCGCCGCGCTGCATCTGAGCGCCCTTGCTCTCGGCAAAGGCCTCGAACTGCTGAATGAAGGCCGTCTTACCGTCACCGGCGTTACCGCTGATGATGACCAGGCGGAACTCGCCCTTGAGCAGCGCCGGCTTGAGCTTCTCATCCAGATAGGTCGGCACGTAGGTAGCCTTGCCAACTTCGTCGAGACCTCGGGTGCCCGCGTTGGATACCTGGCTCTGGCTGTAGAGGGTCAGCAAGTGGGTAACAAAGGGGTTGGTGTTGGGCTTGGTCGGCTCGAAGCCCAGCTTGGACACCACCTTGGGTCCGGCACCAATCTCGCCGGTGGTCAGCACCGAGCGCAGGCGCTTGACCTCGGCCATGGCGGTCAAGAACTCATCGATTGACGCGAAGCGATCCTTGCGCTCCGGCGCGATCATCTTCACCAGCACATTGACCAGCGATGAGCTGAGATCGGCGCAACCTTTGAACTGCTTGGGGTCCTTGGGCTGAGTCTTGATCGGTGGCGTGGGGTCGTCGAACGGATACTTGCCGGTCAGGCACTCATAGAAGGAGATGCCCAGGGCATAGAGGTCACGGTCCATTCGATCCGAAGCATCAGGCTCGGAGGAGTAATCGTAATCCGGCGGCAGGTAGCGACGCGTGCCACCACCGCCTTGAACCTCGTCGTTCTCGGAGACCGCAACGTTGAAATCAATGATGCGGACTCCCTTATCGGTCCACAGCAGGTTGGAGGGCTTGATGTCCTGATGGTAGACACCGTGCTTGTGTAAATGGGCCAGCCCATCGGCGGCCTCGCGCACGATGCGCACGGCATCATCCAGTGACAGCGCCTCGGCGTCGATCAGATCGGAGACATCCAGACCTTCCACATATTCAAAGACGATGTACGGCGTCTGCTTGGCGTCGGCCATGCGGTCCGCCCAGATCACCTTCACCACGTGCGGATGGTCGGGCAGATTGGTCAGGGTCTTGTATTCGCGGCGCAGTCGCTCGTACACGCTGCGGCGGTCCTTGGTCACCAGCTTGATGACCCGCACCACATCGCCCAGGGAATCGAACACCTTGTAGGCCACGCCGAAGCCGCCGCTACCCAGCTTCTTTTGAATGCGGAAGCGATCCGCCAGGATGAAATCCTGCGGAAGGTTCATCAGGTCGTTTTCAGGGGCGGAGTCACCGCTCCCGTCCTTGGGCGCGGCCCTTCGGGCGCCCTGCTCGGGCGTGCCAATCGACTCTCCTGTCGATTGGTCATTCTTGGCCTCGGGCAGAATGAGGTCATCCAGGCCCTTGCGGGCGATGGCCGCGCTGGTATGCCGTTCCTCGGGGTCGAACTCGCAGAACTTCTGCAGCCACTCGTCGATCCCCTTGAGCAGGTCCGGCTTGTGTTCCGAGGGCTTCATCGGGAACCGGCCGTCGGCCTCCATCATCTGGTCGACGCTTTCAAAGGGCAGCTCGCCGGTCAGCAGCTCGTAAAAGATCAGCCCGGCGGCGTAGAGGTCGGAGGCGATGCTGGCCTGGGTCGGGTCCTTGAAGCACTCCGGAGCCTGGTAGGCGGCTTCCAGATCATCCACCACCTGATCGGCGATGGTGGAGGTGCGGTTTTTGCCCACCCGGGCGAAATCGAAACCCGTCACCCGGGCCTGGCCGCCCTTGGTCACCAGGATGGCGTCCGGGGTGAGATTGCGGTGGATCACCTCATGCCGGTGCGCATGGTCCAGGGCCGACAGCACGTCGCGCATCACCTGGAGCTTCTGGTCAAAGGTCAGCGCCAGGGAGGCCTTGTTGATGTGCAGGCGCAGGGCCTGGCCAGGCAGGTCCTCGGTGACCAGCACCACCTTATCTTCATCGTCGGAGACGAACAGATCCTTCACCGCCAGCACGTTGGCGTGGGTCGGCATGTGTGCCACGGCGCGATAGGCGTTGCTGATCTTCTTGAACTCTTCCTTGCGGGCGGTCTCGTCCTGGTAAGGGTCGGCCTGATAGACCCGCAGGCGGGCCATGCCGCCGCTCTTGCCCAACAGGTTGTGCTTGGCGCGGTATTCGGTGTAGCGGTCGGTGCCGCCCAATTTCTCTTCCACCTGCCAGTCGCGGAACACCAGCGCCGCGCTCTTGGGCTTGGCGTTACCGGTGATCGCCTTGGCAATTTGGGAGTGGAAGCGGGTGATATTATCCAGCCGGTTGTCGGGAATGCGGCTCGCGTCGCGGAAGTATTTCAGACAGTGCTTGAAGTCGGTCACGTCCGGGCTGTCGATACCCGCCTGGTCGAACACGGCGGCGTCATCGGCGGTGAGCAGTACGGCGGCATGCACATGGGCCTTGCGCAGCTCGATCAGTCCGGTGTTGCTCTCGCGGATGATGGTGGCCATGGTCTTGGCATGGCTGCGCAGCTTAGCCAGCGGTGAGAAAAACGGCTGCCGACCCTCGGGATACCACTTGGAGCCATACACATCGATGTTGCCCCGCGTTCCTTTGACATCCACCAGGTACACCGCGTGAGGCGCGAGGATGGCGATGTCGATTTCGAACA
>JAGRGI010000171.1 GCA_020445565.1 Chromatiales bacterium
AGAACACGTTCTTGGACGATTCCTCACCCTCGTACTGCACCGGATAGAACAGCAAGGAGTCCAACTCCTCGAACACCGGCAGCACCGATTTGCGCGATACCGAGGTCCAGCAGCCGAACACGGCGGAGACTTTGTCCTTCTCGATCAGTTCGCGGGCCTTCTCCGCGAACAACGGCCAGTTGGATGCCGGATCGACCACCACGGCCTCCAGCTTCTTGCCCAACAGACCACCCTTTTTGTTTTGCTCGTCGATCAGCATCAGCATGGTGTCCTTCAGCGTGGTCTCGCTGATGGCCATGGTGCCGGACAGGGAATGCAGCACGCCGACCTTAATGGTGTCGGCAGCGCTTACAGCGGCGCTGACGGCCAGAGCGGACATACCCAAGGCGGCGGAAAGTAGCGTGCGTTTCTTCATCTTGGCTCCCAGGTTACGACTTTCGACGCCAACCGCGACCGCGGCTGGATGAGTGAGTCGGTGGCAGGAAGAGCAAAATGTATTCCACAGGCCACTAAGGCTGATGCATCGGGCGTTTGGCGGGGGATGCCGCACGGCTCTTGCAGGCAACCGCACCACAATGAAACAGCGCCCGAATTAACGCACCAAAACAATGCATTTTGCCTGGACATCAATCAATCCGTGCTGATAGCGGGTGTCTGATACCCGCGACTCACTACAACTTTCCAGCCGCCTTCAAATCCAGATAACGGTTCACCAATGCCAGTGCCAGACGGTCAGGCGTCTCATCCAGGTACAACAGATTTTGCCTGGCGAGCCCAGCCAGGGCCTGCTCTCTTTCACGCAAGTAGTGGCCTGTAGCGGCCACCAGCACAGCCTGATCCAGATTTTCCACGGGCTGGTCCAGAGCCTGCTCAAGAGCGACTTCCCGCAAATTGGCCAACAGCACCAGATGATGCCGCCGCAGGGCGCCCAGCGCCGGCAGCAGATCGTCGCGGTCTTCGTCACGCAGATTGCTGATCAACACCACCAGGGCACGTTTGCGCTGCCGCGCGAGCAGGGCCCTGGCGGCGGCGGAGTAATCGGGCGCGTCCAACCCCGGTTGCAGGTCATACAGACCGCCGAGTATCCGCGACAAGCCCCCCGGCCCCTTAACCGGCGGTACCCAGCGGGGTTCGGCGCCGAAGGTGGCGATGCCCACCGTGTCGCCCTGTCGCAGGGCCACATAGGCCAACAGCAGCACCGCATTCAGGCAGTGATCGAAATGCGACAATTCGCCATCCTTGGAACGCATGCGCCGGCCGCTGTCGAGCAAGAACAGCACTTGCTGGTTGCGCTCATCCTGAAACTCACGGGAGACCAGCTTGCGCATACGGGCACTGGCCTTCCAATCCACCTGACGTGGCGAATCGCCCTGCCGGTATTCACGCATCTGGTGGAAGTTCGTGCCCTCGCCACGCCGTTGCAGGCGCCGCACCCCCATCAACCCCAGACGATTCTCCACCGCCAGCAGGGCATAACCGCTGGTGGCGGCAAAGTCCGGAAACACTTTAACCGTGGCAGCCTCGCCTAGTCGTCGGCTGCGTTGCCACAGCCCCAGGGGCGAGCAACGCCGGATCTGCACCCTGCCGAAACCGGCCTCTCCCCGCTGGGTAGGGCGTATGCGGTAGCGCCCTTCCACCCAGCCGTGGGCGGGAACCACCAACTCACCGGGCAGACCACGGAATTCGAACCCCTGCGGGTAGTGATCAAACCAGGCCAGGCGACGTTCGTGGCGTCCACGGTTCTCAAACCGCAAATGCACCTCTTGCCAAACACCGACCGGCAGGGAATCGGGCAGGCGCCGTTCGACACTGACGGCATCACCACGGAGCAGGTTCCAGGCATCGTATCCAGACAAGCCCAACAGCACGCCCAAAGACCACTGCCATAACGTCTGTGCACCAGGCCAGAAGGCGGCGGCCAAACCGAGCATGCTCAGCAGGCCGAGCAACCCATACAGTCGCCGGGTGGCAGTCACTGCCGTGGCGCCTGGACCTGATCGAGAATCGCAAGCAACACATCGTCCGGGTCGCGGCCTTCCAACTCCAATTCGGGGCTGAGCAGCACTCTATGACGCAGGGCCGGCAGTGCAACCCGCTTGACGTCATCGGGCAGCACGAAATCGCGCCCGTCCAGTAGTGCCGCGGCGCGGGCGGCGCGGATCAGGGCTATGCCACCACGGGGACCGGCCCCCAGGGCCACGCCCTGCCCTTCGCGCGTGCGCCGGGCTATCGCGACGGCGTAACGCACCACCTCCGGGTCAACCGCCAGATTGGCGGCCCTGCGCTGCAGGGCGGCGAGCTGATCAGGACTCAAAACCGCCTCCACCGCGGACACATTCAAGGCATCGCCGACAGCGCCGGCGGTGACCTGTCGCACCAGATCGATTTCTTCGTCTTCGGCGGGGTAGTCGATACGGATCTTGAGAAGAAACCGGTCTAATTGCGCCTCGGGCAGCGGATAGGTGCCCTCCTGCTCTACCGGGTTCTGGGTTGCCAACACCATGAACGGCAGCGGCACCCGCATGCCCTCGCCTTCCAGGGTCACCTGGTATTCCTGCATGACTTCCAGCAGGGCGGATTGGGTCTTGGCGGGGGCACGGTTGATCTCGTCGGCCAGCAACAGGTTGGTAAACACTGGCCCGCGCCGCACCGTGAACTCCTCCGCCTTCATGTCGTACAGTACGTGCCCGACCACGTCGGCTGGCATCAGATCGGGGGTGAACTGAATACGGGCGAACTCGCCAGACACGGCGCGGGCCAGGGCCCGCACCAGCAGGGTCTTTCCCAAACCGGGCACCCCCTCCAGCAAAACATGACCGCCGGCCAGCAGGGCAATCAGGACTTCCTCGATGACCTCTTCCTGACCCACCACCGCCCGCGCCACCGCGTCGCGCAACTGCTGGGACTCGATGTCCATGTTCTGTTGTTCATTCATAGTTGTTTCCGCAGGACTTGCAGCGTTTTGACGATCTGTACGAATTCTTCCGGGCGTCTGGGGTCTTGGGCTGTGAGGGCGGTGAGTACCTCGGTCTGCGGCAGTCCGCTGATGGCGGCCAGCCGGGCGATGCGCTGCGGTTCCGCCAGCACCGCCAGATCGGGGTGGCGACGTTCGATACGCTGCTGCAACCCGGCCCGCGCGCCTTGCAACAGCAGATCCCTGCGACCACCCCGCCAATAAAGCTCACCGGCCGCGGACAGATGCTCCAGGAGGCTGCGCCGTCCCGGCACGGGGGCTTGCATCAGGGGACCGAAACGTTGCGCGCTGCTGATCAGCCAAACCACGGCGAGCAGGCCCAGACTCAGGATCAAGGCCGGTGCGTAACGCCACAGCAGCGCCCACAACGGGGGATAGCCGTCCTGGTACACGAGCCAGACCTGGGACGGCCCGCTATCCGCATGACTGAGCCACCAGAACATTTCCGCGTGGTCCTGCTCGCCAATGGCATCGTTCTCAAACCAATGACTGTCCGACATCACCAGCAAATAGCCATCGCCTCGGTCGAAACGCAGCATCAGCGGGGTATCTTCGTTCCATAGCACACCGTCCGGCTCGATCCCATCCCAGTCCACCCAACGATCGGCTGGCAGATGCAGCTCCAGGGGAGAGGTGGATGGGAAGTCGTCCACCAGCAGGGCAATCTGCGTCTCATCCGTATCGATCCTGCGCCCCGTGACTTGGTAGGGGTCCAGCAACGGATCGACTGGCAAGTCCTTGTCCGAATCGCTGAAACGAGGTTCCACCAACAGCCGTCCACCCTGCTCGACCCACTCGAGCAGCTCCGCCGCGCGGGCCTTGCTTACCGTCTGACGCTCGCCCGGTAGAACAACAATGGCGTCCGCCGCCGGCGGCCAGGGGATTCGGGCCAGGGAATTGACCGAATTCACCGGAACCTGATGACGTTCCAGCAATCGCTGAACGGCCAGCAGGGGATTGCGCGCGGCCTCCCCGCGCAGGCCCACGTGGATGCGTTCCGTTTTGATCCTGATGTTGTTGTAGATCGCGTAACCCACCGCAGCCATCGACAATGCCAGCAGAGCAAACAAAAACCAGCGATTGGTCTGCGTCCTCACCCCACCCCCTTGTTCAGCAGGTTCGAGAGATAGCCGGGCCAGTGTTCGCACAAGGTGAGGAAATCCGCTTCGGCGGGCAAACGGTGGGCATACGCGGTGGCGCGCCAGTGGCGGGTCAGTGCCCTCAAATAGGCGAATCCTGGCGCCCCGAGCCCCTTACGCGCAACGTCGAGCACATCGCCCTCCGTGGCACCACGGGCAACCGGCAGTCCGGCGCGGTCCAGACCCTCGACCGCCGCGCGATAGAGCAAGGCCATGGCCTCTCTCGGCTTGCCCTGTCGCCACAGCGCTTCGGCGGCAAGCGCAAGCTCGTCCTCCACACGAATGGGAGTGGCCAGTTCGCCCATGGCGATCGCAGCCGGTTCCGGTTTCGTCGCTGGTCTGCTCCATCCACTCAATGCAGGCCACCATGTGTGTCGCCAGCGATACAGCAGGTAGACCGCCAGAATCACCAACCCCCAAAGCAGGACTTCCGCAACGATACTGATGAGGTGACCGAGGTCGCTCAATACACCCAGGTCGACTTGCTGATCGTTTACATCCTCATCATTGGAACCGAAATCCCAGTTATCGATCTCGATGTATTCCGAAAATTCCTCGGCAGCCAGGATCTCCTGGATCTCAGCGCGAAAATCCGGCTCGCTTTCGGCCGCTTCCGGGCTCGCACCAGGAATCCAGATCAGCAGAAGCAGGAATACGGCCGGTGCAAGACGATTCACCAAACGCCGGAAGGCCAGTTCCAGATCCCAGCCCTCCAACTGCGTGCGACGATTCAAATACAGCGCAAAGCCACTGGCGACGTACAGGGGTTCCACCAGACTGACGGCCAGAAGATAAAAAAACAGGTACAGCAACACCGCGCCAACATTGTCCCCATCCCATCCGAACCAGTGGCTGAAATCGACTTCCACCCCTTCGGGCAACATCATCCATAACAGGCCGTAAAGGCCAAACACCAGCACCAATTCCATATTGACGAATAACAACGTGAGCCCTACGGCGTGACTGCCAACGCGCCGACCCAACACGTTGCGCCGTGTGCGCCGTCGCCGGCCGCGCAGGCCCTCCAACTGCCATACCGGCAGGTGGAAGGCGCGTTGCGGATCGAGTCGGCCAAGCGTCAAGGCGGTAAACAGACCGGTCCTGAGCAGGCCGGGAATTCCACGCAGGGTTTGCAGCGGCGTCGGTGGCTCGCCAAACGTGGCGCGTGCCAGCACCGACAACAGCAAGCGATCATAAAGCGGCTTCAACCACCAGATCGCATAGCCGGCGTACATCAGGTATTGGCTCGGGACGAGCAGGTAGCCCAACAGAGCCAGACCCCACAACACCGAGAGATAAGGCAGCCATAGCTCGCGCCACCAGCGCTGCACCATGCGAACGCCCAGGTCGGCGGCCTCCCAGGGACGCCGCGGGCGCACATTGACGGTCAGCCGTTCAAGCTCCACGGGGGCGTCCCAGCAACAGAAAATAGGCCAATACCAGCGTCCAGAGCACCGCACCGACCGCATATTTGACCGCCACCGGCGGCCAGGTGGTGGATGACCAGAACGCCTCGACGAAAGCGGCGAGTATGAACAGGCCAGCGGCGCCGTAGACCAGTCCCATGCCCTGACGCCCGGCCTCGATCAGGGCGAGCCGGCGGCTGCGGCGCCCCGGCGCCAGCAGCGCGAAACCAAGCCTCAGCCCGGCGGTACCGGACAGGACCACGGCGGTCAACTCGAAGGCGCTATGGCCAACCACAAACCCCCAAAAGGTGTCGATATGGCCAAGGTCTGTGAGGTAACCCGCGACAGCGCCCAGTACGACGCCGTTGTAAACCAGGAAAAAGGCGCTACCCAAGCCAAACAACAGGCCGGCGGCAAAGGTGCGAAAGCCGATACCGGTGTTGTTGAAAATGTAAAACCCGAACATTTGAAAATCGCTGTCGGAGCTGCGCTCGCGCCCGAGCACGCTGCTTGCCGGGTCGTACATCTCTTCCATCTTACCGACCTGATCAACCGGCAACACGGAATAGACCAGTTCCGGCGACCATTGCACAGCGATCAACAAAGCGATCAAAGGCAAATAGAACAGCCCCGACGCAATCGAGAGAAGGCGCCACTCACGGCGTACGTTGCGGGGGAATTCCCACACCAGATATTGACCGATACGCTGTAACAAACGGCTGGGACGGCGGTAAAAACGCCGATGCACGCCCAACACCCTGTTCTCCAACTGCTGGATCAGTGCCGGACTGTAACGACGCGATTGCGCCAGGGCCAGATCCTGGCAAAGTTGCCGGTAACGACGCGGGATATCGTGTCCGTCCATCGGCCTGTCATCGCCCAACCAGGAATCGAGAAGCACCCAATCGGCTTGGCGTTTGGCGACGAAGGCGTCCTGATTCATGACCTCATCGCCCACCGGCCAGCCAGCGGGCCACGCCCATGACCGCCTGGGAAGGATCTGGCGCAGTGGTCGGCAGCAATGGCCGCAGCAGATCCGCCAGCTCGGAGGCCCGTGCATCGGACAGGGTATCGCGCCGCTCCGCATAGGCCATAAGCGCCTGGGCCTCATCGGGGCTGAAAGCCAGGGCCGGCGCTATAACCTCGCCCTCAGGCAGTTTGCCCGCTTCGGCCGTATCGGACTCGTAGACGACCATGGTGTGGGCCACCAGATCGCCAAGCCGTTGAAAGTTGCCGTTCAGCAGCATGCTGATCAGGCCGAAGCCGTACAACAACGGTAGGAAATCCACCACCCGAAGCAGGTTGCGAACCAGGGATTGGGACCAGCTCACCGGTACCCCCTCCTCACTGACCACACGCAAACCCAGGGTACGTTTGCCCGGCGTGGCGCCATCGCGCAACACCTCGAAAACCACTGGGTAGAACCACTCCATCAGGAAAAAAACGATCAGCATCAAACCGCCGCCGAAATCCCCAAGAAAGGCCAGCACCAGAGCGGCAATCACGTAGACAACGGTCCGCAACAAGGCGTCCAGCAACCAGGCCAAGGCCCGCGGCAGGGGGCCGGCCGGCGCCAGGCGCAGAGAAACCCCCTCCGGCGTTTCCACCAGACGAACGGAATCGAGAGCGGGATCATGGGCGATACTTGGAGACGCGGCGGGCATGGTGCGTTTGCTATCCTTGGCCGGGCTTCAATTCAAAGCCCACGAGCATACCGCCAGGCATGCTGCGATTTCCAGTACACCGTCACGATTGCGACCGATAAACACCCTTCGATTCAAGAGCCCTCTCCATGGATTCTCTGCAAAGCCTGTTTGGCCTGCTGACCCTCACTGCCCTGGCCTGGTCGGTCAGCGAACGCCGCGAAGCGGCCTCCGTGCGCCTGATCGCCAGCGGACTGGGCCTGCAATTGCTTATCGCCTGGCTGTTGCTGGAACTCCCTGGCGCACGCCAGTTCTTTTTACTGGCCAATGCCGGCGTAGACGCCCTGGGCGCCGCAACACGGGCAGGGACCGAGTTTGTCTTCGGCTACCTCGGAGGCGCCGAACCGCCGTTTGAAACCACCCAGGCCGGACAGACCTTCGTCCTGGCCTTTCGCGCCTTGCCCCTGATCCTGGTGATAAGCGCCCTGTCGGCCCTGCTTTTCCATTGGCGCATCCTTCCCCTGTTGGTGGGAGGCGTTGCCCGCTTGTTGGAGCGCAGCATGGGAATCGGCGGTGCCCTGGGACTGGGAACCGCGGCGAACATCTTCATGGGCATGGTGGAAGCCCCCCTGCTCATCCGACCCTATCTGATCAGGATGACCCGTTCGGAGCTGTTCGCCCTGATGAGCTGCGGCATGGCAACCATCGCCGGTACGGTGTTTGCGCTGTATGCGGCATTTCTGGCGCCGGTTTTGCCCGGCGCAGCCGGCCATCTGATAACGGCCTCTCTCATCAGCGCACCGGCCGCCCTGCTGGTGGCGCGCCTGATGGTACCGGAGACCGGGACGGCCACAGCCGCCACGTTACAGCGCGACGAACTGACACATGGCGCCATGGAGGCGATCACCCAGGGAACCGTGGACGGCCTGCGCCTGCTGGCCTATGTGGTGGCGATGCTGCTGGTGATGGTCGCCCTGATTCACTTGGCCAATCAGCTGCTGGGCCTGCTGCCGCCCATCGGCGATGCGCCCCTGAGCCTGCAAACGATCTTCGGCTGGCTGTTTGCGCCGATCGCCTGGCTGATGGGCATTCCCTGGTCAGAGGCCCCCGCGGCCGGCGCCTTACTGGGCATCAAGACGATCATCAACGAGTTATTGGCCTACCTGCAATTGGCCGAGAACGGAGCCGATGACTTGAGTGAACGCAGCCGGCTGATCCTCGCCTATGCCCTGTGCGGCTTCGCCAACCCCGGCAGCCTGGGCATCATGATCGGCGGCCTGAGCGCCATGGCGCCCGAGCGCCGTGCCGAGATCGTCGCTCTGGGCGGCAAGTCGCTGCTGGCTGGTACCCTGGCGACCTGCATGACCGGCGCGGTGGTGGGTATCCTGCGCTGAGGCCAAGCGTTCGCTGCTGCCGATCACCTGCAAACGTGCTGAAACTGCTCTCAGCAACTATCCTTTACAGCGTATCGCAGCCCATTGGAACCGGGAAATGACAACACTAGCCGCCGACCAAGACCGCCAAATCGATGCGGAAGCCTTCTTTCGGGAATTTCTGCCCCACGATCCCAAGTACGCTGCCGTCATCGCCATTCTCGACACGGTGCGAGAGCCAATGCGGCGCCTGCTGGACAGGGACGAGCTCCCCCTGAGTGAATTCATCGACCTGATTTCCGTGGAATACGACGACGAAGGCAATCTCAAACCCAAGGAGGAAGACGCTCTCCGGCGCTTGGCGCGAGCCATGAAACGCAGTGACGTCAGCCGGGAGACGCTATTGAAGGCCGCCAGCGCCGGCCTAACCCAGGAACAAATCGAGGAAGGCCCCACCAGCATCAAGATTCCGGTAAGCGTCTTGACTCGCAAGGGCAGCTTCCGCCGGTTCATCCAGACCCTCAGCCCGGCCTACGGAAATTGCGCCACGTTCGCCGAGTTTCTGAGCACCAGCCATGAGCTGCGCGTACATCAAAAACCCGTGTTTCTGTTGTTTTCCAGCGACGATACGATCTCAGGTTTTTACTCTCCGGAATGGAGCATGCAGGAGATGCGCACCGCCGTGGCCCTAAGTCCGCGGGGAACGCTGAAGGAGATCTACAATGCCAAACGTTCGTTGCGCAGCTTCGCCGAGTGCCTGTCCAAATACCCCAAGGGCCATGTCAAGATCATCTATGTGGGTACGCGTACCCATTAGTCTCCCGCTGGCGCTATTGGGCGCGTGCAGCGCGGAACAATGGCAGCGCACCGGCTACCTGAGCCTGCAGGAGCGCGAACAGCAACAGTGTCTCGAAAGAGGCATCGACCCCTGCCCGGAACGGCAACGTTACGAAGATTATCAAAGGCTACGCAAACAGGCAGACGAGCCCTCACGCCAACAGTGATTGCACCCAGACCGCGAACGGCTCGCCGCGCCGATCCACCCGCAATCGGCTGGCCTCGACCACGGTTCGCAATTGTACAAGGGCCAAGTCGAATTCGTTATTGACCACGACGAAATCAAACTCCGCCCAATGGCCCATCTCTTCGACCGCTTTGTCCATGCGGGCGGCGATGACCGAGGGTTGATCCTGGCCGCGGGACGACAAACGCTCCTGTAGCGCCTCCCGGGAAGGCGGCAGTATGTAGATCGAGACAGCCTCGGGAAAGGCTTGCCGTACCGTCCTGGCGCCCTGCCAGTCGATTTCAAGGATGACATCCTCGCCCACGGCCAAGTGATCGGCAACGGCATCACGGCTGGTGCCGTAACGATTCCCAAATACCAAGGCATGTTCGAGAAAGGCGCCGTCGTCCACCATGCGCTGAAATTGCAGTTCGTCGACGAAGTAGTAGTCGCGACCATGCTGCTCTCCCGGACGAGGCGGCCGAGTCGTGTGGGAGACGGAGACCGTAATACCTTCGGTATCGGCGAGCAACGCCCGCACCAAGCTGGTCTTTCCTGCGCCGGAAGGCGCCGCGACAATGAACAAACTACCGGGCATGTGATATAAAGGTGGCTCGCACTTGCCTCCAAGTATAGTGGCGCGATCGGTTTTTACACGCAGTTCGGCTCACCGGATTGCGGACAAAAAAAGACCCCGCCATGAAAAGGTAGGAGCGGGGTCAAAGCACGCATCGAGAAAAATCGTTTCGCTGTTCCGTCTAGCTACCCGCGGAACGCACATAGGCCCGGCTGGCGGCCCGGCCTTGATTAAGCTGGCGTAGCTGGCTACGCAGGTTCTCCCGCCCGGTCTGGCCTAACCGGATCAGGTTTTCATTAAGCTTTCGGATCGCCTCCAGGGCATCCGCGCGACCCTGTGCCTCGTCAAGACTCGCGGGAGCCGTCTCACAGGCGTCCCGCAGCAGTCTCATACGCTGGCTTTCCATGGCGGGCAGCTCATCCCATTGGCCTGCGCGGGCAACTTCAACCATGCGCTGGCTGATGGACAGGGCCTGCGCCAGGGCGCCGGTTTCAGCCATTGCCATTGAGGGAATGCTCCTGCTTGACTTCATCGGGTATCCCGTCCCAAGCGGCCTTTATCTCCACCAGCAAGGCACTGACCTCATCCAACAAGGCGGGATCGTTACGCGAGTTCGCTTCCACCAGCCTGCGGGTCATGTAGTCGTAGAGGTTCGATAGGTTCTGGGCGATGACACCGCCGGTCTCCAGATCCAGGCTCATGCGCAGGCCATCGATGATGGAGATGGCCCAGGAGATGGTCCTGCCCTTCTCACTGATCTCGCCTCGCTGCATCAAACCCTTGGCAACCGAAATCTTCTCCAACGCGCCCTCCATCAGCATCTGAATGAGCCGGTGCGGGCTGGCGTATGCCAAATCGGTCTGCACCGCCACTTGGTTATACTGGCTGATGAAGCCTCGCGTGTTGGACTGCGTCATGGAAATCTCCCGAAGGATTCAATACCCGGTTTATCGACGGCCGAAACCAAACCTTTAGACTTTTTAGCCGCCAGCTTTCGGCAGACTGGCCAGTTGTCCGGTCAGAAACGTGCTCGTTGACTGTAGCTGCGCCAGCAGGGAATCCAGGGCCGAAAAGCGCGAACGCAAGCCCTCTTCCACCGAAATCAGACGGCGGTCCAACTGGTCCTCACGATTCTGCAAGCCCTTGAGCCGGTCGTTGATGCCGTCCTCGCGGGTCTCCAACACACCATCCGTGTCCAGCAGGCTGTCGGCGAGCGATTGGAAACGAACCGCGAAGCCCTCGCTCTCGTTCGAAAACAGCGAGGCAACCCCGGCCAGGTTGTCATCCAGCGCCGATTGCAGTTTTTCGCTGTCCACCGACATGCTGCCGTCCTTTTGCAGGCTGACGCCGATCTCGGTCAGATTCGAGTAGCCGCTGGCCAGACCAGAGGCCGGCGTGTTAATCACGTCTCGCAACTGATTGGCGACGGATCGCAGGGTGCTGTCGCCGGAGAGGGCTCCCTGCCCCAGGCTGCCAAGCGCATTTCTCAGGTTGTTGTAGGCATCGGCAAAGGCTTGTACGGACTCACCGATGGCCTCGTTGTCCCGTGTAATGTTCAGTTCCGCGCTACCAACGGATTCCAGGTTGATGGTGACGCCTTCGATCACGTCGCTGACGGAATTGGATGCGCTGCTGACGGTGAATTGGTTGTCGATGGTGATGCTGGCATCGGCAGCGCCCTGGATCTCGGTCAGATTGGCACTGGCCAATTGCCCCAGATCGCCGGTGGCATTGCTGACGGAAACATCGATGGTGTTGGCCAGACCGGTGTTTTCAGCGGTGAAGATCAGTCGGCTGCCACCAGACTCGTTGATGATGGAGGCCACCACACCGGTGTTCTCCGCGGAGTTGTTGATGGCATCGCGAATCTGGGTGAGAGAATCGTTGTCGCCATCGATGAGTACGTCGAAACTCTCGCCGTTTACGGTGAAACTGAGCGTGCCGGTACCCACCTCGCCATCCGCACCCCCGGCAAAGGGACCGGAGGCAAGTTTCTGCCGCTCGGCAAGGTTGTTCACCTGAATGTTGAAAGTGCCACCGCCGGCATTGCTGCTCGCATCGACGGTGAAAACACCTTCGTCACCGGAGCTTGCGGAAAACACCTTGAATTTCTCCACCGACGACAGACCCTCCATGGCATCGTTGAAGGTGGACACGGCACTCTTCAACTGCCCCAGGGCGGACAGCTGCGCCTGAAATTCGGATTGGCGCTTTTGCAGCGCCACCAGGGGCTGCTGCTCCAGCTCCATGAGCTGACTTACGATCCCGTTCACGTCCAGTCCGGAACCGATCCCGGGAGCACTCAAACTTGCCATGATATTCGCCTCCTGATCGGATCGTGTGACGTACTCAAAGCAAATTCAGGGCCAGTCACCGGTTCCGGGATTGGGACGTCACGTACCAATCTCCCGCCGGTACCCGCGGGCACCGGCTACCGGTTTCATCTTCTCGCTCCCGTTCTAGGCCTTGGCGCTCAGCAACACGCCTTCGCTGCGCTCCTGTCCTTCCGGCAGACTCCGCATCTCCTGCAAATGCTTGCGCAGGGCAACCACCTCCTCGGGTGGTATCTGGCGGATCAGCTCACCGGTCTCCTTGTTGGACACGGAGATCACCGTCAGACCGCTGTCCTGGTCCACGCTGAACTCCAATACGCGATTTACCGACTGCACCGTATCGTTCAATTCGTCCACCAGTTCCTCCAGATCGGCGGGATCGACAGACCGGTCTTGCAATGCGCTGGCGTCCTTCTCCTGCTTGGCCTTACGAACCTCGGCGAGATCACCCTGACCGGGCGGCTCGGCCTTGCCGGGTGCGGAAACCGTTGCCGGTTTGTTCGCACCCGGGTTGAGCCGACCGCTGTCCGGCACGAGTCGCGCTGTAAACTCAGTCGACATGGCGATCACCTTTTACACATCAACCTCTTCCACTCGGAACCGATAATGACTCCGACCCCTTAGCCTCTACCCGGCCTAGCCGAGCAGCGACAGGACGCTCTGTGGAAGGGCGTTGGCCTGGCTGAGCATGGCCACCCCCGCCTGTTGCAGGATCTGATTGCGGGTCAGATTCGCCGTTTCTCGGGCGAAATCCGCATCCAGAATTCGTGAGCGGGCCGCACTCTGGTTTTCGACGATATTGGCGTTGTTACGCACTGTCGCCTCCAGGCGGTTCTGCTTGGCGCCGAAATCCGCGCGCTTGGAGCTGATAGCGTCTATGCCGGCATCGAGAATGGCGATGGCGTTGGAGGCACCGCCGGAGGTCGCAATGGACGTGGTAGTGGCAAGTACCGACTGCAACCCGCCCAGCGAGGCATTGGTGGCGGAGATATTGATGGTGGAGATCTTGATCTGGTTGTTGGTGCCGTTCTCGAATCCCACCTGGAAGGTAATGGTCGCCGCGGAACCCAGCAAATTGGTGTTGTTGAACTCAGCGGTGTCCGAGATGCGGATGATCTCGTTCTTCAATTCCACGAATTCGTCATTCAACGAGGCTTTGTCCGCGGCGTTGACGGTGCCGTTGCGGGCCTGAACCGCCAGTTCGCGCATGCGCTGTAGCGAGTTGGCGATTTCATCCATGGCGCCCTCGGCCGTTTGCAACATCGAGATACCGTCGTTGGCATTGCGGTTAGCCTGCTCCAGGCCGCGGATCTGGGCCGTGAAACGGGCGGAAATGGCCAGACCGGCGGCATCGT
>JAGRGI010000172.1 GCA_020445565.1 Chromatiales bacterium
ACCTGCGCGAGGATCGCTAGCCCTATGACCTGGACTTGGTGAATACCATCGACAGGGCGCTGTCACCCATATTGGGCACTGTCGAAAGTGCCTTTCAGGTCGGTACTCCGTACCTGCGTGCGGAGATAACCCGGCGAATCCATGAGGACCAGCGTGATCTGATGCCGCTTGCCGTGCTGGTCCTGACCCTGACCCTGGCTATCGCACTGCGGCGTTTGCGCAATGCCCTGCTGCCTCTGATCACCGCTGGTGTCAGCATTATCTGGACCTTGGGGGCAATGGCCTGGTTGGGCGTTCCCTTGGACGTGATGACCTCCATCGTCCCGGCGCTGCTGGTCATCATCGGTTCCACTGAAGACATTCATCTCATCTCGGCTTATGAGGCCGGTGTCCGCGGGGGCAGATCGCCCGACGAGGGTATCCGCCATATGTCCAGCACCGCGGGTTTGGCGGTAATGCTTACTTTTCTCACCTCTTATCTGGGGTTCCTTTCCATCGCGACCAACGACATCGAGCTTCTACAGCGTTTCGGGTTGGTCGCTTCAACGGGGCTGTTCTTCAACTTCGTCGTCACCGTGGCGTTGGTGCCGTCGCTGTTGTGCCGCTACGGGGTGGCGGGCGAAATCAGCGCAGGCAAGGCCGATGGGTACTCCAGGCTGGGCTTCGCCCTCTATCGCTTCGTCGATGGTCATCGCCGTCTGGTACTGCTTGGGGCCGTGCTGGTGCTCGGCTTGGCAATCAGTCATGCAGCCAATTTGCGGGTAGACACCAATACCATGGGGTATTTCGACGAATCCGCCGCCGTGAAGCAGCGGGCGGACACGCTCAATCGCAGTCTGGCCGGTATGTACAGCATCGACGTCGTTCTGGATGCCCGCATCGAGGGCACCTTTTTGCGGCTGCGCTATCTGGGGGAGATTCGCAAGCTGCAGCGCTACCTCGAACAATCGCCCTATTTCGATAAATCCCTGTCGTTTCTGGATTTCTTGAAGGTCGTGCATACGGTGATGGATGATCCCGAAGCGGAAAATCTGTACGCGCCCGATATGGACGAGCAGGTCGAGGAATACATGAATTTCATCCGGCACGAGCAGGTGGCGGCCTATGTGAATCCCGACTTCAGCATGGCGCGTGTCTCGGTCCGACATCACCTGGACGCATCGCGCGATGTCAATCTGGCAATAGCCGATCTGCGCCGCTTCATCGATCAGAAGCTGGACCGGAATCTAAACGTTCAAATCACCGGAGAGTCGGTGCTCACCAACGAGGCGGCCGACCGCATGGCAGAGGGGCAGGCACGCTCTCTGGGGTTGATGCTGGTGATTATCTTTGTGCTCATCGCCGTGTTGTTTTTCAATCTGCGCGCCGGTCTGCTGGCGATCATCCCCAATCTGTTTCCCATCGTGATCCTGTTTGGTGTCATGGGCTATTTCGCTATTCCGCTGGACACCAGCACGGCCATGGTGGCAGCCATCGCCGTTGGCATCAGCGTGGACGACACCATGCACTTCATGGTGCGCTACAACCAACAGATTCGAAAAACCGGTGACAACCATGATGCAATCCGCGAAACCATGCTGGAGGAGGCGCGGCCGATTATCGCCACCTCCATCGCACTGACACTGGGATTCGCCACCCTGGCGTTCTCCGGGTTTCCACCGGTGAGCTATTTCGGCCTGCTCAGCGCCATGGTCATCATGCTGGCCCTGTTCGCGAATTTTCTGATCACGCCGGTGCTGCTGTCACGTATCGACCTCATTACACTCTGGGATTTGATGTCGGTACGTATTCGGCGCAGGTTCACCAAACACTCCGCCTTGTTTTTCGACTTCAATCAGTGGCAGATTCGCAAACTGGTGCTGTCCGGCCTGCGCGAGAAATTCTCCGCTGGCGACTACATCATCCGCGAGGGTGAGGAGGGCAGTCATATGTATGTGATTCTCACTGGCCGCGTGGATATCCGAAAGCAGCAAGGTGGTGAGGAGCAGCGGGTCAAGACCCTCTATCCCGGCCAGGTCTTCGGCGAAGTGGCGCTGGTGGGCAATGTGCCGCGCACTGCGACAGCCGTGGCTCTCAGGCCGACCGAGGTGCTGATGCTCAACTGGAAGAATCTGGTGAGGATCGGCCGTACATCGCCCTTCCTGGCCCGGCAACTCTATCTCAACATCGCTTACATCACCGGCAACCGTCTGGCCGATGTGCTTTCGAAAGAGTGTGCCACGAAACCGGAGGAATCCAGGTAGAATTGCCGCAGGCTTTTACCGGCCGGGTCGGGGCTTGCTGTCATTTTCTGTGAAATCATGGCCTACGTGCGGCACATGCCCGGCAAGCAGGCGACGAAGCAACCATACTTATCGGGCATTCGCAGCAAACCTTGGGGGGGTCTGGATGCGCTCGGGCGACGGAAATCCAAACCAAGGAGCTGACAGCGCCTTCTCCGCAGAGGTAGAGGAGGGACGTGCCTGCGATTCTGATCCCTGGGTTTGGCTGGAAGAGGATCAGGCACAACTGGCTGCTTCTCTCGCCGCTCATCTTCGGCCGCACGGCGTTCAGGTATTTGCCGGCAACGGGCCTCGCCCGGCCTTGCAGCCGCCCACTGCCGTTCTCATCGATTTGGACAAGGCTGAATCCCGGCCAGGGATACTTCACCAGGCGTCCAACCCCACAGCCCTGGTGCTGGCGTCGGAGGACGATCTGCAATCCCGGCTGCGTGCCGTTCGCTGTGGTGCCGAGGGTCTCTACGTCAAACCCGTCGATCCGTCGCTGCTGGCGGATCGCATCCTGCGTCTGACCCATGAGGCGCTGCTGACCCCTTACCGCGTATTGATAGTGGAAGACGACGAGGATTTTGCTGCCTGGGCGGTGGCCAACCTGGAACTGGACGGAATGCGTGTCGAGTGGGTGGCAGACCCAAAGGACCTGCTCGGTGTTCTGGACAGTTTTCGGCCGGAGGTCATCGTGTTGGACGTGGAGTTGCCCACGTGCAGCGGGCTGGAGCTGGCGCGGGTGATTCGCCAGGGCGATGCGTATCTGGGGGTGCCGATCCTGTTCCTCAGCGGTTCCTCCGCGTCCAATGTGCAGCACCGAGCACTGCGAAGCGGTGCCGACGCCTATCTGAACAAATCCACCGATCTGGCGCATCTGGTGGAATCCGTTCGTATCCGAGCCGCCCGGGGGCGTCGGGTACGGGCCGCCATGACGCGGGACAGTCTCACCGGCTTGTTGAACCATTCCTGCACTGTCGAAAATCTCAAGCGAGAGAGCATGGTGGCCAAACGCAACGGCCGGCCGCTGTCCTTTGCCATGCTGGACATCGATCACTTCAAGTCCATCAACGACAAATACGGGCACCGCACAGGCGATCAGGTACTGCGTAGTCTGGCTCGCGTGCTGATAGGCCGCCTGCGCGGTGCCGACCTGATCGGTCGCTATGGTGGTGAGGAGTTCGCGCTGATCCTGCCGGGTGCCAGCAAGGAAGACGGCGTCGGCCTGTTGGAAGAACTGCGTGTGGAATTCAACGCCCTGGAGCATGGTGGGCCGCATGGGTCTTTTCGGGCCACCTTCAGTGCCGGCGTGGCGCAGTGGGACAACTACGACGAATGCGGCCAATTCATCGAGGCCGCGGATCAAATGCTTTATCGGGCCAAGGCCAAGGGCCGCAATCGCGTCATGGGCTGAATGCCCCGTTTCCACTTTTGACGGGAGCCACCGTACTCTTGCCGGGTGCGGTGGCCGTTTCTTCGACCAGCATGAACGACTACGATCCCCCACCACCCCCCGAATACCGCGACACCGCCACCGAGGCGCTACGGGTTCCTCCCCATTCCATTCAGGCCGAACAAGCCGTCCTGGGGGGGTTGATGCTGGAAAACTCGGCTTGGGACCAGGTAGGTGACAAAATCGGCGAAGAGGACTTCTATCGCCGCGATCATCGGCTGATCTTTCGGGCCGTCAAGGATCTGGTGGACCGGGGGCAACCCTGCGATGCCATCACCCTGTCGGGTTATCTGGAAAGCAGCGGCGATCTGGAGAGTGCCGGCGGGCTGCCATACCTGGGTCTGCTGGCCAAGGAGACCCCCAGCGCTGCCAATATCACCGCTTATGCCGATATCGTGCGCGAACGCTCGGTGATGCGGCAGCTCATAGACGTTGCCACCCAGATCGCCAATTCCGCCTATGACCCCCAAGGCCAGGACAGCGCGGCCATGCTCGACAACGCCGAACGTCTGGTGTTCGAGATCGCCGAGCAGCGCTCGCGCGGCAAGGGAGGGTTCCGTCATATCCGCGGCCTGTTGAAGACCACGGTGGAACGGATCGAGGAGTTGTTCGATCGGGACGACCCCATTACCGGTCTTACCACCGGATTCGACGATTTCGACGAAATGACCTCCGGATTGCAGCCCTCGGACCTGCTGATCGTCGCGGGCCGGCCCTCCATGGGCAAGACCACCTTCGCCATGAACATCGCCGAAAATGCCGCCATCAAGACCCGCCGGCCGGTTGCTGTTTTCAGCATGGAAATGCCTGGCGAGGCCCTGGCACTGCGCATGATCTCTTCACTGGGCGCCATCGATCAGACCCGCGTGCGCAGTGGCAAGCTGGACGACGAGGAATGGCCGCGGCTGAGTTCCGCCGTCGCCATCCTGGCCGAGACGCCGCTGTTCATCGACGACACCCCGGCCCTCAATCCGGTCGAGCTGCGAGCCCGTTGCCGACGTCTCAAGCGCGAACAAAAGGATCTCTCCCTGGTGGTTATCGATTACCTGCAGCTCATGCAAACCGCCGGCGCCGCCGAGAACCGCGCTACCGAAATCTCTGAAATCTCCCGTTCGCTCAAGGCCCTGGCCAAGGAGCTGAGCGTACCGGTGATCGCCCTTTCCCAGCTCAACCGCAGTCTTGAACAGCGCCCGGACAAGCGGCCCAGGATGTCGGATCTTCGTGAATCGGGAGCGATCGAACAGGATGCAGACGTTATCGTCTTCATCTATCGCGATGAGGTCTACAACCCCGATAGTGAGCACAAGGGCATGGCCGAGGTCATCATCGGCAAGCAGCGTAACGGTCCGATCGGCATGGTGCCCATGACCTTTCAGGGGCGCTACACGCGTTTCCAGAACTACGCCAATCCCAATCACTACGAGGACGAAGGCTTCTCCTGACAGGGAAGCTGCGAACCGGCATGGGCGTGCGAGCCAAAACCATCTATGTGTGTTCCGCCTGCGGCGCGCAACAGCCCAAATGGGCCGGACAGTGCGGCGATTGCGGTGCCTGGAACACCTTGCAGGAGACTCTGGCCGAAACCCCAGGCAAGGTATCTCCCAGGCTGGCGGGGTATGCCGGCGAAGGTCCGAGCCGGGTGCAAGCGCTCCGCGAAGTCGTGTTGGACGAGGAGGCCCGCACCGGCACCGGACTGGGCGAATTGGATCGGGTCCTGGGTGGCGGCCTGGTGCCCGGGTCCGTCGTGCTGCTGGGCGGTGATCCGGGGATCGGCAAGTCCACCTTGCTGTTGCAGACTGTGGTGCATCTGGGCGCCGCGCTGGGTACGCTCTATGTGACCGGTGAGGAGTCCCTCAAACAGGTGAGCCTGCGCGCCCGGCGCCTGCACCTGCAAGCCGGTGGCCTGCGCCTGCTCACCGAAACCTCGGTGGAGCGCATCCTGGATGTTGCGCGCACCGAAAAGCCGCAGGTTATGGTGGTGGACTCCATCCAAACCGTCTACACCGAACAACTGCAATCGGCGCCGGGTGCGGTCGGTCAATTGCGCGAGAGCACCGCACAGTTGGTGCGCTATGCAAAACAAACCGGCACCTCCCTGTTCCTGGTAGGTCACGTCACCAAGGAAGGGACTCTGGCCGGGCCCAGGGTACTGGAGCATATGGTGGATACCGTGCTCTATTTCGAAGGTGATTCCGGTAGCCGCTTTCGCGTGATCCGGGCGGTGAAAAACCGCTTCGGCGCGGTTAATGAGCTGGGCGTGTTCGCCATGACGGAGACCGGTCTGAAAGAGGTAAGCAATCCCTCCGCCATCTTTCTCTCCCGCCATGAAGAGGAGGTCTGTGGCAGTGTGGTGATGGTTACCCGCGAGGGCAGCCGCCCGTTGCTGGTGGAAGTGCAGGCGCTGGTGGACGAAAGCCACGGCGGCAATCCGCGACGGGTCAGCCTCGGGCTGGAACAAAACCGGCTCGCCATGCTGTTGGCCGTGCTGCATCGCCACGGCGGTATCGCCATGTTCGATCAGGACGTGTTTCTCAATGTCGTCGGCGGCGTGCGCATCACCGAACCGGCGTCCGATCTGGCCGTACTCCTGGCGGCACTCTCGAGCTTTCGCAACCGCCCGATACCTTCGGACTGGGTCGTGTTCGGCGAGGTCGGTCTGGCCGGCGAGATCCGCCCGGTGCCGGCGGGCCAGGAGCGTCTGCGTGAGGCCGCCAAACACGGCTTCAAGCGGGCCATCGTCCCCAAGGCAAACACGCCCAAACGGGCGATCAGCGGGATGGAGATCCTGCCGGCCAGCCGCTTGGAAGACGCCATTGAAGGCATGTGAACCGATGCCTGTGGTCCGCAATCTCCAAGCCTTCTTTGAACACACGCCAGTGACCGCCGGTTGCGGGCCGTCAAAGGGGCTCTCCCTGTGTTCCCACCCCAATGCCGGTGCTAAACTACGCGCTTTCTTCATCCGCCCGTTTTCCGGGCAAAAATCCTGCGAAACTCACAGACTCGATTTTGAGGTCCTATGGCCGGTCACAGCAAATGGGCGAATATCCAGCACCGCAAGGGCGCCCAGGATAAGAAACGCGGCAAACTGTTCACCAAACTGATTCGCGAAATCACTGTTTCAGCGCGCATGGGCGGGGGCGACCCTGGATCCAATCCACGCCTGCGTCTGGCCATGGACAAGGCCCTGGCCGGCAATATGCCCAAAGACACCATCGAGCGCGCCATCAAGCGCGGTTCCGGCGATATGGATGGAGACAACTACGAAGAGGTGCGCTATGAGGGTTACGGCCCCGGTGGCGTGGCGGTCATGGCGGACTGTCTGACGGACAACCGCAATCGCACCGTCGCCGAGGTGCGCCATGCCTTCTCCAAGGCCGGTGGAAACCTGGGTACGGACGGGTCTGTGTCCTATTTGTTCTCCCATGTCGGCATGATCAGCTATTCTGTGGGTTGTGACGAGGAGGGCATCATGGAGGCGGCCCTGGAGGCGGGCGCGGAGGACGTGGTGACCAATCCGGACGGCTCGGTGGACGTGCTCACCACGCCGGAAGACTTCGAGGCGGTGAAGGACGGGCTGATCGCTGCCGGTTTCGAGCCGGAGAGCGCAGAGACCACCATGCGTGCCTCCACTTCGGCAGAGCTGGATCTGGATACCGCCGGCAAGATGGTGCGCTTGCTGGAAAACCTTGAAGATCTGGACGACGTGCAGAACGTCTACTCCAACGCCGATATCTCCGACGAGATTCTGGAGCAGCTGTGACACCCATATGAACAGAATTCTCGGCATCGATCCGGGTTCGCGCATTACCGGTTACGGGATTATCGATGTCGTGGGCGGGCGTACTCAATATGTGGCCAGTGGCTGTATTCGCACCGACAGTGGTGATATGCCCGGCCGTTTGAAGACGATTTTTCAAGGCATCAGCGAGATCATCGCCAGGCACAACCCCACGGAGTGCGCGGCGGAGCAGGTATTCATGCATCGCAACGCCGGTTCGGCGCTGAAGCTGGGCCAGGCGCGGGGCGCGGCCATCGCCGCGGCGGTGATAACCGATCTGCCGGTATTCGAGTATTCGCCCAAGGCGGTCAAACAGGCGACCGTGGGTGGCGGCAATGCAGAGAAGATCCAGGTACAGCACATGGTAAAGGTATTACTGGGCATCGCGGAGGATCTGGCCCCCGATGCCGCTGACGCCCTGGCTGTGGCCCTGTGTCACAGCCATACCCGCAGTACCTTGTCGCGGGCGGGGATCGGCAGTCACTCCCGCAGGGGCCGCTGGCAGTGATCGGCTTTCTGCGTGGCAACCTGGTGGAGAAATCGCCGCCCCATCTGGTGCTGGACGTGGGGGGCGTGGGCTATGAGGTGGAAGCACCCATGTCTACGTTCTACAAGCTGCCGGAGACCGGTACCACGGTGATGCTTTATACCCATCTGGCCATCCGTGACGATGCTCATATCCTGTTCGGCTTTGCCGATACCGGCGAGCGGGCCATGTTCCGCAGCCTCATCAAGGTCAATGGGGTCGGTGCCAAGATGGCCCTGGCCATCCTCTCCGGCATCAACGCGGAGGGTTTTGCCCGTTGCGTGGAGCAGGAGGACAGCGCGGCCCTGGTGCGCCTGCCCGGCATCGGCCGCAAGACGGCGGAGCGCTTGATCGTGGAGATGCGCGATCGGTTGCCCAGCTTTCTTTCCCCCACGGTTTCCGTACCGGGCGGAATGCCGCCCGGTTCGGCCCTGGCCGCACCCAACCGCGAGGCCGTCAGCGCCCTGGAGTCCCTTGGCTACAAACCCGCCGAGGCCCTGCGTCTGGTGCGGGACGTGGCGAGTGACGGTTTGAGCAGCGAGGAGATCATCCGTGCGGCGCTGAAATCGGCGGTACGCTCGTGATCGAGCCGAGCCGCGTCGTCACCGCCCAGCTGGCCGACGGTGATGAGGCACAGGAACGCGCGCTGCGTCCCAAGCGCCTTTGCGAATACGTTGGCCAGGCGGCCATGCGCGAGCAGATGGAGATCTTCATCGAGGCCACCCGCCGTCGCGACGAGGCCCTGGACCACGTCCTCATCTTCGGCCCGCCCGGTCTGGGCAAGACCACCCTGGCCCATATCATCGCCAACGAGCTGGGCGTCAATCTGCGCCAGACCTCCGGCCCGGTGTTGGAACGTCCCGGCGACCTGGCGGCTTTGCTGACCAATCTGGAGCCCCGCGATCTGCTGTTCGTTGACGAGATTCACCGTCTCAGTCCGGTGGTGGAAGAAGTCCTGTATCCGGCCATGGAGGACTACCAGCTCGACATCATGATCGG
>JAGRGI010000019.1:0-7623 GCA_020445565.1 Chromatiales bacterium
GAGATGGGCCACGCCCGCGCCCTGCTCGCTCTGAAGGGCAAGGATCAAAGTCAGGCCGCCGAGCAGGTTGTCGAACGTGGCCTTAACGTGCGCGAAACCGAGGCTCTGGTGCGCAAATTTCAGGAACAGTCCAAGGATAAACCTGCCAAGCCGGCCGAGGACCCCAATGTCCGCCGCCTGCAACTGGATCTGTCGGAAAAGATCGGTGCCCGCGTTACCATCCACCAGGGCAGCAAGGGCAAGGGCAAGCTACAGATCGAATACAACAGTCTGGACGAACTGGAAGGCATCCTCGCCCATATTCGCTGATCGGGGTGCGCACTCATCCGCGCGGGTCATGCTTACCGTCGGAGTAATCGCAATGACTACGCCACTGTGCTTCGTTCTCATGCCCTTGGGCCAGAAACCGGATGACCTGCAGGACCATCGACTTCGGCACCGCCTTTGCCGAACTGATCGAACCCGCCATCCGGGCGGTCGGTATGCAGCCCTTGCGTGCCGACAAGGAGATGGCCGTGGACCACAGCCCTTCGACGTTGCTCTCCTGCGGGGCCTGCCCTGCCGATTGGGGACGGACGGCAAACCCTCCCAGGCCGTGCCCGACACCCCTGTATACCACTTGGTGGAAAATTTTCCCGACCTTTAGCACCTTAAGACTGATGTCTTTCGTGAGCAGATGCGCTACGCCGATGGAAGGGGGCGTAGCGGATAGAACGGGCTCTTTTGTCGCTAAATCCGTAAAAATTGGTGCTCAATGCAGAAAATTGCCCGTTTCCACGGAATGTATTAAGTAGTGCAGTAGCAAGTAAGGATCTATTCCGGGTTTCAATTCAATCCTTGCCATGTGGTTGGAGCAGGCAAAGGGAAATTCCAACTCAAGAACAGTCGTCTTAACCCGTCACTTGAAAGGACAGACGCGGCCAGTCGGTCTGTTCTAAACAGTTAAGTCCGCATGAGCGCAGCAGTATGTCAGCCTATTCTATAAGGCACGCTGATCTGGTCGATTGCGGTAACTAACAGACTGAAATGTGAAGGATCACGACGTCTGGTCGATGAACATAAACGAAGGATATGAATTCCTAGCCTCAGATCTGAGCTTACCAGCATGAGACCACGGGACTTGGACACACAAGACAGTTCGCGCAGAGATTTTGATGAGGTAAGGGAACACTCACACCATACGCGCATCCCAGAAACAGATATTCCTATGCGGGAAATTCCCGTTTGGGGCCCGCGCATTACGGTAGATGGGGCCACGTTAGATTTGCACCGCCCCAGCGCGTATCAAGTCGACATGATTCTGCCACGGCACTTGATTACATACTGGCTGGAACCAAGCCAAGGCAGCCGCGGTATTGGGTCCGGAGACGTTACAAAAGTGCGTTTTGAGAAAGGTAGTTTCAATGTTACGCCTGCTGGCACCCGTCTTAGGGCAATTTCTGAGAAACCTTCACAGGCCTTGCTGTTTTCCATCGCCCCCAACTATATCGAACGGGTAATGCCGGCTCGAAACGCCCGGCCATCGACAACAGTGCCTATGCTGCAAGGCGCTGCTGTACCCACGATGCATCATTTGGCGGAGTTGGCGCGTAGTCAGCTGACGACTGGACTCCCGCCTGACGTGCTGTTTATCGAAACTTTGTTGATAATGGTGCTGATCGAAGTACAACGCCAAACGGCGCTTTCCTCTGGTCTATTGGGCGCAACACCCGAAACCGGTTCTGCATTAAGACTGGCTCGAGTTCGCGAGTATATTGCTGCGAACCTTAGCAGTCCGCTTACGCTGACCGAATTGGCCGCGGAGGCAAATATGAGCCTCTACCATTTCGCTCGCTGCTTTAAAAAAGCCGTTGGTTTGAGCCCGCATCAGTATGTGATTAAAGTGCGGCTTGAGAAGTCGAAGCAATTGCTTGAGCAGTCTAGTTACGCGGTATCAGATATCGCGTTGCTATGCGGCTTTAGCCATCAAGCCCATTTTTCTCAGGTGTTTAAAAGGTATCGAGGGGTGACGCCGGGAGAATATCGCCTGAAGAAAACCACCTGACATTGCTATTTCACAACTCGAATTATCCGTCAAGTCTATAAAATTATTACAACTTATTTAGCAAGTGATAGAAAGCGTTCACGGGTGGAACCTTACTGTTTTGACTATAACCAAGACGGCAATGAACGATGATTCGCACTTTTCTGAAAGGACACGGCAATAAAGTCTGCCGATGATCCATGAGAAGATAATTTCGTTTTATCCAAAGGATGACACCCAGCGGCCGATTCCTACCGCCCTTCCACTCATAGCCATTTACTCGCATGGCATGCGATGCCTCGATAAGCGGTTCATTCATCCCGCAGAAAATACAGCAAACTTCTGCAAACAGTTTAGCAAGATTCAGGAAGCCTCTTCATCAAGCGTCCGATACCTTGATTGAGACGGACAGATTCAGAACCGCGCGGAGCAAAGCTTCGGCTGCGGGCTGTTCCGCGTTCAAGTCGCTCGCTTACCAAGTTAGAGGAAATTGACATGCAAACATACTTCCACCTGAAACCCATCCCCCTCGGGGTCAGCCTTGCGGTCGCCCTATCCAGCGTCGGTGTTGGGGCTGCAAACGGAAACAATGGCCGCAACTTACAAGGCACACAGAACGCAATCACCTTACAACAGGATGCTCGCGCCATCGCACGACGCGGTGATGTCATTGATAACCCTGCACCGCTGCGGGATCGTCTGGTGGAAATGGCCGGCAGGCCGCATTCGCTGTTGCCAACAACAATATTCAACGAGGCCGAGGGGCGTAGCGAATTGTTTCAGTATTACCTGCTGGATACCACAGGCTTTCAGCCCAATATCTGGACCGCGAGAATACCTGGCATCAATGATCGCGCGCTCCAGACGGGTGCGAATGCTGCTAATGATGGGTTGCCTACTATCGGTGCTGTTCGCTTAGTGTTAGAACCCAAGCCTGGCCTGCCAACGGACCCGGACGATCCTGGCGCCTTCATCGATGTGTTTACCGACATCTCTGGGTTATTTGTCATCAACAATGAATCCGGCTGGTACGAGGGCTGGATGATTCAAGACATCCCCGTACCGTCCATTGCTGAGCCACGTGTGGATGGCAGCGCACAGTTCAATACCATTACCCCTGCTGATGCGGCAGCGTTGGCCGCAATGGGCAGCGGTAACAACGTACCAGGAAATATTTTTACAGTGGACGGCGAGGAGGCCCGCTTCCCCAGCGCAGGGGATGTGTTCCCGGACATTGGCAAGAACACCATAGCCCACCCCGTCAGCATGGGCGCATGGAACACCTTGCAGCAGAGCGACGGTCACGCGTATTGGGAGTTCAACTCGGGAACGAACTGGATCTTTCCGCACTATGAGATTATTTTTTCAGGCGGCGTGCCTGGTACGTATGTCGCCGGATTGCAGTATGAAAACCTGCGCAACCTCCAGACCGTCATTCCGGGTTCCGGACCGTTTGGCATAACCAATGACAAGGTGGTGTATGGCGATGATCCAGACAACCCGCGCGACCCGGACCGCACCGAGGCCGAGCCCGGTTCAGGACAGGCTGAGTTTCGCTTGCGCTTCAACCCAAGCGCTGTGGATCGTGAGATTCTTTACAATGTTTTCCTGCGCACACAGTCGTTTCACCCTGGCGTGACATCGATCCCCGATCGCTTTTTCCTGTCCTACGCGGCGGAGGTGGCAAAGGTGGACCAGAACGGCGATGGCGTCATCTCGTTCGAAGAGGCGGACGTCAACGGCTCCTCTGACGGACAACCCAATACGCGACTGTATCTTTCGCCGCGAGAGTTCAATCGATTTGCAGTCACCCGCGAAATCAATGACGCGCTGTTGGCACCGCGTTTTGCGCCTAGCGAACGCGCCTATGTACTCTCTGGCTTCCAGGCACCACTGGCCGAATCGGTTGAAGCGTCAGTGCCAGTCGACGCAGACTTGCGGTGAAGACCGCCCGTTGCGCCACTGTTGTCGTGCGAAGAATCTCCAGCCTATCTCTATCTTCGGACCTGATTTCAAGGCTTGATAGGGAAACATAAAATAGGTGGGTGAACCCGCAGACGGATAAACGACCTACAACGCCTCGAAAGCCCCGCTGAGCCGGGGCTTTTTCTATCGTGGCGTGCTCAGTACGGCTCTGACGTATGCTGTTTCACCCTACGCCAAGCAAAAACACCCCAACGATGGGACACTACCAGCGTTGGGCCAGTCCTTCCCGCTTCAATTGACTGCTTGTCATTGGGCTTGCTTGTGAAAAAACCTTCCGGCATTGAAAACCATGCGCACATTCGCGTGACGAACCACTTTCTTTAAATCGAAATTAGGTCATGGGACTTTTCGACCAAGGTCATTCGTCTGAAGCGGTTAAGTGGGAATGGACGCTCGCCAATTGCCGATAAGCGCCGGGGCTCTGGTCGAAGTACGCTCGGAATGCTTTGCGAAAGGCTACGTCGGAATCGTACCCCACGCTGGTGGCGATATCTGTCATTGCTCGTTGTGTTTCTCTCAGGGCACGTGCCGCGGTCTGCAAACGCCAGTGCCGAACATACTGTCCGGGTGTCATGCCCACGGCCTTCTTGAAACGCTGCGTAAACGCCGACTCGCTGAGATTCGACGCGGCCGCCATATCCTCAAGCCTATGTGACTCTTCCGGGTGGCGATGGATAGCTGCCAGAACAGTACCCAGGCGCGGATCGCCGAGTGCGCTGAAAACGCCAACCAGTCGCCCGGCCTCCCCTTCCGTGCGCAACGCCTCGATGAACACCAATTCTGCCAATCGGTCGACTGCGACGTCGCCGCCGGGGCGCTTCTCCGCCGCCTCGCGCATCAGCAGGTGGACCAGCTCACGGGCACTCGAGCTGGGTGCATCGGCAAGATTCAGCACGATGGTGGAAGGCAGTCCCGCCAGCAAGGGTGCCGCCAACTGGCGATCCAACAGGAAGTAGCCACAGACCAAGCGGGTGGCCGGCCCTTCATCGGGCATCGCAGGCGTCCGGTTCACCACTTCGGGCAGCGGAATTTCCTCCGTAGCCGACAGGACGTGGGCTTGATCATGCGGGAAGAACACCAGATTTCCCGGCAACAGACGCTGTGGCGGCTTGGCCTCGCCGTGCAACCAGCCCTCACCCTGGGCAACCAGGTGAAAAGGCACATTGTTGCTTCCCGACGTGTTCACCGCCCAATTGCCGCAATATTCGGCGCGGAAAAACACCTCGGCACGGAAATCTATCCGACGTAGCCAATCACTGAGTGCATCGACAAACTCAACGGTTTCAGACACAGATTCCACATTTTTAGGCATACATAACGTTGCTACCAAAGATTAAAGTACTTCCCACGATACGCCAAGGGGCCCCTTTGTACCTAGCGATCGGTGAGGTAACGGAAGGCAATAGACGCCTTTCACGGTGGAGTCTGAAAACGCACTTTAAATCCAGTAACCCATCAGGAGATTGACAAATGCGACACACGATCAAAGCAATCACCGCGGCCACGCTGCTTGCCGCGTCGACCATCGCGGTATCCGGCGTGGAAACGGCGACCGACGCCAACGACGTCATTCTCGCCGGCCATGACACGGTGGCCTACTTTACGGAGAACAAACCGGTTGTCGGTTCTGAGCGGTACACGGCGCAACACGATGGCGCCGTGTACCGCTTCGCATCGGCTGCGAATCGCGACCAGTTCCGCGCCAATCCGGCGAAATATGCACCTGCCTACGGTGGCTACTGCGCCTTCGGAGCGTCGCTCGGCAAGAAGTTCGATGTGGACGGCAAGGCGTTCAAAATCGTCGAGGGCCGCCTCTACGTCAACAAGAACCTCGATGTGCTGCAGACGTGGAAGAAGGATATCCCCGGCAACATCCTCAAGGCCGAAGGCCAGTGGCTCCAGATCGGCGAGGTGGCACCGGGCGACCTCTGATCGCCTTATGCAAAGCCGTCCGCCTCAAAGGCGGGCGGTCGTAGACCGCATGTCAGGGAACGCTCCATGAAGACTGAAATCCTCAGCGCGAAAGGCACGCTGAACCTCTCTGCCAGGTTCCGGGGCAAGCGGTTTGACCTGATGACTGTGAAGCCAGTCTCGATTTTTATCCCGTGGTTACTGAGATCTATAGCCTCTTGCGGCGAAGGCTCCCACGGCATACGGCGGGCGCGGAACACCAGCAACAAGAGGGAAGATCAAGCGGGAGACACCTTCCGGGATGATCCCGCATGCGGTGGCTTGCGTCACCGAAGAAAACGTGGCGGTCCAAATGCAGATCGGCAAAGTAGCTTGGGCCACATTGCCAATGTACAAACAATGTGCCGATGAGGAAGTTCCAGATGACGCATAAGATCGAGGTTTACTCTAAATCCTGGTGCCCCTATTGCAACAAGGCCAAGGCCATGCTGAAGTCGAAGGGTTTGAATTATAAGGAGATCGACACGACCCAGGACGAGGCGCTTGAGCAGGAGATGGTCGATCGTTCTCGGCGTCGGACGGTACCGCAGATTTTCATTGATGATGACGCCATTGGTGGGTACGACGACCTGGCGCAGCTCAATGCCACCGGCGAGCTCGACCGTAAACTGGGTATTGGAACAGTAACCGAACTGCAGAACATCTTCGATCTAGTGATCGTCGGCGCCGGTCCGGCCGGGCTCTCCGCAGCCTTATACGCGGCACGTAAAAATCTCTCGGTCGCCGTGGTCAGCCTGGACATCGGTGGCCAACTCGGCTCTACCGCTGAGGTGGAGAACTATCCCGGCATCGCCTCGGTGACCGGACCGGCGCTGGTGGCCCAGTTCGAAGAGCACGCGAACCGCTACGGCATCACCAAGTTGATCGGGGAACGGGTCACCGGCCTGTCTGTCAAGGGGCGCTGCCGTGTGATTACCACCGCCTCGGGCAAGGAGATCCACGGCCGCACGGCCATTCTTGCCAGCGGCGCCGACAAGCGCAGGCTCAATATTCCCGGTGAAAAGCTTCTGGCTGGTAAGGGCGTGGTTTATTGTGCCACCTGCGATGGCCCGCTGTTCAAAGGCAAGCGTATCGCCATTATTGGCGGCGGTAATTCGGCCCTGGAGGCGGCCATCGAAATGAGCAACATCGCCCTGCATGTTACTCTGATCTCGCGTGGCGACTGGTCCGCCGATGCCATTCTGCAAGACAAGGTTAGCGCCTCCCCGGTGAAGGTGTTGAAGGGTTTCGTACCGCAGGGGATCCATGGCGATGAATGGGTCACCGGCCTCACTGTCACCAATCGCAACGACGGCAGTGAACACCGGCTCGAGGTGGACGGGGTTTTCATCGAGATTGGCCTGGCGGCAAGCTCCGACTATGCGCTGGATTTGCTGGAGGCCAATCAGCGTGGCGAGATACATGTGGATCGCGGACTAGAGACGGGACTGCGTGGCGTTTTTGCCGCCGGTGATGTCAACGACGGTCGCGATAAGCAGGTGGTGATCGCCGCTGCCGAGGGCGCCAAGGCCGCTCTGGCCGCTTTCAACTACCTGGTTCACCAGGGTTAGTTGTATGCGCCGTCACAACTATCGGGTACAGGGCCGGATTGAAAACATCCTCGACTATGCCGCCGCCCACAAGTACCACGATCCGTTGAATCC
>JAGRGI010000019.1:7639-21250 GCA_020445565.1 Chromatiales bacterium
GCTTGCAAGCGGCGTGACGGGCGGTCCGACGGCGTTACTCCGCTGGGTCCGCCACCACCCAAATCCGTTTCAGCGGTAATTCCGTGCGGATTTCCTCGTCCAGCTTGTCATAGTGCGCAAGCACCTGGTCGATCAGGTCTCCCTGATCCCACAAGCGAACCCGGAAGAACTGCGTGGCTTCCTCCTTGTCCACGCTGGACTTGAATCCACCCCAGGATACCAACAGCCCATGACTGGCCTGGACGTTCTGCATGACGCCAATCAGTTGATCCAGCGTCGGGCGATCCAAGGCCGAATCGCCGGATTTCACCTGTACGCAGACACGCGGCTCGCCAAAGCCCATCGGCTCCGGCGCCGCCAGAATGTCGATGCCCTTATCCGGTCCCTCGGGGCTCAGATAGGTGGTATATCCCCTAGCGCGAAGCACCGCATCCACCAGCCGGGCCATACCGTGCCCCTGGAACCGGGCAATAATCAGTTTCGCAATCTGATCCCGTGCGGCCTGCGCCAAGTCCTCCAACCCTTCGCCGGACTCCGCGCCTTCCTCTTCCGCTTTCTTCTTGGCGCTTGGCATCGTGCCGGCGAACTTCCATTCATTCTTCGCCATCTTGTGAATCCGTTGCTCGGCGTCGTTGCGGCTCACCTGGCAGACGGTCATGAAGGCACCGAAGGAATAGAGCAAATCCTGATCGAAGTTGGTACGCGGCACATCCTGAACAATCCATTCTACATCCCGGTAATGGAAGAACGGATCATCGCCATCGGGATTGAAGGTGTAACCCCCTGTCACCTTTGCCACATGAATAGCGGGCTTCTGCTTGCTCGGCAGGACAACCCAATCGCCCTTGGCGATCCCGTGACTGAACGCCCAAATCTGCCCAAGGTTATTGGTGATCCGGCCCTTGGGCGCGTCGGGATAGACCTTCTCCAGCAAGGCGCGGAGTTGTCCGCGATTCTTCAACGCGACCAGATCGTGCGAGAGTCCATCCCAGGTGAGATAGATTCGGTTCTCTTCGAGGAACTTCTTTTCAAATTCGCCGTGCGCTCCGGCGCGGACCAGCCATAAAGCCATGGGTTATTCCTCTTCCGTTTCTTCCGCAGTTTTAACCACGATACTTTCCAAATAGTTCAAGGCAGCACTCTCATTTCTTTCAATGGCGATCTCGACTGCACGCTTGGCGGCGTCAAGTAGGTGTGATGCGTTATTTCGCTTGACATCCGATTGTTTTGCTAGAACTTCAAATGCGTTCTGCTGATACTTGGGTAACACTGGAACCCAAAATTTCGAAACATCGCGTGGATATAAATGGAGTTGTCCGGTTGCACCGGTTATATACCGCTCAATCTGCATTTGACCAGGCATACTTCTGAAAAACGCGGCCAGATAATACGGATTGTACTTACTTTGTCGGACCACGGTTACTTCGCTAACTGTGCCGAACCGGCCTTCTTTATCGAAAACCTGAACCTTTCCGATTGAACCGAAACCAATAGACGATATCAATACATCGCCTTTCTTAAGGTAAAAAATATTTTCAGTCTCTGAACTGCGTAAAAAGTCATCGTTATTATCGATATTTCCAAGGTCGCCAGACCTTATGATTGGAATTGTTCCATCTTCGGAATATGGCACAGTCCTCCCTTTCAAAACGAAACCTGCGTTGATAAATCCTCAATGGAAAAACGGGAGGAAAGCTCAGCGAGCAAAGCATCGTATTTAGGTTGCTGAAACTCGGCATCCAGCCGGCCTACAGAAAACACATCCCCTTTGCTACACACGTAACTCAAAGGCTCTGGAACGCTCCACCCCCCGAGCCCAAGCACACTAAGAATTGTTATTTCTGTGTTATTTGAAGCTTGCCTCCCGGCTTCGAGTGATTGATAGGCTCTATCAATCACCTCAGCTACGCGGCTTTCAAGACCAAATTCGAAGCGAGGCACAGGCAATTGATCCATGTCTTCCAACAAGATCCCCGTTTGCACCGCTCCCCTTTTCCATCTTTCAGTAAGAGAATGACCGATCCCCGAAGATAAATAGGTTGACAAATATTCCGGGTTTATTCCCTTTGATCTAAGGATTGCCAACTTGCAACTGCAAGTCGCTTCCTGCTCGGTTTTAACCAAGCTTGTCTCACCTACCGTGCCAATAATTGACAGCAAGACGTCACCTTGCTGCAGGTGTGAACGGTGCATGTATTTACGCTTAAAAGCCTCTTCGGTGATTTTCCTTGGCGTTGCTTGCTCAATAAAAAAGTTCCCTACAGCATCCTGCCCACGATAGTAAGGAACACCCTCATCCACAAACGAATCGGTAATTGAGAAATGATTGCCATCTGAAACAATAGCTACTCGAGCAACGGATTCACATTGATTCCCCGCCAGCTTTCGTTCAATGTCCAGATGGTGCCGCTGAAAGAACTCAGCATCTATACGCCAAGTCCTTTCTAGTTCGGACAATCGCCGCTCTGCAATTTCCAGCCCCTTCGATAGACGCTCATACCGCGCCTTGTCGAAGGGGCCTATACGAAAAAACTTAAGCCTTCCTTCCTGGCAAATTCGGTGAATGCCTCGGCGATCCCGTCTTCGGTCAATCCATCGTGATTGAACAAGTCATGTTTAACGATCAAATGCCCATGTTCATCCAACAAAGGCGATCCATCCGCCGCCTGCCGGTATATCTTGTCGCCGGACGTGTCCTTGCTCGGTTCGCGCATGGTGGCGAAAAAGATTGGATAATCCTCCACTTGCGGGCAGAGCGGCCCGGTGGACGGGTCATCATTCCACTTCTGGACGAAGAGCACGCTGGTCTTGGTGCCGGTGTGTGGCTTGAAGACGTTTCCATGCAGTCCCACCACGGCAAGGATGCGGCAGTGGGCGGCCAGGTATTCGCGCAAACTCTTGTCGCTGGCATTGTTGAAACGGCCTTGGGGCAGCACCACAGCCATACGCCCACCAGGCTTGAGGAACTGTAGATTGCGCTCGATAAACAGGATGTCCCGCCCGACCTTGCTTTGGTTCTTCACCTTGACCTTGCGGTAGGTGCCATCGGCCACTTGGTAGATGGCTTCATGACTGGCGTGCAACGCTTCGGGGAACGTCGGATCGCGGTGGGTGGAATCGACAATGTTCTTGTCCGCTGGATCGACCTTTGCAATCTTGCTGAGGCTGACCGAACGGGCAAGGTCGTATTTGGCCAGAATGCGGGTTTCCTTGATGTCACCGGCAAAAGGGGGATTGGCCATCAATACATCGAATTTGAAATCCCGGTTGTTGTTCTTGATTTCGCGTAACTTGCGAAGCCGCTTCCATCCTTCGTTGTAAACGTCGGTCCATTCCTCGTCGTCGGTTTTGTCGCTCCAGCGCTCATAGTCCAGCGTGTTGAGGTGCAACACGTTCGTTTGGCCGTCCCCGGCAATGAGGTTGAGCGTTCGGCCCACGCGCACGGCCTTTTCGTCAAAGTCGATGGCGAATACCTTGTCCCGCACATAGGCTTCGCAACGTGCGGGCTTTTTCTCCGTGGTGAACAGATGGCTCTTGGACAATCCTTCTTCCCGCATGATCTGTTCCCAGACATGGAAGATGCTGTGAACCGGGAAGCCGCAACTTCCGGCGGCAGTGTCGATCAAGGTTTCGTGCGCCTGGGGATTCATCATTTTCACGCACATATCGATGACATAACGCGGCGTGAAGTATTGGCCTTTTTCGCCCTTGCTGGATTTGTTGATGAGGTATTCAAAGGCTTCATCCACCACTTCCAGGTTGGAATTGAACAGCTTGACCTTTTCCAGGGACGAGACGCATACCGCCAGATGGCTAGGGGTCAGTTGGATTTTGTCTCCATCGGGAAACACCCCCTCCCAGCGATCCCGCGCTTGGTCGAATAGCGCCTGAATCTTGGCCTTCAACTCGATGTCGGTATCGCCGTAGTTCTTGAAGACGAGATGGCGCTTCTTGTCCCGTCCCCCTTCCAATTCGTCAAACAGCTTGGTGAAGATGAGCTTGAACAGTTCCTCGAACACGTCCACGCCGGCATTGGCGAGAACTTCATCCTCCATTTCAAGGATCAGGTCTTTGAGGGATTTCTTCTCGTTGACCAGCTTATCCAGCTTTATCAAGTCTTCGATGGTCCAACGCTCGGAGAGGATGTCGGAAAGCCTCTCGTGGGCGGTCGGAATGGCAGGAATGTCTTCGAAATAGTTGGGATCCTTGCGGTGATAGTAGGAGATTTGCTCGCCGTTGGTCCAAACCCCCATGGGTGCGCCCGTAGCGTTGCAGTAGCTTTTCAGTTGCTCCTTGCCATCTTTCAGCTTGGGCTTTTTTAACTCCACCAGGATGTAGGCGGCAGTGGGGTTGTCCTTGTCGAAGATACAAATGTCTGCGCGTTTCTTTTCCCGTCCGAAGGTGACGACATGCTCGATTTCCATCCGACTGACCGGATAGCCCATGTCGTCGCGCAACACCATCACGTAGAGCTGGCGGACGGCTTCTTCCGGCGTGAGCTTGATGGGTTTGCCACGTACCAGACAGGTGACATAGGACGTAGGGGTTTTACTTTTACCTGTCACCTTTACGGTGGTGGAAGCCTCCAAAGCGGAAATTTGCTCAGGTTTGAATTGACTGAGCTTGTAGGCGCTGTCTTTCAACAGGTCAGCAATGGTTGTCGTCATTTATCTTTCATCCCCGCTTGCTTCGGTTTCTCAACGGGTATCCCGTTCTTCTCGCAGTAATCCATGATCAACACCGCCACCATGTTGGCGATGGAACGGTGCTCCCGCTCCGCCGCCGTGCGCAGCGCCTCTTTCAGTTCCGGTTCGATGCGAAAAGTCAGCGTGGTGGTCTTGGCGGTGGCCATGGCTCCCCTCGGTTCTGGCGGTATACTGTGAATGTACTGCAACGCCCCGTATAACCCAAGGGATTGACAAACAGACACTTATGGAGAGCATTAGGGGACAGCAACGTACTCGGCATCCGGCGCGCCGAGACCGAGACCGCAGACGCTATGATACCGGCAAATGAAAAAGCTGCTATTACAGCAGCTTTCGATTATGGATAAAAACCCAATAAAATCAATTTCTTATTTGGCGGAGAAGGAGGGATTCGAACCCGCCGCCGATTTTTTTGCATCTAGATGCGAGAGAAACCGAGAGGACGTAAGAGAATGTTTTAATTGTATAATTTTCTGGCGAACCAATCGGCGGTTTCTCGGAGATCCTCTGATTCTCGCTGCTTGTCACAACTACGTCACAAGCCCTCAAACCGCCCTGTGCCCCAGCTCGCTAAGTTTCTCCAGAAGGGCCTGCTGCAACTCCCGGTAGCTTTCGTCGGTCAGGCTGCGGGCACGCACGAGGTTACGCTGCAGGAACGCCGGGGTATCCTTCTGGCAATGTTGCTTGCCTTCGCGCAGCTCCATTTCCAGGCAATACCCCTCGCGGCCAAGATACGCCGCCATCGGCGCCTACCCGTCGTGGTCTTTATAGGTGCGTGAGACGCCCTGCTTTTTCGTGCCCCCCCGTTATTCATCGGCGTGACGTCGGCATCAAGGGGGATATGGCCGGTACCCAGCGGGGATAGCGTTGTCTTGGTGTTACGCAGAAACGCAATCGACGCTTCGGCTACATGGCGCCGCCGAAGCCAGACGTTCTCGTGTTGCTTGCACTCTTCCAAGCTGTTCGTTATCTTTTACAAGGTAAAAAATGTTTTTCCATGGCTGTTTGGAGGCAACCATGAGTGCGGCCCCGTCACAGATCTCAGCGACCATCTCCGCGGCAACCAAAGAGAGGCTGGACCGATTTACCGAGAGCCACGGCCTGAAGAAGAACTTCGTGGTCGAACAGGCGTTGCTGTTCTTCATGGAAGCGCGCCGCGAATTGCCGGACGAAGCGCTCGTGCCGGCCCGGATTGTCCTGGAGGAGGAAGGCTTCGATCGCGTTGTCGCGATGCTCGCCGAGTCCCCGGCTCCGACGGAAGACCTTCGGGAACTGATGCGTGCCGACAGCGATTGATATCCGCCCCCTACGCACGAACGACGACCGAAGCACCTTCTCCTGTGGACAGCCCGATCTCGATCGCTTCTTCCAGCACTACGCCGGACAGAACCAGTTCAAGCTGCACTTGGCGGTCACGTATGTTGCAGCATCAGGCAGCCGGATTCTTGGTTTCGCGACGGTGGCTGCGTCAAGCCTGGAACGTAACCGTCTTCCGTCCGCAAGATTGCGACGCCGTCTTCCCGGCTATCCGCTGCCGGTACTGCGGCTTGCCAGACTCGGTGTCCATGCTCGAGTGCAGGGCAGCGGAGTAGGCCGTGTGCTGCTGCGGCACGTTCTTGGACTGGCCCTCGATCAACGTGACCGGCTTGGTTGCGTTGGCGTCGTGGCCGATGCGAAACCGGACGCAACCGCTTTCTATGAACGTTACGGCTTCGTGCCGCTCGAAGGTGTTCGCGAAGGCGCGCTCCACGGTGATCCCTCACCGATGTTCCTCGCCATTTCGACTATCGTCCAGTCCGGCGAGAAGTAGACGATCAGCCATCAACCGCGACGGCTGATCGTGGCTTGTTCAGTTGCATCACCCGCCACGGCGCGGGGGGGGCATACGAAACCCGCGCTGCCGATCCGGATTGTGGGCGAGAGTAGTGGAGCGGTGCCGTGGGAGGTGGTGGCTACGGGGGCAGATCGAAGTTCACCCGTCGCAGCCGCTTATCAATCATTCGGTTACCTTATATTCCAGCAAGTTGCACACGCACTGGAGGCACCTCACCCTTCTGCGATATCGCGTCCAGGATCGTGGCTTTCTCGGTACAAGCCGAGACGGCAACCCGCAGCGATTGTGCCGGGAACTGTATGAAGCGGTGCGGCAAATCCGAACGTACCGGGGAATTTTGAAGCTGCTAAAACGTGGACTTAACTAACTGTTTTTATTATATAAAATGGCGGAGAGGGAGGGATTCGAACCCTCGGTACGCTATTAACGTACACACACTTTCCAGGCGTGCGCCTTCAACCGCTCGGCCACCTCTCCAATCTCGCCGGGCGACCGCTGCGGGTCGCGAAAGCAAGGCCGCGAAGAATATACAAATTCGCCGTGTATTGCAATTTCAATCTGGCAAAGAGGCGTCACAGCTCGAAACGTCTCGACAGCAGCATTTCGGTGAGTTTGGCGGCCGCGACGGGGCGGCTGAAGTAGTAGCCTTGAACCTGGTCACATCGATGTTCGGCCAGGAAGGTGAATTGTTCTTCGGTTTCCACGCCCTCGGCGATGACGTTCAGGTTGAGGTTGTGGGCCAGAGAGATGACGGCGGAGACGATAGAGGCATCTTCGACCTTCTCGGTCAATTCCCGCACAAAGGAGCGGTCAATTTTCAGTGTTTTGATGGGAAAGCGCCGAAGGTAGCTGAGGGAGGAATAGCCGGTGCCGAAATCGTCGACTGACAGGCCGACTCCCATTTCGCTCAGGGTGCGGAGCATATCCAGGGTGCGTCCCACGTCTTCAATGAGGGTGCCCTCAGTCAGTTCCAGTTCCAGGCTGGCCGGGTCCAGATTGAAGCGGGCGAGGGCCTCCCTGACGATGTGAGGCAGATCCTGCTGGCGAAATTGCAGTGCCGACAGGTTTACACCGACCCGCAGGGGAAAACCGGCGTCCTCCCAGGCACGGGCCTGACGGCAGGCTTGGTTGAGCACCCAATGTCCGAGAGGCAAAATGACGCCGGTCTCTTCGGCCATGGGGATGAAGACACTTGGCGATACCGGCCCGTGTTCGCCATGTTCCCAGCGCAACAGGGCCTCCACTCCCACCAGACGCCCGCTACGGGCATCGATCTGTGGTTGGTAGTGCAGTTCGAATTCCCCGCGTTCCAATGCGCCGCGCAGACTGCCTTCGAGAATCAAGCGGCCCATGGCTTCAGCGTTCATGTCTTCGGCATAGAACTGGTAGTTGTTCTTGCCTTGCACCTTGGCGTGATACATGGCGGCATCGGCGTTGGTGAGCATTGCCTCGGCGTTGTAGGCGTCGTGAGGAAACAGGGCGATACCGACACTCATGGTCACGGTAAGGTTGTGGCCGTCCAGCGTCGCCGGCTGGCGTGTTACTTCCAGTATGGTCCGCGCCATTTCATTGACTTCCCTGGCTACTGCAAGGTCACGAGGCAGGTCGGCAAGCATAAGGGCGAACTCATCGTCACCGATGCGGGCCACCCAGTTTGGCCTCGGGGAAACCGCTTTGAGGCGGTCGGCGATGATGCGCAACAAGCGGTCGCCGCTCTCGTGGCCGAGTGAATCGTTGATCGGCTTGAAGCGGTCCATATCCATCAGGAACAGTGCAACGGAACGGCCCTCGCTCTTGGCCTCCATCAAGGCTTGGCGCAGGTTTTCCTTGAACATGCCGCGGCCAGCCAGGCCAGTGAGCTCGTCATTCCGGTGCACGAACTCACGGCTTCGCGCGACCCGGCGTCGCAGGCCCAGGTCCTGAAAGCTGAGGACATAGTGTGTCGGCGCGCCATCGACCCCGCGCAGGGTGCCGATGGACAGCCATTCCCGGTAGCGTGAGCCGTCTCTGCGGTGATTCCACATCTCACCCTGCCAGCTACCGACCTCCTGGACCGAGCGCCAGGTTTCCTCGTGGTAACGGCGTTCGCGAAACTCGGCCCGGAAAATTCCAGCCGGCTTTCCCAATACGTCGGAAGTCTCGAAGCCCGTGATGGTCTCGAACGCCGGATTGACGCGCACGACGATTTCCTGATCGTCCACGATCACGCCGGCATCCAGCCAGGCATCGAAGGCTCGGGCAGCCAGACTCTGCTCACCCAATTCCAGCTCGCGGCGCGACAGGGTTTGACATACTGCGGAAACCGCCAACAGGCGGCCGCCACGGTCACGTTCTGCTCGGGTGTACTGTTCGACGCAATGGGGAATGCCGTCCGGGCCTAGCACGCGATAGCGGTAGCGTTGGGCGCATCGGCCATCAATGAAGTCCGCGCGCATGGCCTGGAGAGCCGGATCGGAAGCGGAGGCGAACAGACGCTCCGGACGTGCCAGCAACTCGTCGGCACTATGCCCCAGAACCTGTTCGACATTACCGCCGACGTAATCAAAACGAAAATCGGGCAGCAGCAGGCGCCAGGTTGCCCCCGGTAGACTCTCCAACAGCCGACGATAGAAATCACTATCTCCAAAATACGGGGCGGGAACGGACATCGGTACTCTAAACCTCGAAGGCGTCTCGGCTGGTCTATGACCATGTCGAGATCCGTGGATTCGACGGTAGTAGCGTTGTCGGCCGATAGCTGCGTACCCTTTAGCACGGCATTCCCGCTGGCCTGCTGGACGTGTGGCGGCCTTCTCGGGTATTCTTCGCGCACTCGATGAAGGCGCCCGAGTCAGGGCGTCTCCCGCGTTCAGCGCCCGTAGCTCAGCTGGATAGAGCGCTGCCCTCCGGAGGCAGAGGTCAGAGGTTCGAATCCTCTCGGGCGCGCCAATTTCCAGCCTTCCGTCAGCATCCTGCGAATTCTCCGCGATCCCTGCCTTTCCGTATCGGACAAGGCGAAATCTGAAGGTGGTCTGTGTGACCCTTCAGGGTAGACGTCCAACAACCTTACCTCGGCCCCAGATTCGAACAGGCTCCTGAGCTGCGGATTTGCAGAACTCTGGAATGTTGAAATCTGCGTAATTAAGCCTTGTTCGCCAGTGCCAGGAAAATCGGGTAGCTCCTGTCTTCCTTCTTTGCGGTGTGTGCCGTGACGAAACGGATGTCTTGGAAGCCATGTTTGTCGAGTAAGCCCTCGAATTCGTCGCGATCGAACCCGGCGTGGTGAACGCCGACCGCATCCGCCGGGTGGAAGCTTCCATCTTCGGTATCCAGGTCGGCCAGCGCCACACTTCCGCCCGCTTTCAGGTGCTCGGCGAAGCGCTGCAGCAGTTTGTCGGTGTCCGCTACATGGTGCATGGCCATGGCGCTGACGATCAGATCGAACTCGACACCGATGGGCTGTTCGACGATGTCACGGCAGAGGGTATTCACCTTGTCTTTGAGCGCGGCTTTGGCCGATAGCTTATCCAGCATTGCCTGCGAGACATCGACGGCCGTGACCTTGGCGACCTTGTCGGCCACGTAGCCGGTAATCAGGCCGGTACCGGCCCCGAAATCCATGACGTGCATGGCGTTGTTCAGGAGGACGTTATCGCGGATCGCCGCCGAGACCCCCAGAGAAATGCCTCTTACCAATTCGTTGCCGTCCCAATCCTGGGCCTTGTCTTTAAAGTGATCTGTCATGTCGTGACTCCGCTGCTTGCCTGTTTGCCGGTCTCAATTTCCATCATCGGGACCGGGCCGATTAGCATTAGACCACCGCTGACTCGGATCGACTCCATCGGTAAAGAACGACAAACCGACTCCCTACCCCGTTCATTCTCCATTCGCAAATGACTGTCGTGGCGTTCGACGATGCGTTTGCAGATGCCCGACCCGACCCGACCCGAACCGGTACTGGTGTATTGGTTGCGCGCGGGTGTGCGGGCGGTAGGTTTCCAAGATAGCGCTGTGGTACTCGATGCGGTTGTCCCGTGACACGCTCTCTTTGCGTTGGAGGCAGCTACCGGTGACTCCCTGTGAGTGAACGTGAATGCGTCTGAATTGCTCCGGGCAGAGGAATATGATGATGCCCAGGACAGGAACGGTGTACCAACAGTTGTCTCCAGGAGCCCGAGAAAAACTAAACCCTGCCAGGGGGCGAGGCCCTGGCAGGGTTGGGTGGAACCCGTTTCGGAAGGCGGTCGGGCCTGAGGGGCTCAACCCTTCTTCATGGAATCGAAGAACTCGGCGTTGGTCTTGGTATCCTTGAGCTTGTCGAGTATGAATTCCATGGCGGCTATGTCGTCCATGGGGTGCAGGATCTTGCGCAGAATCCATACCTTTTGCAGCTCATCCGGTGCCATCAGCAGCTCTTCCCGGCGGGTGCCGGAGCGGTTGATGTTGATCGACGGGAAGATGCGCTTCTCAGCGATGCGTCGGTCAAGATGGACCTCCATATTGCCGGTGCCCTTGAATTCCTCGTAGATGACGTCGTCCATCTTGGAGCCGGTGTCGATCAGGGCGGTGGCGATGATGGTGAGTGAACCCCCTTCTTCGATATTGCGGGCCGCGCCGAAGAATCGTTTGGGGCGTTGCAAGGCATTGGCGTCCACGCCACCGGTCAACACCTTGCCCGAGGAAGGTATGACGGTGTTGTAGGCGCGCGCAAGGCGGGTGATGGAATCCAGCAGGATGACCACGTCGCGTTTGTGCTCCACCAGCCGCTTGGCCTTTTCGATGACCATTTCCGCCACTTGCACGTGCCGGCTGGCGGGTTCGTCGAAGGTGGAAGAGATCACCTCGCCGCGGACAGAACGGGCCATCTCGGTGACTTCTTCCGGGCGCTCGTCGATCAGCAGGACGATGACGTAGCACTCCGGGTTGTTGTGCACGATGCTCTGGGCAATGTTTTGCAGCATCATGGTCTTACCGGCCTTGGGTGGCGATACGATCAGTCCACGCTGACCCTTGCCGATCGGTGCCACCAATTCGATGATGCGGGCGGTAAGGTCTTCAGTTGAGCCGTTGCCTACCTCCAGTTTGAATCTCTGGTTGGCAAACAAGGGGGTAAAATTTTCGAACAAGACCTTGTTGCGGGCGTTCTCCGGCGCTTCGTAGTTGATTTCGCCTACCTTCAGCAAGGCGAAATAGCGCTCACCTTCCTTCGGCGGCCGAATCTTTCCGGCGACGGTATCCCCGGTACGCAGGTTGAAACGCCTGATCTGGCTGGGGGAGACATAGATGTCGTCGGGGCCGGCCAGATAGGAGCAGTCCCCGGAGCGCAGAAATCCGAAGCCGTCTTGCAGAATTTCCAGTACACCGTCGCCGTAGATGTCTTCGCCGCTCTTGGCGTGTGCCTTCAGAATGGCAAAGATCACGTCTTGCTTACGCGACCTGGCCATGCCCTCGATGCCCATGGATTGGGCGAGATTGATCAACTCGGAGGCGGGTTTGCTTTTGAGTTCGGTGAGATTCATGGTGGTTTTATTGATTGCTGGCCTGCGCCTTGCGTTTTATTTGGGAGGGGGAAGCCGCTCGGGAGGAGCAAGCCGGGAAACACGCCTAAATAAAGGAAGAACTTTGTGTGGGCGGTGCTGCAGGTAAGGCAAGGGGATTGCTATACAGCCCGCTTTTTATCCGCAGTATAGCACGGGGTTTTTACCCGGCAAGGAGTGGTGGTATGGGAGTTTAGGCCGGAAACTCAGGCCGTTATCGCGGAAGCCATCCTGGCGAACCGTGGCGCCCGGCCACGGCACCACCCCGGCGACCTTGCCGCCGGGTACTGGCCGTAGCCCAGGGGCCTCAGAGATTGCTATCGATAAAGGCCGTAAGCTGGGATTTTGAAACGGCGCCGACCTTGGTGGCCTCGACGCTGCCGTTTTTGAAAAGCATCAACGTGGGAATGCCCCGAATACCGTAACGAGGCGGAGTATTGGGGTTTTCGTCGATGTTGAGCTTGGCGATCTTGACGCGGCCGTCATACTCTTCGGAGATCTCGTCGAGCACCGGCGCTATCATTTTGCAGGGTCCGCACCAATCAGCCCAGTAATCAACCAGCACGGGGATACCGGACTTCAGTACGTCCTCTTCAAAAGAATCATCAGTCGCGTGAACGATCTTATCACTCACCTGTTGGGGTCTCCAGATTCCTGACAGCATCCCTGCCCTGTGGTCTAATGGCGTTTTTAGGGCAAAGGACGACGTTTCGGCGTGTCGGCTCAATTGGAGCCGAAAGCGCCGCAATTTTCAAGCCCCGAACGGTTCGGTGACTCCGCCGCAACCGGGATCTCGGTTTCGAAATCCGGCTTGGCCCGGTGGAATCGGCCGCGTTGGCAGAGCCGTCTCCGGGAACGCCCCGAAACATGGATTCCGGCGGCGAAAGGCACCGATATTGTTGGCCCGGAGCGGCTGTACGATAACATAACGAACGACGCCCGGGTCTCGCCCCTGTCCGCGGAGCATAGCATGCCCTTCGGTACAGGTGCGCCTCCCGCGTCCCACTACATCAGGAAGACTCATGGCGGATAACCACCTCAGCGATGTCACTTTCGCCAGTATGAACCTGGCCGAACCGCTGCAACGCGGACTGAATGACGCGGGTTTCACCCATTGCACGCCCATACAGGCCAACTCACTGCCGCTGGCGCTGGCGGGGCGGGACGTGGCCGGGCAGGCTCAGACCGGTACCGGCAAAACCGCCGCTTTTCTGCTGGCCGCCATGCATCGGCTTGTTTCTCTGCCCGAACCGTCGGGAGGCAATCAGCCTAGGGTAATCGTACTGGCACCGACGCGGGAACTGGCGATTCAGATTCACAAGGACGCCCAGCTCCTGGGCGCGCACACGGGCCTGCGGATGGGCGTGGTGTATGGCGGCACCGGCTATGAGCAGCAGAAGCAGATGCTGGCCCAGGGCCTGGACATCGTCATCGGCACGCCGGGGCGTCTGATCGACTACTTCAAGCAGAAGGTGTTCAGCCTCAAGTCGGTACAGGTAATGGTTCTCGATGAGGCGGACCGCATGTTCGACCTGGGCTTCATCAAGGACATCCG
>JAGRGI010000173.1 GCA_020445565.1 Chromatiales bacterium
AACGTTCGCGGCTGGCGGATTACGCTTCAGACCATTTGTAGGAGTAGCATCGCAGGGCGCGATGCTGGCTCAACCTGGGTTGGGTTCGAGTTCACGATCCAGGCGCGGCCAGGCGCGCAGCACAGCCTGTACCAATGTGGCCAATGGAATGGCGAAAAACACACCCCAGAATCCCCAAAGGCCACCAAATACCAATATGGCGACGATGATCGCCACCGGATGGAGATTGACGACCTCCGAAAACAGCAGTGGTACCAACACGTTGCCGTCCAGGGCCTGAATCACCAGGTAGGCGATAACCAAGTAGAAGAAGTCCGGCCCCCAGCCCCACTGGAAATAGGCCAGCAGCACCACCGGAATGGTGACTACCGCCGCACCTATATAAGGGATGACCACAGACAAACCTACCAGGGCGGACAACAACATGGCGTAGTTCATGTTCATAAACGCGAAGGCAGTGTAGGTGAACGCCCAAACGATGACGATTTCCCAGAACTTGCCACGCACGTAGTTGCCGATCTGCACATCCACGTCGCGCCAGACCTGCTGGGCAAGGCTGCGATCCCTGGGCATGAAACCCACGAACCAGCGGACGATGCGGTCCTTGTCCTTCATGAAAAAGAACACCAACAGGGGCACCAGGATCACGTAGATCATGATCGTGATGACCCCCACCACGGAAGACAATGACATGGACAAGATTTCCTGCCCCCAACCGGCCAACTCGGTGCGAATGCCCACCATCAATTGCTCTACCTGGCTCTGCGTAATGATCTCGGGAAAGCGCTCAGGCAACCCCATCAGTGCCTGCTGACCGGCAGCGACAATGGCGGGGAACTGCTGCACGAGCTGCGTGGTTTGGCGAGACAGCAACGGCATCAAGCCGAACAGGAGAACCACCAGAAAGGTGACGAACAAGAGGTAGACGATGATGACCGCGGCCAACCTGTGCAAGCCTTCGCGCGTCATAATGCCGACGATGCCTTCCAGGAGATAGGCAATGACGATGCTGGCCAGCACCGGGGCCAACATATTGCCCATAAAGATGACGATAAGAAAGCCGACCAACAGCACCACCGCCAGCAGGACTACCTGGGGGTCGGCGAAATGTCGCTTGAACCAACTCGTCAGCAAATTCATTACAGTCACGTTCCGAAACAGAGTCGGGAACCGAGTCTACGCCGAAATCAGTCCGCGTCACCACTACGCAGTTGTGAATAATGGTTTTCGAACAACTGCTCCAGCTCATCGATTACCTCAGCCGCCGCACGCCCCTGTAGGACATGCTGCGTCATCAGACCGGATGTCTGGTGCAATAATCGGTCCTTGTCGATCATTGGATAACTTGCCGATAGGCGCCGAATCGCGGCAATCACCGATTCTTCGGCCGGACGCGGCACTCTGTCTGGCTCGGCCAGCGGCTCGGCCCGCTCAGGGGAATCCAGCGAGAGAAACTCCGCAAAGCGTAGCAGAGCCGCTTGATCCGTGCTGTTAAGGGCGCGCCATAGGCGCAGCAACCGCCGCTCTTCGCGGCTTGGCTGGGGCTGGGGAAACATGGAACGATACGCTACTCAGCTGGGAGCCTGCCCGGTAATCACTCGCCAGCTCCTTCCTGATGCTCAGCACAATACTCTTTGGCGAACTCCAGCAACTGCTCCATGGCGTACTGACGAAATTTGTGCTTTTGGTGCACGAAGGAAAAAGGACGCTCCATCGGCGGGTCCAGATTGACAGCGATCAAGGTGCCCAGACGCAATTCCTTGCGTATGGTTGCGCGCGACATGATGGAAACGCCCATTCCGGCCTCCACTGCGCCCTTGACGGCTTCGGGACTACCCAATTCCATGCTGATGTTCATCTCCCAGTCGTTGGAACCGGTGGTACAGAAAGAATCCGCAATGACTTCCCGTGTGCCCGAGCCTTCTTCCCGGCAGATGAAGGGGTACTGAAGCAGATCTCCGTAACCCAAAGTCGGCTTTTTGGCCAATGGATGATTGGGTTCCATGATGGCCACCAGATGGTCGGTCTTGCAGGTCTCTACCACCAGGTTCTTGTTGCCGACCGGCGACTCCACCACACCAAGATCAATGGTGTTGTTTTCCACCATGGACACAATGCCGTCAGAATTGGATACCTTGAGCTGGATGCTGACGTCGGGAAAGCGCAATTTGAAGGCCCCCAAAAGCGAGGGCAGCATGTATTCGGCGATGGTCGTGCTGGCCCCGATGGACAACACGCCGCTGATCTCGCCGGTCATCTGCCGCACGCTGCTCTCCATTTCCGCGTACAGCTCAAAGATCTTACCCGAGTAGTCGAATACTTTCTTACCCGCCTCGGTAAGGCTTATACGGTTGTGGGTCCGATCAAACAAGCGAGTGTTGAACTGCTCCTCCAACTGACGCACCTGGAAGGTGACTGCCGGCTGGGTCATGTGCAGGGTTTCCGCCGCCTTGGTGAAACTCAGGAGCTTAGCCACCGTATGGAACACTTGGAGTCTGCGGTCGGACATAGGGGTATTCGCAACAATGTGAAGTTAGTCTGGTATAAAACGACCTTATTGTAGCACGATCTAATACGCTCCGATCCACCCCGTTCAAGCTGGCCGACCATTCGCCTTTGAGCGGCGTCACGAAACTGAAATGGTTTTGACCTTAAACAGAAATCTCTCATACACATCTCAGCAACATTAACACCGTAGTCTCGACTCCCAGCCGCTTCAAATCAGATCGCGCCGACCTGCACGGCAACGCATCAGCCAGAAAGGGATCGAGATGACTACTCCCCGAGACCGTGTCTACCGAGCCGCCCGCCGTATGCTTGCGCAGACGGTCCCGAGCCCAGTGTTCGACACCCGCAAGATCATGGTGGTCGGACTGCCTCGTAGTGGCACTTCCTGGTTAGCCAAGGGACTTTCTCTATCTCCGGGCGTCTCCTACTACTTTGAGCCCGATCACCATTGGCCAACGCACACGCGTTACATTTACCTGCCCAGCGATCAGCATTCTCCAGAGCTGCATGCCCTTGTACGAAAGGCGCTGGAAGGACGAGTGAGAGATGAATACGCAGTTGCGGAACTGGATTGGGGCGGCCTACTGAAGCAGCCCCTGGCCAAGACGGTATTGACCAAGTTCGTGAGACTGCCACTGGCCGTGGACTGGTTGGACACACAGTTCCCACAGGCTCGCATCGCCCAGATCATCCGTCATCCGGTGCCGCTGATCCTTAGTTGGCAGGCGCGGGGTTGGCGCCCGGACCGTCAAGTGGAACGGTTGCTGGCGCAAAAACCCCTGATGTCCAAAGAACTGAAACCGTACCGCTTCGCCATGACTTCCGCCGAAGGCTATTGGGAGAAGGCTGCCGCATTCTGGGCGGCCACCACCGTACGCCAGCTCAACGCCCGGCGGCCCGGTAACCTGCTGGTACAGCACGAGTGGCTTTGCCAGGCACCGCAGGAACGCTTCGGCTGGCTCTACGATCAACTGGGGTTGGAGAAGGGCGAGGATCTTTCCCGATTTCTCAATGGCAATCTGCGTAAGGACGCCGGCCCCGGTTATGGACGCTGGCGGGACCCTCGCAGCGAGATACACAAGTGGAAAGACCAGATCGACGCAGACGCCCTACGCCAGGTCAAACGTGTGGCGGAACGCTTCGAACTGCCTGTCTACAGGGAGCTGGACCCGGAAGACCTGCTGGCACCAGGCAAGGATCGTCTACCGGCGCCTGCCCCATCCTCTCAGGCATCCTTGGCGCCGGCATTGCTCAACAAACGCCGCTGGCGCGCTTCCGCGTAGACGCGGCCCAGGCCGGCGATCAGCCAGTCCATAAGCTGGGCGACCGCCAGCGCCACAAGAAAAAAAGCGATGCCAAGAATGAAGGTGTAGCCCCAGTTAGCGGCCTCATTGGCACTGGCCACGAAAGGAGCGCGAAGTACCCCGTGGGCCGCGAAAAGGGGCAGCGAGATCCTGCCCAGGTACAGGAAGAACCGATTCAGGGCACCACCGAGATCGGCTCGGTCCAGATACCAGCGAAGAACCACGAGCATCAGAATCAAAACCGCCGTGGAAGAAAACCACCAGGCGGACTCATACCAATTGCCCAGCACCGATACCAGCAAGGCGCCCCACAGCCAGAGCGCCGGGATGCGCCATTGTTCGCGGCGCGCAAGGAAGATTCCCAGACAGAGTTCCGGCAGAAAACCGACCACGGTAAAGAAGATGTTCAGACCGTGATCGACCAGATAGGGGTTAAGGAAAATCCGCGCCGCGTAGGATATCCCCGCAAGGCCCAGCAAAACCCCTTCGCCATAGCGTTTCACGGCATCACGGATCAGTAAAAACACCAAGTAGAACTGAACGATGAAAGAAAAGAACCACCACGGCCCATTGCCGCTGAAGGCTTGATCCGGCACGAAATTCGACAACAGGCTGAGCTTGAAAAGATAAAACTTCAGATACCATCCGGTGGCATCAACCGCGCCTTCATAGAAGACGATCATCAGGTAGTGGACCAGAATCGCCAACAGAAACGCAGGATACAGTTTGGAGATGCGGTTCCACTGAAAACTCAGCCAGCCCACCTCGCGCTCATGATAGGAGCGGTACAAGCCATAGGCGCTGAGAAAAATGAAGGTCTGCACGCCGTAATGTCCGAAATAGGCGAATAGCAGATGCACGGCCTCCAGGGGCTGCGCCAGCAATTCCTGCCCGAAGGCGACAATGCGCTCGCGGTTGAAGCCGAATTCATTCTCGCCAACGATCGGCTTGACCCAGTGAAAGTAGTTGTGCATGACGATCAGAAAGATCGAAATGCCCTTTATGAATTGGGTCTCATCCTTGCTGATGGATTTCCACTGCATGCTCTCGCCGTCTCCCCAAGGTCTGCGGCCCCTTTGGCCAGCACAGCAACGCCGCAGGAGGACGCATTTCCGCCCTGCGGGGCTGCGGAGTATGTTGCCGTACTGTGCCCTGTACGACACAAAACTGCAACGTTGGCCAGCTCGACAACCTTACCCGCGTGGAACGATGCTGAATGCCATTGGCCGGAAAAACTAAGAGAAGCGCTTGCGCATGGCGGCATAGTAGAGGATCGGGATCACCACCAAGGTCAGGACGGTGGATACAAAGATGCCGAAAATCAAAGAAATGGCTAAGCCGCTGAAGATGGGATCATCCAAAATGAACAGCGCCCCCAGCATGGCTGCAAGCCCCGTCAGGGCAATGGGCTTGGCCCGTACCGCCCCCGCCTTGATGACCGCCAGCTCGAAATCCATGCCGCGGCGAACCTCCTCATTGATGAAGTCCACCAGCAGTATCGAATTGCGCACGATGATACCCGCCAGGGCGATCATGCCGATCATTGAGGTAGCGGTGAACTGGGCCCCCAGAAGGGCGTGCCCCGGCATCACCCCGACGACGGTCAAGGGGATCGGCGCCATGATAATCAGGGGTACGAGATACGAACGGAACTGTGCCACCACCAACAGGTAGATCAGGATCATACCAACCGCGTAAGCAATCCCCATGTCTCGGAAGGTCTCATAGGTGACCTGCCACTCGCCATCCCATTTCAGACCATAATTATAGGGATTGTCCGGCTGGGCAATCAGGTGCTGATCCAGCAGGCGGCCATCGGGCAAGCGGAGGTTTTCCACCCGCTCATATAAATCGGCCATGCCGTACAGTGGGCTGTCCAGATCCCCCGCCATGTCCCCCGTGACATACACGACCGGCAGCAGGTCCTTGTGATAGATCGCCTTTTCCAGGGGTCTGCGCTCAACACGCACAATTTCAGACAGCGGCACCATCGCCCCGGATGCACTGCGAAGTTTGAGCGACAGCAGGGTATCCATATCGGACTTGTCCGCCACCGCGAATTCCAGACGGATCGGCAGGGGATACTTGACATTGGCGCCATGGAGATAAGACGAATCCTCGCCCCCCAAAGCCGCTGCCAAAGCATCGGCAACGGCATGCTGCCCAACGCCGAGACGGGCCGCCTTTTCCCGGTCCACCCGCACCACCAGACGCTGGGCCTGGGATTCGATGCTGTCGTCCACGTCGACGATATCCCGGGTGGTCTCGAGCACCTCGCGCAACAGGCCCGCCACCTTGATCTGGCCCTCATAATCGATTCCATAGATCTCGGCCACCAGAGGTGCCTGCACCGGCGGACCGGGAGGCAACTCGACGATTTTCACACTGGCCTTGTAACGGTTGGCAATGTCAGTGAGCGGCTCGCGCACCGCCAGAGCAATTTCATGACTCTTGCGATCGCGGTGTTTTTTATCCACCAGATTGACCTGGATATCACCCACATTGTTGCCGCGGCGCATGTAGTATTGCCGAACCAGCCCATTGAAGCTGATGGGGGAGGCGGTTCCGGCGTAGACTTGGTAGTCGGTCACTTCCGGCACCCGGCTCAGGTAGTCCGACATCTCCCCCAGCGCGCGTGCAGTCTGTTCCACGCTGGCGTCCTCTGGCATGTCCAACACGACCTGGAACTCGGACTTGTTGTCAAATGGCAGCATTTTCAACACCACCAGCTTGAACCCGACCAGGCTCAAGGAAGCCAGGATCAGGACCAGGACGACCAAGCCCAGCAGGGCACGCTTGCCGGCCCCTTCCTTTGCGCGCAGAAAGGGGCCGACGACCCTGCGGAAGAACGCCATCATGCGCTCGTCTCCCTCTTCCGCGTGCCCGGCGGCACCAGCGTGAGACTCGGCCTGTTTGCGCAACACTTTGAGGGTGAGCCAGGGAGTTACGATGAACGCCACGGCCAGGGAGATCAGCATGCCCCAGGAGGCGTTGATGGGTATCGGGCTCATGTAGGGCCCCATCAGGCCGGTGACGAAGGCCATGGGCAACAGCGCGGCGATGACGGTGAAGGTGGCCAGAATGGTCGGTCCGCCGACCTCGTCCACAGCCACGGGAATGGCCTCGGCCAGAGTTCTGCCACCCAACTGCATGTGCCGGTGAATGTTTTCCACCACCACGATGGCATCGTCCACCAGAATGCCGATGGAAAAGATCAACGCGAAAAGCGAAACGCGATTGAGCGTAAAACCCCAGGCCCAGGAAGCGAACAAAGTGATTGCCAGGGTAACCAGCACCGCGGTGCCGACGATAAATGCCTCCCGACGCCCCAGGGCCAGCCAGACCAGGCCGACCACAAAGCCCGTGGCAAAGAACAGCTTTCCGATCAGTGTCTTGGCCTTGGCGTCGGCGGTCAGGCCATAGTTACGCGTCACCGAGACATTGACACCGTCAGGAATGAACGTTCCCTGAAGTTTCTCAAAACGGTCGATCACCTGTTTGGCGATACGCACCGCGTTGGTGCCGGGTTTCTTCGCGATGGCCACGGTCACCGCCGGAAACTCGCCTGCGGCGTCGATGCCCTTGGCAGCCGCTGCCGGTCCGGTACCGAACCAGACATACTGTTCCGGCTGATCCGGCCCCTGCTGCACGTCGGCTACGTCTCTCAAAAATACCGGGCGGCCGTCCTTTACCCCCACCACCAGATCGGCAACTTCTTCCGGGCTGGTCAGAAAAGCGCCGGCCTGCACAGGCAGATAGCGATTGTCGGCGACCAATGCGCCGGCATCGCTGGAGGCGTTGCCGGCCATCAACGCGGCCCGCAGGTCATCCAGAGAAATACCATGGGCGGCCATGCGTACCGGGTCCATCAGCACATGGACCACATTGTCCGGACCGCCGATGGTGTAGATGTCGCGGGTACCGGGTACGCGCTTCAACTCCGCCTCGATGGCGTGGGCAACCTTTTGCAACTCCAGCCCGCCATGATTGGGATCTTCGGTCCACAGCGTCAGCGTGACGATGGGGACGTCATCGATACCCTTGGGTTTGATGATCGGTTGTGTCACCCCCAGGTTCGTCGGTATACGGTCCAGATTGGAGTAGATCGCGTTATACAAACGCACGATGGCCGCGGTGCGGTCCTCGCCGACCTGAAAGCGTACGGTCAGCACCGACATACCCGGCCGGGATAAGGAATAGACGTGCTTGACGCCGTCGATCTCGGAAAGGATTTGTTCGGCCGGCGTACTCACCAACTGTTCCACTTCGTCGGCGGTGGCACCCGGAAAGGCGATGAAAACGTTGGCAAAAGTCACATTGATCTGCGGCTCTTCCTCCCGAGGGGTCACCATGACCGCAAACACCCCGAGCAAGAAGCCGACCAGGGCCAGCAGAGGGGTGATTTCGGAATGGAGAAATTTTTTGGCGACCGCCCCGGAGAAGCCCAAGCGGGGCTCGCTCATGACCCACCTCCGGCGCGTTGCCCCTTGAGCACGATGCCGGCCTCCACCGGATCCAAGGCCACCCGTTCACCCTCGTCCAGGCCGGCCAGGATCTCGGTCATACCATCCTCCGACCAGGATCGGCCCACACGGACCTGGCGGAACGAGACCTTGCCCTGATCATCCACCACGTACACCGCAGCGACCTCGCTACGCCGCACCACAGCACGGCTGGGCGCCAGCAGGCGCAGTTCCTTGCCGGTGGTGAGCGCCAGTTTCACGTACATACCGGGAAACAGACCGGAGGCACCGCCGGGCAGCTCGGCCCTCAACTTGAAGCTATGGGTCTTGGGATCCGAATAGGGATAGATCGTCATATCTTCTACGGGTACCCGACGTTCGTTCTGGTCAGGAATGATGACTGTGGCCTGGTTGTTGCCGCGCACCGCATTGACCAGCGTTTGCGGAACCTCTGAACTCACCCGGAGTTTTTCCAGAGAAACGCCGGAGATCAAGGGAGTACCGGGGCTGGCCATCTCGCCCACCTGAACATGCCTTTCCGTAACGATGCCGGCATAGGGCGCACGCACCACGGTGTAGCCCAGGGAATCGCGGGCCTCTTTCAGGCGCGCAGTGGCAGCTTTGAGATTGGCCGCGGCACGGTCCAGCTCAGACTGGGACACAGCGCCCTTTTCGAACACGGCGTCCAGGCGATCGAACTCAGACTGGGCCTCGTTGAATCGTGCCTCCGCCTCGGCGACGCGGGCCCGCTGGCTGGTATCCTTGAAACGCAGCAGGATGTCTCCGGCCTTGACGTAGTCATCCACATCGTAGCGTATTTCGGTGATCTGAGCGGACGTCTGAGCCGATACCGTCGATTGTTGAACGGCCTCCACCAAGGCATCGACAATGTGTTCCCGCGCCAGGTTCTCCATCACCACGGGCGCACGGGCCAAGCGCTCCTGCGCGGCAAGAGTACCGGACAGGAGCAGGGCTATGATGGCGGTGGCGGGCCGCCAAGCGGAAACCATTTTTGGCAGCATGGGAACCTCATCGGTAGTTTGATTATTAGTTTTCTATAATATTCTTATTTTTTGCGCAACCCCTTGCGCCTTCCCTCGGCCCCCAGCAACCCTTTTACGGCCGCTGAAATGCCGTCGATCTCCCGCTCCAGGCGAGTACCCAGGGCGCGATCGGCACTGTTGTCGACATTCGCAACCTGTGTGCGCAAACCGTCGAGCCTGCCTTGAAGTTCGTCGATCGCACGCACGGTGCGACTCGTCAAATCGCCGATGCCCTGACCGATCGCACTGATCTGCCCCACCGCATCACGCATGGCATCGAAGGAAGCAGCGGCTTCCTTGGTGCTATCCAGACTCCGGGCGACGTGATCCCTGCCCCTGCCCATCACGGCCACGGCGTCTGCGGCGCCCGCCTGCAACCCCTCGATCATGTTTTGGATCTCCTGGGTGGAGTGCTGCGTACGCTGTGCCAGGGTGCGCACTTCGTCGGCCACCACGGCAAAACCCCTGCCCTGTTCACCGGCACGGGCGGCCTCGATGGCGGCATTCAAGGCAAGCAGATTGGTCTGGTCCGCAATGCCTCGAATCACATCCAACACAGTGCCGATAGCATCGCTTTGTGCCTCCAGGCGAGCGATCACCTGAGTCGCCTGATCCACCTCCGTCGCCAGCGTTTTTACGGCATCCAGACTGTCGCGCATCGCCTTGGCGCCCTGCGCAGACTGTTCGCTGGCGGCCTTTGCACGCCCTTCCGCCTGGCCCGCACGACTACCGATCTGCTCGGATTCCGCCCGAATCGTCTCGGCGGTTTGCACCAGTTGCGCTGCTATCTGGCTCTGTTCCTGCCCCTTGGCACCGCGGCTACTCGCCTTGAGCAGATCCGCATGGGTCGCACGCATGGAAACCATCGCCTGCTCAATCGCCACACTGGATTCCTCCAGCCAACCGCCCAGGCGACGCTGGTGATCGGCAAGTTCACCAAATCCGTCGTCGCTGTCCAGCTCGGCCCGTGAGCGCAGCTCGCCCCGACTAAGCTCACCCAGGGATCGATTCAGCTCAGCCAAGGGACGATTCAATTGCGATTTCACCAAAGTATAGGCAAGCATTCCGAGCACTGCGCCCCAGCCCAGGGCGGCCATTACCAAGCCGGCGGAACCGGCCTGCGTCCAATCCACGAACAGCCCTACCAGCAAGGGCACAGCCAGACCGGCAAGCACCCCCAGGATCAACAGACCGAACAACATATTTCTGAACACGCTACGGCGCATGATGTCAGTTCCTCATTTCAAATCCGGGTAATAGCGGCACGCTGTTGCTCAATCGGCCTCGGCGGGCTCGCAGAAGCGAGACTTGACTTCCAGCAAACGGGGTAAACATCGAAGAAAAGAATCCACCACAGCCGGGTCGAAATGACGCCCCGCCTGGGAGCGAATCTCTTCGGTTGCCTGCTCCACCGTCCAGGCATGTTTGTAGGGGCGTTCAGTGGTCAACGCATCAAACACGTCCGCAACCGCGACGATGCGGCCCACCAAGGGAATGTCGGCCCCGCTCAGTCCCGAGGGATAGCCACTGCCATCCCATTTCTCATGATGCGTCAGGGCGATGGTGTGAGCCATCTGCAGCAGGGGATAATCCGAACCGCCCAGTATCTCGGCGCCGATCTCGGGGTGGGTCTTCATGATCTGCCATTCTTCCAGAGTGAGTTTGCCGGGTTTCAGCAATACGCCGTCGGGGATACCGATCTTGCCGAGATCATGCATGGGAGCCGCTTGCAGTAGCATATCCGCCTCCTGCTCGCTCATACCCAGGTCGAGCCCGATGAGCTGGGAGAAATGGGACATGCGCACGACATGCATGCCGGTTTCGTTGTCGCGAAACTCAGCCGCGCGACCCAGACGCGCCACCACTTGGCGGCGGGTATGTTCGATCTCGGCGGTACGCTCGCGAACCCGCTGAACGAGTATCTCGTTTTGTTCACGCAGCTCGGTGTGCAACAGTCGCACTTCCAAAAGGTTACGGATGCGTGACAGCACCTCGATACGGTCGAATGGCTTGGTGACGAAATCCTTGGCCCCCAATTCAAGCGCCCTGATGCGGGTTTCCCTGTCGGTTTGCGCGGTAAGCACAAGCACAGGGATATAATCGTCGGTAACTCCCTCGGCAAGCTTCTGCATCACCTCAAAGCCATCCATGAACGGCATTCGGATATCCAACAGGATCAGATCGAAGGGCTGGGCCTGTTGCAAAGGCATGACTTCACGGGAATCCACGACTCCTGTCACATTGGTGAAACCGGCCACCTTGAGCATTTTTTCCAGCAATTTGACGTTGGCCGGCTGGTCGTCGACCACCAGTAACCGCGCGGCACGCATCGCGTCGCTGAAGACGGTGGGATCCATGATTCTTACACCCCTGCATTCGCCGATAGTGGTAATTCAGGCGCCACTGCCACCGGCAGTTCCAGCCAGAACCGGCTGCCCGCCCCCGGTTCACTCGTGGCACCTACCCGTCCGTTCATCGCTTCGACAATGCGCAGCGTCAGGGTCAGACCAATGCCCGTGCCGGGCACCGGCCGGGTATCGGCGTGCAGACGCACGAACGGCTCGAACGCGGCGGCCAGATCGCTATCGGTGAGCCCTGGCCCGGTATCCGCCACCAGAAGGCGGACCCGATCGCCGTGACGGGCGATCTCTACCCAGACTTCACCGTCCTCACGGTTGTACTTGATCGCATTGGACAGGAGATTGATCAGGGCCGTACGCAACAGCCGATGGTCGCCAATCACCTGACAGCCCTCGGCCTCAGGGGAAGGCTCGAAGGTCCGCAGATGTATTGCGAATTGCTCGGCGAGTGCCGATAGAGAACGCAGGCTATCGCCAATCAGGGTGTATAGGTCGACCGGTTCGCTGGCAAGCTCCATTTGCCCGGAGTCGATGTTGGAGAGATCGAGTATGTCATCGATCAAGGCCAACAGATGCTCACCGGCGTTATGGATCTCTCCGACCGATTCGGCTTGCTCACTCGACAAAGGTTCTTGCAAGTCGGCCTGCAGCAATTGCGCAAATCCCATGATGGCGTTGAGCGGCGTACGCAACTCATGGCTCATGCGCGACAGAAATTCCGATTTCGCCCTGCTGGCTCGCTCCGCCTCGTTCTTTGCCCTCAGCAGTTCGTCCTCGAAACGGTGACGCTCGCTGACGTCACGAAGATAGGCAGTGAACAATCGCCCATCCTCGGCCTGAATGCTGGACAAGGCCATTTCGCAACTTACCCGCGTGCCATCGGAACGAATCGCCTGCACGTCCACCCGTCGCCCTAGCACGGCCCCTTCGCCGGAATCCAGAAACAGTCGCAGCCGCAGGCGTCTCGCCTCACGCGTGGGCGCCGGCTCGATGAAATCCGCGAGATTCCGTTCCAGGACGTCGGCCCTGCGATATCCGAACAACTCCTCCGCCGCCGGGTTGAACTCCGCGATGTTCCCCTCTCCATCGGTCATCACGATGGGATCCAGAGCGGCCTCCAGGATGCTTGCCCGTTCAAATTCCATGCGCCTGGCTGCGGCCTCTCCCTGCTTGCGACCGGAGATGCGCGCGTAGGTGCCCGCCAGACAACGCGGCCTGTCTCCTTCTTCACGTACCCAGCCTCCGCGAAGCAGCATCCATCGATACTCTCCGCCACGATGCAGACAGCGGTGCTCCTGTTCGAAATAGCGACCACACCCCTGCGCGCAACCGAGTACCAGCGCCTCCATTGCATCCCGGTTTTCCGGGTGAACCAGCACCAGCCAGTCGGATAGCCGCGCAAAAGGCGAGTCGGCACCGTAGCCCAACAGGCGCCGCCAACGATCGCTCGTTTGCAGTCTGTCGCCAGCCACGTCCCAACTCCAAAGGCCATCGAAGGCTTTTTGGATATCAAGGGCTAAGGTTTGTGCCTGTGTGTTCATCGAAATCGGCCGGGGTTTGCATCGAATCGCCTGTTCCGCTATCGACAAGCCGCTTCGGCGACTTTAGTTGTCCCATCCAGCTCAAGATTCAACGCCCGGTGGACGCTAATTCCGCCGCAGCCGATGCGTTTTCGAAGATCTGTGGAGCCTGGCGTGTCACCCTACCTACCCGACGAACCCAAATCCGCTGGCCCGGAGGATCGGCGGGAATCACGCCGGCAGGTGAACGTGCAAAAGGTTCGCATGCTCTACCACCAGACGCCGGCCGCACTGCTGGCCAGCATACCGGCGATGCTGCTGATCTATTGGGGCATAGCCGGCAGTGGCATCATGGTGCACTTATGGCTGGGCATCATGGTTCTGGCGATGTCGCTGAGGCTGATACTGAGTCTGCTTTTCTTTCGCCATAGTGACGAGCAAAAGGGGCTGCGGCGCTGGCACCAGCTTTACATGCTGTCGGTATTTACCCTGGGCACAGCCTGGAGCGCGGTGCCCTGGCTGCCGGACGACGGCGATGCGGACAGCCGTCTGTTGGTATTTGCCGCGGCAGTCGGCGTGGCGGCGGCCGGTATGGGCACCATGGGAGCCTCGCTGTCGTCTTATGTCGCTTTCCTCGCGCCAATAGCGATCTCCACCTCGTTGCGCGCATTCACCTTCGGTACACGGGCAGGCGTGGTCACCGGGGTCTTGGTTCTACTGTTCGGGATGACGGTCGCCCTCGCGACCCGGCGGCTGAACGGTTACCTGGACGAATCCCTCTACCTGAATTTGGAAAAGAGCTATCTCATCAGCTCCCTGGAGGCAAGCAAGAAGGAGGCGGAGCGGGCCAATCAGGCAAAATCCGAATTTCTGTCGCGCATGAGCCATGAGTTGCGCACCCCCATGAACGCCATTCTGGGGTTTGCCCAGGTCTTGGAGTCAGACACGGACGATCCCCTGACGGAAAATCAGGCCGAGAGCGTTGCCGAGATCCTTACCGCGGGCGACCACCTGCTGAATCTGATCAACGAAGTGCTGGACCTCAGCCGCATCGAAGCCGGCAGGATGGAAATCGAGATGCAGGCGGTGGCGCTGGATGCGGTTTTGGAGGAGTGCACGAACCTTGTACAACCGATCGCCGCTGACTATCGAGTCCGCCTGCACTCTGCAAACGGCGCCGACACGACGGTGTTTGCCGATCGACGCTACTTAAAGCAGGTGTTGATCAACCTGTTATCCAACGCGATCAAGTACAACAAGACCGGCGGCGAGGTGGAAGTACACACCGAACTCGCCGCCGGCGACAGGGTACGCGTGTGGGTGCGGGACACCGGCCTGGGATTGACGGCAGAGCAGCAGCAAAAGATCTTTGAGCCCTTCAATCGCGTGGCAGAACATAAACACCACATAGAGGGCACCGGCATCGGCCTGACCATCAGCCGCAAACTGATCACGGCCATGGGCGGCGAAATTGGTGTGCACAGCGTACCAGGGGAGGGAAGCCGGTTCTGGATCGATTTGAGCAGCACTGGTGCAATAGCGGCAATAGCCCGGTAACGGCTACACTGGCGCCACCGAGCCTGAATCGCTTGGTGACTGAATCCTGATCGACCGGATCCGCTTCGCCGTTCGCCAACCCGACTAATTCTACCTGGCAGTGTCCAATGGTTGCTTTGGCAGACCGGCGGCGTCGGCAATCATGACAGGCAATGCGTCGCGCTCCGACACGGTTTGCATTGGTCATTCGATGGATTCGGCCAACGAGACATTTCCACAGCGGTTTCTCAACGATCGGACGGATTCCAGACGAGAACCTCCCTCAGAGTTGAGGAAGTCACGATGAGCAAGCTCCTCATCTGCGTGCAACTTTGCGCCCAGTTGTCCGTTACCGCCCTGTTCGCACCAGGCTCGACACAGGCCGCCGGCTATTCCATTCGCGAACAGAGCGTAGAAGCCATGGGCTCGGCCATGGCCGGGGCCGCCGCCATGACCGATGGCCCATCGGCACAGTTCGCCAACCCGGCCAGCCTCAGCTGGATACGCGGCAACCGGGTCAGCGCCGCGGCATTTCCCATAAGACCGGACATCAGGGCAGAAACGAGATCGCCCTCATCCACCGTTCTTGGCACACCCATCACCGGCCGGCAGAAGGTCAAAGCCGAGGAAAGCGTCACCACGGGATCGTTGTTTTTCGACCACCACTTGAGCCGCGATCTCACTCTGGGGCTGGGGATAACGGCACCCTTCGGGTTGGCAGTGGACTATCCGCGCGACTGGGCCGGGCGCTACTACGCACAAAACGCCAAGCTCGAAACCCTGGATGTCAATCCTGCCCTGGCATGGCGCGCAAACAGCAGTCTCAGTTTGGGAATTGGCATCAGCTTTCAGCACACCCGTACCGAGATTGGCACCGCGTTGGACCTGGGAACGATCAATGCCCTGCCCGTTGCCCTGGGCGGATTCGGCAATGCCTTCGATGCGTTGGGCCTGATCCCGGGAGATCCAGACTCGGACGGGCGACTGGTATTCCGAGGCAAGGGCACGGGTGTCGGCTGGAACGCCGGGCTGCTCTGGCGCTCGGGCGGCGGTACCCGGCTTGGGGTCGCCTACCGCTCCGACGTACACATCGGCCTTGATGGACACCTGGACTACGATTTGCCCGGGGGGGAACTGATCAGTGGCGGCACGGGACTATTCCGCGATGGCAAGGGGGAATTGACGCTACGCAATCCAGGGCATTTCTCCGTCAGCCTGGTCCATCCGACCGGATTACGCTGGACGCTGCTCGCCGACATCACCTGGACCCACTGGAGCGTGTTCGACAATCTGATCGTTCGCGCCAAAGACGACTCCCAGCTGGATGTCGCCAGAAGGGTCGACTGGCAGGACAATTGGCGCTACTCGCTAGGTCTGGGCTACTCGGCAAGCGATACCCTGAACTTGCGAGCCGGTCTGTCGTTTGACGGCAGCGCCACTCGCGAAGAAGGCCCATTCACGGCCGCAGCACCGGACGGCAATCGGCTCATCGCGACCATGGGCATGAGTTTCTCACCAGACCCGAGTTTCGGTTTGGATTTCGCCTACCAATACATGCGTTTCGAAGACAACCGGCTCGACCGGGATACGATCCTCCCGGAGGACAGCCTTTCCGGCAATGTGAATGTGCGCTACCGCTCCAGCGCCCACATACTGGGGGTTCAGCTCCGCTGGAGCTTCTAATAACCGCCCGGCAGATTGTGCCGGACGGCTCGACGTATCAGACGGCCTCCTTCCACTCCACGCCGCCGTCTATGACATGGTGTTCCAACGGTTCGGGTTCCGGCACCTTGAGGGTCACCAACTCCTCGGCACTGATCGGATGAATGGCGATGGTGTTGTCCAGGTCCGCCTTCGTAGCGCCCATCTTCACTGCCACCGCGAAGCCTTGCAGCATCTCATCCACATTGTCGCCGACCAGATGTATGCCGACCACGCGCTGGTCTTCACCCGTACAGACCAGCTTCATGGCTGTCGTGACGCCCTGCCCGGAGAGGGCATGACGCATCGGCGTGAACTCGGTCTTGTAAACCGTTACCCGCGAGTATTTCTCCCGTGCCTTGGGCTCGGTCAACCCCACCGTCCCCACCGGTGGATGAGAAAACACCACGCTGGGTATGTTTTCGTAGTCCACATGCCGATCTACGGCACCGGCGAACAGACGTTCGGCCAAACGCCGTCCAGCGGCGATGGCCACCGGCGTCAGCGGTGCCCGCCCGGTGATATCGCCGATGGCGTAAATCCCCTTCACATTGGTGTTCTGATACACGTCGGTAGGCACGATGCCATTGCTGCGAACATCCACCCCGGCGGCGGCCAGGTTGAGTTCAGCAGTATTCGGCGCCCGCCCCACCGCCCAGATCACCTGGTCGAACCCGTCCAGGCGTTCGCCGTCCGCGGCATCCACTGCGATACCCCTGTCTGTACGCGCCAAACCGGCGACGCGGAAATCCATGCGCAGCTCGATGCCCTGCTTCCCCATCTCCTGCATCAATACATGACCTATCATGGGGTCAAACAACTCCAGCACCCGCTCTTCCAGAGCCACAACCGTCACCTGGGATCCCAGCGCCCGCAGTACGCCGGCCAGTTCCACGCCGATATAACCCGCGCCAATCACCGCAACGCGCTTCGGCTGCTCGGTGAGTTCGAAAAAACCATCGGAGGTAATGCCCAACTCAGAACCGGGCAGGGCCGGCACAACGGGTCTGCCGCCCGTGGCAATGACAATGTGGTCCGCGCTGTACTCCTCCCCGGCAACCGCAATGCGGTTCACGGAAACAAACCGGGCCTTGCCGTCTATGCGGGTCATGCCGGTATCTTCGACATAGCCGTCCCAGTAACGGTTGATATTGGCAATGTAACGCTCGCGACCCGCCACCAGCTTGGCCCAGTCGGTGGCCCCGCGCCTGGCGGGAATACCGAAGTCGTTGGCGTCATCCACGGCGTGGGCAAGATGAGCCGCATACCACATGACCTTCTTGGGCACGCAGCCATTGTTGACACAGGTGCCCCCCATCTCGTTCGGCTCTACCACCGCTACGCTCTTTCCGAACTGGGCGGCCTTTTCCGCCACCGCGAGGCCACCACTGCCGCCGCCGATGGCAATCAAATCAAAATGCCGTTTCATGGTCGAACTCCGATTCTATCTGGCAGCCCGGTCTTGATGACCGGGCCTGCCGTACTCGTCTAGGCGGCCTGCTTGTCGCGCTCGCTGAGATAGCGCTCCAGATCATCCGATCCGCCGATGTGCTCACCGTTGATGAACACCTGCGGCACCATCGAGACGCCAGCGACCGCACGCAAAGTGACCTCGTTGTAGTCGCGGTTCAGCACCAGCTCGTCGAAACGGATTCCGGCATCGTTCAGCATCCCCTTGGCACGCACGCAGAAGGGGCAGCCTTCACGGGTAAATACGCTCACATCGAGTGGCCGCTTGGCGTTGGGCGCGATGTAGCTCAGCAGGGTGTCGGCATCGGAGACCTCGAAAGGATCGCCGGGTACGTCCGGCTCGATGAACATCTTCTCGATGACGCCATCCTTGACCAACATGGAATAGCGCCAGGAGCGCTGACCGAACCCCAAGTCTTCCTTGGCCACCAGCATGCCCATACCTCGGGCGAAATCGCCGTTGCCGTCGGGCAGGAAGGTCAGCTCGGCGGCCTCCTGTTCCGCCTTCCACTCATTCATGACAAAGGCATCGTTGACCGACACGCACACGATTTCATCCACGCCGTGACGTCTGAATTCCGGTGCCAGTTGGTTGTATCGCGGCACATGGGTAGAGGAACAGGTGGGGGTGAAGGCGCCAGGGAGGGCGAAAACCACCACCGTCTTGCCCTTGAACACATCGTCGGTGGACACATCGACCCATTCGTGGTTACGGCGGGTATGGAAGACGACCTGTGGGACCTTTTGGTTCTCGCGATTCTCGAACATGTTTCTCTCCAGTTACGGTATGGCGGCCATCCGGCCGCGGCATTGTCGTTTCGTTGGAGAGATTCTGGATGAATATTAGTTATTAGTAAAAAAGTTATTTTCTTTATTAATGATAGACAGAACCAATCACAAACCCCCAATATACCAGCAAGGTACTGTTTTGAATCGTAATTAAAAAGTGTGCACAGACCTCCGTAGGAAGCTCGCATCAACCGAATGGATTGAGTGCTTCATCACACCCAAAATCTGCTGCTTCGCAGTGGCTCTCTAACTGAGGATGACGGTCCGCGAGCCCTGTAACAGAATCCGTTCCTCCACGTGGTAACGCAGCCCTCGGGAAAGCACGTTCTTTTCAACGTCGCGCCCCAGTCGAACCATGGTACTTGGATCGTGGCTGTGGTCTACCCGAATCACGTCCTGCTCAATGATCGGCCCGGCATCCAGATCCGCAGTCACATAATGACAGGTGGCGCCGATCAACTTGACGCCCCGCGCGAATGCCTGATGGTAAGGCTTCGCACCGACAAAAGAGGGCAAAAAGCTGTGGTGTATGTTGATAATGCGACCTGGGAGCCTCTCGCATAGATCCGGAGGAATTATCTGCATAAAGCGGGCCAAGACCATGACGTCTCCACCGGCATCATTAAACAGGCGTTCGATTTCCGCGAATGCGGCGGCCTTGTTGTCCTTGGTCACCGGCACGTGATGGTAGGGGATACCGTGCCACTCAACCATGGAACGCAGGTCTTCGTGGTTGGAGATCACGCAGGGTATATCGAAGGAGAAATCCTGATTGCGCCAGCGGTAGAGCAGATCAGACAGACAATGATCGTATTTGCTGACCAGTATCACGACCTTGCGCCGCACCGCGGTATCGCAGATCTTCCAGACCATTTGAAAATCCTCGGCGATACGCGAGAAACGGTCACGGAACTCCTCGGTGCCGAAGGGCAGAGAACTGGCCCGGATTTCCGTTCGCATGAAGAAATAGCCGGCGGGATCGGAGTGCTGACTGGATTCGACGATCCAGCCCCCATGCTCGGCAATAAATCCACTGACAGAGGCCACCACACCGATCCTGTCCGGACAACAAAGCGAAATGACGTAGTTGTGCTCCACCGAAAATCCCCTGAGTGCGCCCCGACAAAAATCCTGAAAGGCGCAGGAATAGCCAACTGCCACGGCCCGGCGTTCACTGTTTCCGTAAAACGACGATGCCGGACCACCATGGGGTTGCTATTCTAGCAGCCTGGAAAAAACACAACTGTCTTATGTCAAAAACCCGTGGACTCAGGCAAACCCATTTTCGTTGTCGGATTGACCGGCGGCATCGGCAGCGGCAAGAGCACCGTAGCGGCACTGTTTGCCGAACTGGGCGTTCCGGTGGTCGATACCGACATTATCGCCCGCGAGGTTGTGGCCCCCGGCCAGCCGGGCCTGCGTGAAATCGTCGATCATTTCGGCACAACGATACTGCGTGAGGACGGCACCCTGAACCGGGCCGCGTTGCGGGAACGCGTCTATTCTGATAGAAATCAGCGCAAGTTGCTGGAACGACTGCTGCACCCGCGCATACGCGAGCGCATGCTGACGCAGATTGCCGCGCTGCACTCGGACTATTGCCTGGCCGTTATTCCACTGCTGATGGAAAGCGGGCAACAGCACGTGGTTGACAGGATATTGGTGGTCGATCTACCGCGAGCCGAGCAGATCAAACGGGTAATGGCCCGCGATAGCCTGTCCCGGCCCCAGGTGGAAGCCGTCCTCGCGGCGCAAACGACCCGCCGCCAGCGCCTCACCGCAGCGGATGACGTGATCGCCAACACGGGGGCCCCCGCCAACCTGAGGGCTCAGGTTGTCCGGCTGGATGCCGAGTATCGCCGTTTGGCTGCCGGCGCGCGACATGGGCGCCGATAGAAGTGATCGTGATTCCCGGCGAAATCTGCCGGGTAGAGACTCCGGTGTCCTTGAGACGCCCGTGGAAATCGATGCCGCATTTGCCGAATTGCCGCCCACGCCCGTCGCGGTAACTGGCAGAAAACGGGATTAGTTGCTAATAACAACAACAGTCGACCGATAGGTTGGGGTGCACGACCCGAGGCATGTTTCGAACGCGCGGGCACAAAGCGGCGGAACCATTGAGACTCGATCAAATGGCGTGCACGCCCGTAAGCCAATCTGAGGAGTGTACGCGTGAAACCACCGCAACGTTGCCTAACGCCAACGACTGTCGGACAATTGAAAAGCTACCAAAGCTGTATCGGCCTGGATCTGATGCTATCTGAAACCGTGCACCCGAAAGCCGACATCCCCAATCACCCCGCCAGAAGGCCGACACCCGACCCGGGAATCCGACGGACAGTTTCGGTGACCAAGACCATTGTCTATGAACAACCGCTGAATGAACGTACCCGCACTCTGTTGCGCCTTGAACACCTGTTCAAACAGATGGCGCACCACATGCGGGGTGGCACGGTTTGGGACAGTCGCTCGGTGTTGACGACGCTGATGGATGTTCTGAGCATCTTCGCCCGAAGCGACCTGAAGAGCGAAGTGATGAAGGAAATGGAACGGCACACCGCGAATCTGTCGCGCATGAAACAGGTGCCTGGCGTGGATCACGAGCGACTGGAAGTGGTTCTCGGCGAACTGGCATCGCTCACCGACCGGCTCTACGCGCAGAAGGGGCAGACCGCAGCAGAACTGCGCCGCAATGAATTCCTCAAAACCATCATGCAGCGCAGCAGCATCCCAGGTGGCAGCTGCGACTTCGACGTTCCCGTCTACCACTGGTGGCTCAAGCAGCCGGTCGAGCGCCGCAATGCGGAACTCAATCACTGGCTCTCCTCCTTCGACCTGATTGCCGAAGCGGTGGACACCATCCTGCGCCTGACCCGGCAAAGCGGCAATCCCAACCGGGAAATCGCCGAAGGCGGATTCTTCCAGCAGTCCCTGGACGCCAACATTCCTTGCCAATTGGTTCGCGTGGCCGTCGACGAGCGCCTGCCCTACTTTGCTGAGATCAGCGGAGGCAAGCACCGTTTCACCGTGCGCTTCATCGCCCCGTCTGCCGACGGCCGCCAAGTGCAGGCCGAACAAGACATTCCCTTCGAACTCAGCCGGTGTGTCATCTGAACGCCCCAAGATAGTGCAGGTTCGCTGCCCAAGCTGTGGCGCCATGGTAAATTGGTCGGAAGGTTCCCCATGGCGCCCATTTTGCAGTGAGCGCTGCAAGCTTATCGACCTGGGCGACTGGGCAACCGAGGCACATCGGATACCGGCCGATCCCATCCCCGAAGACGAGCCCGGCTGATTGTGCGTTCAGCGTCAGTTCAGGAGCCGGCAGCTAGGCTTTGGGTTCGCTGGACAACTTCGGGAAACAACCATGAAATCTCCGCTAATGGCCACTGCCCTGTTCACCGCTCTCCTGTCCACCGCAACCTATTCGCTGGCAAAGCACCGCTGCCCGCCAGACCCCGAGCCTACCCTCAACGGAAAACTCGCCACGGGCCTGGACCAGATTCGTACCCAGGGACGACCGATGACCGTGGCAGAAAGGCATATACTGCAACATGCCTTGCTTCAAGGCGGAAACCTCCTGCTGCAGCTCAACCCCCCGCCCCCACAGCCCTAGTACTCGACAACCTATTTATTAACGACCCCGCATCGGGTTGCCGGAGTACTTGCCCGTACCCGGCTCAATAACCGTGCACCTGAATTGCAAATTCCTGTGCCTGGCATTGACATGTGTCCTCGCCACGCGGACCATTCCAGGGCCACGCACGCAGTGCGCTGGCCGTCGAACACATCCAACAGAGGAGACCTCAAAACTCATTCCGGGCTCCCTTAGATGACCAGGGGACACACCATCACCCACGGGTCATCGCACTACATAACGGGTCAGGAAACAACAACCTGCGGAGATCCGGTCTGACGCCATTTGTTGCAGCTGCCACTGCCCCATGGCGACCATCAACGGACCAACCCAGGTCAGGGTCTTTTGGATATCGGCGCGAACGGCACTGTAATGGCGAAGTTCAAAGAACCGCCGGAGGATTACGAGCATGAATCTGCTAGACATGATTCTGAGTCAAAACAACGGCCAGCAAGTGGAGCAACTGGCACGCCAGTTTGGAATCGGCACCAACCAGGCACAGGATGCCCTTTCAAAACTGGTGCCGGCCCTGGGCCAGGGCGTACGGAACAACATCTCCAACCAGGGTGGGCTGGACGATCTGTTGGGAGCCATACAGAGGGGAAACCATGGGCGCTACGTAGACGATCCCTCCGCCCTTGGCGATCCACGTGCCGTTGAAGAGGGTAACGGCATCCTCGGGCATCTGCTGGGCAGCAAGGATACCAGCCGGCAACTGGCAGGCGCCGCCAGCCAAAGTACCGGCCTGGATTCCTCCTTGCTGAAAAAGATGCTACCGGTCATCGCCAGCATGGTCATGGGCTCGCTGAGCAAGCAAAGCAGCAATCTGGGGATGCAGCCCAGCGGCCGCACCAGCAGTGGCGGCGGCGCTTTTGACCTGCTGACCAATTTCCTGGACGCAGACAAAGACGGTTCCATCCTGGACGATCTGGCAGGCATGGCGGGCAAGTTTTTCCGTTGAGCCCCGCATCAGAAGCCAGTCCGAGAATGCCTTTTCCGAGAGATCGGCTTTCTTCTGTTTTCGGACTGGCTCTCTGGAGCTTCCCAGGATCGTGACCTGAACTGTCACGTCAATCAAGGTCATAGCGGTTTCTGAGATTGTAAGAGTCAGTAGCGCCATCCACTACCGGGGTTGCATTCGGATGGCTGCGAAGACTTTTACCAGGCTGGCCGGAGCCGACACTGCAAATCCACCGTCCGCCGGGAAAGTACGGGAATGGCCAACCGCTTCGTGATCACTCAAACTGCTGGTAGAGCGGATGTTCGCGGATGGATTTTCAGTGCATGGAAAGCAAAATCGAGGTACACAGAGTCATGCCGGATTGCGCTGGAGAAGTCGCCCGATCCAACAAGCCTGCCACGCAGATATACCGCATGAATACCAAAAAACCACTGTAAATCCTGCGATTATGCGGGGTATCGGGCAAGCGGGAAAACAATCGACAGAGCCATTCCCGTTCGTCGAATCCTTGCGGATACGGGATCCTAAAAAGGACCGTGCAGCGACCCAATGAAATACGAAACCGTCCCAGTTACACCATTCCAGCAAAATTGCACGATCATCTGGTGCGAAGACACGGCGGGTGCCGCAATCATCGATCCAGGAGGTGATGCGGCGCGAATTCTGGAGCGAGTCGAAAAATACGGCGTTTCGGTAGAGAAAATACTACTGACCCATGCCCACATCGACCATGTCGGGGCTACCGCAGAATTGGCCGAACACTTGTCCGTCCCTGTGGAAGGCCCGCAGCGCGAAGATCAGTTCTGGCTGCAAACCCTGCCCAATCAAAGCCGCATGTTTGCTTTTCCTCCAGTTCGCCCCTTCCAACCGGATCGATGGCTGGAACAGGACGATCGAATTAGCGTCGGGAAATTGCAACTACAGGTCTTGCATTGCCCCGGCCACACACCGGGGCACATCGTATTCTTTGAACCGCAGAGCCGTGTCGCCATCGTCGGAGACGTGCTGTTCAGGGGGTCCGTGGGCCGCAGCGACTTTCCGCGCGGCGATCACAACCAGCTCATCGGCTCAATTCGTGAGCGACTGCTGCCGCTAGGAGACGACGTACTGGTTCTACCGGGCCACGGCCCCAACACCACCCTGGGCGAAGAACGCCATAGCAACCCCTTCTTAGTGGACTATTGAGACACAGGCGACACCGAGGCGGCAACGGCTTGAATAACCGAGGCGATCCCCAATCCCGACTTCACGGTGCCCGCTACACGGCCCGCAAGGGATTGATCGGCAGTTTCATGTATTTTGTCGTCGCCGGGGTGGTCTATTTTTTCAGCGATACCGCCACACTCTACCCCACCACCAGCCTGGGGGCGATCGCTGTATTCTTCCTGCTCGGCTGGGCCCGGTTCCTGCTCACCTACAAGTTTGAGTTTTTCTATCCGCCATCGCCGCAGCGCTGGTACCGCCTCTATACATTGACCATGCTCAGCACAGGCTATCTTTGGGGTAGCCTTTGTGCCCTGGCCTTCTATCTTCACAATGGTGAGTGGCTTGCCTTTCTCATGGGGTTTGCCACAGCTGGGCTGGCATCGGGCGCGACGCTCAGCATTTCCCCGATGATCGGAATGCAGCGCTTGTACATCGCCGGGATGCTGTTGCCGTCGGCCCTGGTCAACTACTGGCAAACAGGGCCGGAAGCCCTGGCGGTCGCCATTTTGTTTTCCATGCAGTTCCTGTTTCTTTGGATAGTGGGTTACCACCTGTACAGCGAATACTGGACGGCGGTCGACAATACCATATTGCTGGCGGAGCGGGCGCATGACCTGGAAGATGCGCGAGGCCGTGCCGAAGCGGCTGCCGAGGCCAAGAGTCGCTTTCTGGCTAATATGAGCCACGAGATCCGCAC
>JAGRGI010000174.1 GCA_020445565.1 Chromatiales bacterium
TCGCCGTCGGCACCCTTTCCATGATCGGCCTGCCACCGGCCGCCGGCTTCCTTACGAAGTGGTACCTGTTACTGGGCGCCTTCGAGGCCGGACAGCTCGTGGCGATCCTGGTGATCGTGGCCTCCACCCTGCTCAACGCCGCCTATTTCGTACCCATCGTCTACGCGGCGTTCTTCCGCGAGGGTGATTCGGGAGAACATAGTCACGGTGAGGCCCCCTGGACCATGGTGGCAGCCTCCACGGCCACCGCCGCGCTGACCCTGCTGATGTTTCTGTTTCCCAGCGTGGCAATCACGCTCGGCAAGCAGTTGGTGGGAGCCGACCCGTGAACGAATCCGTGCATTGGCTCTACCGGCAACGCAACCGCCCCTGGCTGTGGGTGTTTCTGATCGCCGTCCTGGCACTGGCTCTGCTGCCCGAGTGGTTCGTGCACCATCACCCCCACTTCGCGGACCAAGGCGTGACGGCGGACGGCGGCTGGGGCTTTTACGCCTGGTACGGCTTTCTGACCTGTGCCGGGATGGTGATACTGGCCAAGGTGCTGGGCATTTTCCTGAAGCGCAAGGACAGCTACTACGATGATTGATCTGGCCGTACCGCCCGGTCTGGTATTGGTGCTGGGGGCCTTTCTGCTGCCACTGGTCAAGGACAGGGTACGCGACGGATTGATACTCGGTCTGCCCTTGCTCAGCCTACTTCTGGTCTGGCTGATCGCCGACGGCAGTCACGCCAGCGTGAATTTTCTCGACTACCGTCTGGCGCCGGTCGATTCCACCGTCGCCGGGCGCCTGTTCGCCACCGTGTTCTCGCTGATGGCCTTTGCCGGCGGACTGTACGGGCTGCGTCAGGCCCGCACCACGGAACTCGTCGCCGCCTTCGTGTATGCGGGCTCCGCCATCGGTGTCACGTTTGCCGGAGACCTGATCACCCTGTTCATGTTTTGGGAGATCATGGCCCTGGGCTCCACGGTGGTCATCTGGTGCGGCGGCACCGAAACCGCCTACCGCGCCAGTTTCCGCTACCTGTTGATCCACCTGCTCGGCGGCGTGGTGCTGATGGTGGGCATCATCGGCCACATCGCCCAGACCGGAGAGATCACCTTCACCGCCATGCGCCCGGACAACCTGGCCGACGCGCTGATCCTGGCGGGTTTTCTGGTCAATGCCGGGGCCCCGCCACTGTCCGCCTGGATCGCCGACGCCTACCCCGAAGCCAGCCCCAGCGGGGCCGTGTTCCTCTCCGCCTTCACCACCAAAACGGCCGTGTATGCCCTGCTGGTGGGATTCGCGGGCACCGAGATCCTGGTGTGGATCGGTCTGTACATGGTGTTCTACGGCATTCTCTATGCCCTGCTGGAAAACGACATGCGCCGTATTCTGGCCTATAGCATCGTCAACCAGGTGGGCTTCATGGTCACCGCCATCGGCATCGGCACGGCCATGGCGTTGAACGGCGCGGCGGCCCACGCCTTCGCGCACATCATCTACAAGGCGCTGCTGCTCATGTCCGCCGGCAGTGTGCTGATGATGACCGGCAAACGTAAATGCACCGACCTGGGCGGTCTGTTCCAGTCCATGCCGGTCACGGCGTTCCACGGCATCGTCGGCGCCCTGGCGATCTCGGCGTTTCCGTTCACCTCGGGGTTTGTGAGCAAATCCCTAGAGACCCAGGCGGCGGCGGACGGTGGGTTGGTGATCGTGTGGTTCTTGTTGATGGCGGCCTCGGCGGGGGTGTTCCTGCACGCCGGTATCAAGTTTCCGTGGTTCGTGTTCTTTCAGAAGGACTCGGGCCTGCGTCCACCGGACCCGCCCGCCAACCTACGCTGGGCCATGGGTCTGTTTTCCTTTCTGTGCATTGCCATCGGGCTGATTCCCCAGGCGCTGTATGCCCTGCTTCCCTATCCGGTGGACTATCAGCCCTATACCGTCAGCCACCTGGTCAGCCAGTTCCAGCTCCTGCTGTTCGCCGGTTTCGCCTTTTTCGCCATGCTTTCGCTGATGCGTCGCACCCTGACCATCAGCCTGGATTTAGATTGGTTCTACCGGCGCTTTTTCAAGGAGATCGTCGCCGAATTCACCCTTAAAACCAGCGAGGCGCGCAAGGAACTGGAAGCGAATTCGATCCGCAAGCTACGCCTGTTCGTCGCCAACCTCTATGAACACCACGGCCCCCAGGGTGTGCTTGCGCGCACCTCGCCTACCGGCATCGTGGTGCTATGGGTGGCGGTGCTGCTGGGCGTCAACCTGCTGCTTTATTACATCGAGTAGGCAATGCCCAGCGGGCGAGGCGACCGCAGTGTGTCCATTTTAAAGCGGCAGAGCCGGGCCGGTTTCACCCCAATGGAGTGAGGCGCCCGTGCCGGGTCTTTCGAAGAGGTCGATCCTGTCCAGCGGAGCCAGCCGGTCGGCCATTTCGGTGCGTACCCAATGCAACACGGAAGCACTGTCGGCGTCGGCCAGCCCTGGCAGCTCATTGAGCAGGTGGTGATCCAGACGATCGTAGACCGGCCTGAACAGGCGTTTCACATCACCGTAGTCCACCGTCCACCCAAGCACCTGATCCAGGGGCGCCGTGAGGTGCAAGCGAAGTACATAGCTGTGGCCGAACAGCCCGGCGCGGGAATCATCGGCCGGCGCCCTCGCCAGTCGCAGCGCGCTTTCAAACCGCAGTTCCTTCCAGATACGGTAGTGCTCGCCATCGTAGTGACAACCGGCGCTATGGGTTTCGTAGACGGTCACCCAGGAAAGTTCGGGCAGGCGTGGTTTCAACTGCCGCCAGATCCAACCGCAGAGCATTTCGCTGGTGGGGTTGGCTAGCCCTTCGATGTCGTTGAGGCAGTGATGGTGCAATCGTTCGTGCAAGGGTTGCCAGTGGTGTTGCAGTTGCTCGTAGTCCAGCCCCATGGCGGCTCCGCGCACGCTTTGATCGGCGTGCAGGATGACTTCGAAGCCATGGCCGTGCATACGTCCACAGGGATGCCCTTCGGGAACGTTCGGCAATCGGTGAGCCGCTTCGAAACGAAAACTGCGCCAGATATGGGCATGATCGTCCCGGTCAAGATCCACGCCCTGATCTGCAGTACTGCGCACCCCTACCGTAAGCGGGCCGCTCAGAGCAAGACGGTCGCGAATCCAACGCGCCAGATTCTCATCCGTGGGGTTGGCCAGCAGCTCGTTGAGCAGGCGGTAATCCAGCGGTTGCAAGGCCGCTTTCAGGCGTTCATCGAGCAGACCGGTCTCGCCACCGGGAAACGGCAAAGCCAGATCCGCGCCGGAGGTACGTAGGCGGGCGAGATAGCTATGCCCGTGCAACCGACCTGCCCGATGACCCGCTTCCAGGCCGTCCACGCGACAGGCGGCCTCGAAGCCTCCCATCGCCAAATAGTCCATCGCCGCTACCATGGCAGCGCCTCCAGCAAAGGATCGTCGACGCCCGCTTCCGCAAAGCCCTTGGTACGCAGCAGGCAGGCCGGACATTGGCCACAGGGAGGCCGGCTGCCGTTGTAGCAGGTATGCGAATCGGCCAGGGCGTCGAGGGCTCCCAGTTGCACTGCCAGGCGCACGGTATCGGCCTTGCTCAGATGCATCAGCGGTGTGTGCAGTTCGATATCGGACGCCATTCCGAGGCGCAGCGCCTGTTGCAAGGCCTGTAGCGTGTTTTCACGGCAATCCGGGTAACCGCTATAGTCGGTCTGGGCGACGCCGGTGACCAGATGCCGGATACCTCGCTGGTAAGCAAGCGCGGCAGCGAAGGTGAGGAAGATCAGATTGCGGCCCGGCACGAAGGTGTTGGGCAGGCCGGTATCGGCTGAAACCCCGGACGCAACCGCGATTTCCCCGTCGGTGAGGGCATTGCCGCCCAGGGCGCTGAAGGTGTTGATCGGCAACTGTGTGTGTCTTACCCCGGCCCGCTGCGCCACCTTCCTGGCGGCACGCAACTCGATTCGGTGGCGCTGCCCGTAGTCGAAAGTGACCGCCTCTACGCCTTCGGCACCGAAACGTTTGAGTGCCCAGTACAGGCAGGTAGTGGAATCTTGTCCGCCGGAGAGTACAACCAACGCCTTTTGCATGGCGGCATTGTATACCCAGGAACCCCTACCCGGAATCCGGCTGGCCTATTTGGATTCGGCTGAAGATCCGGCGGCCTGGGATTCTTCGAGCAGGCGTTGAAGATCGTCGCGAACCTGCCGGTAGCGCAATTCGATATCCCGTACCAGGGCGGCCACGGGTTCGACACGCCCGGCCCTGGCGTGTTCCTCCAGGGATTTGCAGCTTTCGGATAAACGCGTGGCGGCAACGTTGCCGCTGGAGGACTTCAGACCGTGAGCGGTCTTGGCGAGCGCCTCCCAATCGGCCACCCGATAGGCATTCTGCAGCTTGTCCATGAGTTCTACGCTGGTGTCCAGATACAGGCCGACCACCCGCGACAGCAGCCCCCGCTTGCCTCCGGGATCCAGACGACGCAGATTCTCCAAAGCCACCGGGTCCAGGGACGGTTCTTTGGATACCCCCTCGGCTGTATCGTGTTCGGCTTCCTTGGGTTCTATGGGCACTTGGGCGCCCAGCCAACGGAAAACTAAATTTTTCAATTGGCGCTCCGTAAAAGGTTTGGTTAGAAAATCGCTCACACCCGCAGCATAGCAGGCATCGCGTTCATCCCGTGTCGCCCCGGCCGTCAGAGCCACCACGGGCGGGGAGCGATCTCCGTATTCCTGCCGAATGCGCCGGCTTGCCTCCAAGCCATCCATCACCGGCATCTGGCAATCCA
>JAGRGI010000002.1 GCA_020445565.1 Chromatiales bacterium
CTGGCCCTTCGACATCATTCCCCGCGTCATCCCCGCCGAGGAATGGCACGCCACCGCCGAAGGTTTGAAGCAACGCCTGCGGGCCTTGAACTGCTTCATCGACGATGTCTACAACGATCAAAAGATTCTGAAAAACGGCATCGTCCCCCGCGAGATCATCGAAAACTCCCGTGATTTTCGCCCGGAATGCCGCGGCTTTTCGCCGCGTTACGGTGCGTGGGCGCATATTTGCGGCACCGATCTGGTGCGGGATCGCGACGGCAAGTTCTACGTTCTGGAAGACAATCTGCGTGTCCCTTCCGGCGTGTCCTATATGCTGGAGAACCGCCAACTGATGAAGCGCGTCTTCCCCGAGCAGTTTGCCGCCTACGAGGTGCTGCCGGTAGACGATTATCCCAGCGCACTGTACGAAACCCTCGCCTCGCTGTCGCCGCGCGCCGGCGACTTTCCGGTGATCGCGGTGCTGACCCCCGGCATCTACAACTCCGCCTACTTCGAGCACAGTTATCTCGCCCATCAGATGGGAGCGGAACTGGTGGAAGGCCAGGATCTGGTGGTCTGCGAGGATGACTGTGTCTACATGAAGACCGTGCAGGGGCTCTCACGGGTGGACGTGATCTACCGACGCATCGACGATGCGTTCCTCGACCCCGAAGTATTTCGGCCGGACTCGTCCCTGGGCGTACCCGGCATCATGCGCGCCTGGAGAGCCGGCAACGTGGCCCTTGCCAATGCGCCCGGTACCGGTGTGGCGGATGACAAGGTCGTGTACGCCTACGTGGACCGCATGATCAAGTACTACCTGGACGAAGACCCCAAGGTGCCGAATGTGCCTACCTTCCTGTGCGCCGATCCCAAGGATCGCGCTCATGTGCTGGCCAACCTGGACAAACTGGTCGTGAAGCCGGCCAACGAGTCCGGCGGCTACGGCATGTTGGTGGGCCCGCATTCCACCAAGGCGCAGCATGAGACCTTCGCGCGCCTGATCAAAGAAAACCCCCGCAACTATGTGGCCCAGCCCACCCTTGCCTTGTCCACCGTACCGACCCTCTCCTCCAAGGGCATAGGGCCGCGGCACGTGGATTTGCGCCCCTTCATATTGCAGGGCAGCGAGAGTTACGTGACGACCGGCGGGCTGTGCCGCGTCGCCATGCGTGAGGGTTCGCTGGTGGTCAACTCCTCCCAAGGCGGAGGCAGCAAAGACACCTGGGTGGTAAACGAGGAGTACGCGCGATGATGCTCTCAAGAGTGGCCGAGAATCTCTACTGGATGGCCCGTTACCTGGAACGCGCCGAGGCCACGGCACGCCTGGTAACCACCTCCACCCACCTGGCCCTGGACCTGCCACGCAATTTCCCCATAGGCTGGGAGCCCTTGATCGCCATCCTGGGCAGCCGCGAGGAGTTCTACGAGCGTAACGAAAAGGCCGAAGAATACGAAGTGATGCGCTTTCTCATCAGCGATGACCACCACTCCGGTTCCATCGTCTCCAGCCTGCGTGCAGCCCGGCAGAACGCCCGGGTGACGCGCGATATCGTTTCCCAGGATACCTGGGAGCAGGTCAACGAGCTGTACTACTTCGCCACCGCCCGACTGCCCAGTGCCGCGAGCCGATCGGCCCGCTTCGAACTGCTTCGGCATGTCATACGTGGCTGCCAGCAGATCATGGGTTCGATCAACGGCTCCATGAGCCGGGACGAAGCCTTCTACTTCCTGCGTCTGGGTCGGGCACTGGAACAGGCCGATATGACCACCCGCATCGTCGATGTGAGAGCGTTGACGCTGCTCCCCCACAAGACAGACGACTCGGCCACCTATGCCCAGATCGCCTGGATGAGCGTACTCAAGTCCCTCAGCGCCTACCAGATGTATCGCCGCCACGTGCAGGCGCGCGTTACCGGGCCAGCGGTGCTGCGCTTCCTGCTGCGCGACCGCCACTTTCCTCAGTCGGTGGCCTACTGCCTGAATCTGGTGGAAGAGTGTCTGGAACGCTTGCCCAGCCCGGAAAAACCGCTGGAGACGGTCTATTCCGTAAGAGCGCTGGCCCTGGACAGCGACGTGGATACCGAACACGCCATAACCCTGCATCATTTCATTGATGATCTGCAAAAGGGCTTCGACCGCATACACGCCAGCATCCTGGACAACTACTTTTGGTATTCGGCCAGCAGCCTGCCGGAAAAATATCAGCACAAGGGGGCAGCCGTACAAAAACAGGTGGGCTGAGCAACGCTTGTGGCCGGATTCACAAGCCTGATTCCGCAGTTGGGTTAGTCTCGCTCCATCGGCTGTTCGATACGGCCGAATCCACATGACGAAACAGGACGTAAATCGTGTTACCGCTATACGGAGGAAGCCGTGAGCGAAACGCGTATGGAGGAGAGTAAGACCCATGAGCAGCCTGTTTATCAGCTACAGCCGATCCAGTGGCACCCGCATCAAAGCGCTGGTCGATGCCCTCAAGGCACAACGGCACCAGGTGTGGTTCGACCAACGCCTGCTGGGTGGCCAACGTTGGTGGGATTGCATCCTGCAGAACATCCGTAGCGCCGAGATCTTTGTTTTCGCGGTCACCACCGACTCGGTGCAATCGGAGGCATGCAAACGGGAACTCGGTTATGCCGTCGCCCTGGGAAAGCCGATACTCCCCCTGCGCCTTTCCGAAAAGGTGAACCCCAACCTGGTCGGCGAACCACTGCGCGATTATCAGTTTCTGGACTTTCTAAGTTTCAACGGCACAGATCTGGATGCGCTGAGCAAGACCCTGGCGTCGATTCGGCCGTCAGCCTTACCGGACTTGCTCCCCTTGCCGCCCCCGGCACCGGTATCTCACCTGAGTTCCCTTTGCGATCGCGTCGATGACGAGGCACCTCTGGACCGCGACGCCCAGCATGCCTTGGTACTGGACATCAAACTCCATATCAAACGCGCCAAAGGCTATGAACGCAAGGAAGCGATCGATCTGCTGCGGCGTTTGAAAGACCGCCGGGCAGAGGAATTGCTGGCCACCGCCGACGATGAGATCGATGAGATCCTGGCCGAGGTCGCGGGCCAGGACCACCCCGAAGCGGAGCAGAGGCAGCCAGCCGAAGAACCGCTCGTCGATACGCCACCGCCTTCGGTATCGGTGAGCGAGGTGCGCGGCAGCATGACGACTCTGCTGCGCAGGGCCATGAGCAAACGGGAAACCTGGCGCGTCAATGTTGACGACAGCAACTATCTACTGGTGGAACCGGACACCAATGCCGGCATTCAGGCCACTGCCAAACTGAGGGACAACCTTCGGGAGAGCAAATCCGAAACCTTCAAGTCCATGGGCTGGACGGTCAAGGAAGGCAGCGTTGCCAAGGGTCTTGCCGGCGGCGCCGCGGTCTACGCCACCTCGGGACTGGCCTTGCTCGGCCTGCTGAGCAAGACCGTAAGGGATTACATGATGACCTACACCGCGACCAAGATCTGGCGGACGGTACGCAGCGATGCAGACATCGCCGCCGTATCCG
>JAGRGI010000175.1 GCA_020445565.1 Chromatiales bacterium
ACAGGATTCGAACCTGTGACCTACCGCTTAGGAGGCGGTCGCTCTATCCCCTGAGCTACCGGGGCTTGGGGCCGAGATGGTACCACAGACACGCTCGGGGAGTAGGGCTCAGCGCACGCGGCGGTCCAGTCGTGCCCGTTCAAGTGCGCTGCGCAGTTGCAGATAGCTGTCCAACCGGCGCTGGCTGACGTGGCCGTCCCTGACGGCCTGACGGAATGCACAGCCGGGCTCGGGGCCGTGGGCGCAGTTGGCAAAGCGGCAATGGCCAGCAAGGGGCGCCAGCTCCACGTAGCCCTCGGCCAGCTCTTCGGGGGGGAGGTCCCAGAGATGGAAATTACGCACGCCGGGTGAGTCGATGAGGTTTCCACCGCAGGGCAGATGGTAGAGAGTGGCGGCGCTGGTGGTGTGCCTGCCCAGTCCGCTGGCCTGGGAGACGGCGCCGATGTGCAGTTTGTGGTCCGGCAGCAGGGCATCGATCAGCGAGGACTTGCCGACGCCGGACTGGCCTACCAGCACGCTGGTGCGTTCCTTCAGGTGGGCGATGACTTCCTCCAGACCGCCCGGCCGTCGGACACTGGCATAGATCACTGGGTAACCGATGGCGCGAAACTCTCCGAGCCGCGATTCCATGGTTCCCAAGGCTTCAGTACTGAGCAGGTCTGTCTTGGTCAGCACCAGCAGAGGTGGGATGCCACTGAACCGTGAGGCCACCAGGTAGCGGTCGATGAGCTCGGCGCTCAATTCGGGCAGGGGTGCGGAAACGATGACCAATTGGTCCACGTTGGCCGCCAGGGGCTTTGTGGCGCCGTGATAGCCGTGTCTTTCCAGCACGCTGAAGCGGGGCAGATCGGCAGTAATTACGCCAGCCTCGTTGCCGCTGGCCTGCCAGACGACCCGGTCTCCGCAGACCAGGTCGCCGAGATTCTGCCGGGCGGTGCAGGCATACAGACCTCCCTCGGCCGACTCCACCACCAGGTTTGCCCCGTAACGGGCGATGACCAGACCTTCCTGCGCTTCCCCCAGCCCGTTCTCGGCCCTGGAATCGGCCTCGGCCTGGGCTGTCTGTGTGGAGCGTTCCCGACGCCGCTGCACAATCGCCGAGACCCGCTCGCTCTGGCGGCGGTTAAGCCTGCGCCGGGCCATCGGGCGGCTTTAGAAGTGGTAGTAGGCTTGGTTCAGATACTCGACCACGTTTTCGATGTCATCCTGGAACCATTGCGTGCCTACGGCGGCATCACAACGTCCCACCTGGGCGACCAGGGAATCACGGCTTTTCATCTTACTGTTGGGCCGGGTGTACATTTCGCTGCCATGGCAGCCGGTACAATGGGTTTCAACCAGTTCCTTGCCCGTATCGGCGTCAGCGGCGGAGGCCCCGAAAGGCAGCAGGAGCAGGGTGGCGAGGGCGGTCGACGGGATGAGGCTTTTCATCAAATTCTCCGTAATGGATTACACTGATGTGATCAAACATGTATCGATTCCCGGTCGTTCCCGGGAGGCGCACCGAACCGGGACAGGAATCATGGCCTTTGACCGCGACAATCTCATTTGGATCGATCTGGAGATGACCGGCCTCGAACCCGAGGCGGATTATATCATCGAGATCGCCACCGTTATCACCGACAAGCATTTGAACGTACTAGAGGAAGGGCCGACCTTCGCGGTGTACCAGCGGCCGGAAATACTCGATGCCATGGACGATTGGAACAAGGAGCACCATGGCAAGTCGGGTCTGATCGATCGAATCCGCGAATCGAAACACGACGAGGCCGAGGCGGAGGCTCAGACCCTGGCGTTTTTACGACGCCATGTACCGGAAGGCGCCTCGCCGATGTGCGGCAACAGTATCTGCCAGGACCGGCGTTTCCTGGCCCGCTGGATGCCGGACCTGGAAGCCTATTTCCACTATCGCAACCTCGACGTGAGCACCATAAAGGAACTCACCCGCCGCTGGGCGCCGCAGGTGGCGGACAACTTCAAGAAGGAGTCCACCCATGTGGCCATTCAGGATATTCATGACTCCATCGCCGAGTTGGTCTATTACCGGCGTGAGGTCCTAAAGATCTAGTCTGCGCAAGGCCCAACAGACGTGTTCCCGCACCAATTCGGATGGGTGTTCCACGCGGGTCAACAGGGCGGCCCTGGCGCTGTCCGTTGCGCTGAGGCAGTTTCCCAGCCCCACGGCCAGGTTGCGTAACCAGCGTTCGTATCCGATGCGCCGTATCGCAGAACCCTCGGTGCGGGTGAGAAATTCCTCTTCTTCCCAGGCGAACAATTCCGCCAGCGTGGCGGTGTCCAGGTCATTGCGGGGCAGAAAATCGCCTTCCCCGGAAAACTGCGCGAACCGATTCCAGGGGCAGACCATCTGACAGTCGTCGCAGCCGTAGACCCGATTGCCGAGGGCAGGGCGCAGTGCCTCTGGTATCGGACCGTGCAGCTCGATAGTCAGGTAGGAAATGCACAAACGCGCGTCCAGCTCATAGGGCGCGACGATGGCCCTGGTGGGGCATACATCGATACAGCGCGTGCAGGCGCCGCAGTGCTCCTCCACAGGCGAGTCCACCGGCAATGGCAGATCGGTATACAACTCGCCGAGAAAAAACCAACTGCCGGCCTCTCGGTTCAAGAGATTGGTATGTTTGCCTATCCAGCCGAGACCGGCCTTGGCCGCCAGGGGTTTTTCGAGTACCGGGGCCGAATCGACGAAGGCCCGATAGCCAAACGGGCCGATGTGCCGCTCCAGGCGAGTGGCAAGTTTTTGCAGCCGCGAGCGCAGGAGTTTGTGATAATCGCGTCCCAGCGCATAGCGGGAAATGAAAGCGCTGGCAGGGTCGTCCAGCACGTCCTCAGACGCGCGGGCGCCGGACGGCAGATAATCCATGCGCACGCTGATTACCCGCAAGGTGCCGGGTTCCAGTTCCTCCGGGCGGGAACGTTTGCTACCGTGACGTGCCATATAGTGCATCTGGCCGTGTCGTTGCAAGGCTAGCCAACGCAGTAAATGCCCTTCCGCTACGGACAAATCGGTATCGCAGATACCCAGTTGTTGAAAGCCCAATTCCTTCGCCCAACGCCGCAACAATAAAACGACATCGGCGTAATCGGGGGCGGTATGGCGAGCGTCAGTCACGATCCGGGTTGGTATGTTGAAAGAACACGAGATTCCCTACGCATTATACCGGGCAGAGCAGGTTCGGGCGCTGGATAAGCTGGCCATCGAGGGCCATGGCATTCCTGGCTATACCCTGATGGTCAGGGCCGGTGAGGCGGCCTTCGGGCTGCTGCGTGAAACCTGGCCGGACGCCAGGCGCATCCTGGTGCTTTGTGGCGGCGGCAATAACGCTGGCGACGGTTTCGTGGTGGGACGCTTCGCGATGGTCATGGGGCTGGAACCGAGGCTGGCCCTGCTCGGCGACGAGCAGCGATTCTCCGCCGATGCCCACAGGGCAATGAACGAATACATCGCCGCCGGTGGTCACATGGAACCATGGAACACGTCTTTGTTGCAGGGGGCGGACGTGATCGTGGACGCCTTGCTGGGGACCGGCCTGCAAAGACCCCTGGAAGGGAGATGGAAGGACGTGGTGGACGCCGTAAACGCCAGCCCTTCGCCTGTACTCTCCATTGACATTCCCTCCGGCTTACAGGCCGACACCGGGGTGGTTCTGGGCGCCGCAATACGGGCCACTCACAGCATCAGTTTCATCGGCCTGAAACAGGGCATGTTTACCGCCGAGGGGCCTGAGCATAGCGGTCAGATCCATTTCAGCGATCTGGGCGTCTCTCCCAAGGTCTATGCCAGCCAGATCCTGGCGGCCCAGCGTCTATCGGTTCATAAAACCGGCCATTTGCTCGGTCGGCGGGACCGGAGCGGCCACAAGGGCCGTTACGGCCACGTCCTGGTCGTTGGTGGCGACCGGGGCTACAGCGGCGCCGCGCGCTTGTGTGGCGAGGCGGCAGCCCGCAGCGGTGCCGGTCTGGTGTCGGTCGCCACCCATCCCGACCATGCCGCCTTGATCAATATGAGCCGCCCCGAGCTGATGTGCCGAGGCATACGACAGGGAGTGGAACTGTTCGCGTTGCTGTCGAGGGCCTCCACGCTGGCGGTAGGACCTGGGTTGGGGAGGGGCGACTGGGGACGGATCTTGTGGATGAAGGCGATGGCCAGCGACAAACCGATGGTTTTGGACGCGGATGGGTTGAATTTTCTCGCGGAAATGCCGTTACAAAGGGATGACTGGGTGCTCACTCCCCATCCGGGAGAGGCCGCCCGCCTGCTGAACTGTTCCAGTGCCGAGGTGCAGGCAGACCGATTCCAGGCCGTCAGAGAGATCCAACGCCGTTATGGGGGCGTAGTGGTATTGAAGGGTCCGGGTACTTTGGTGGAGAGCAACGGCCGCGCCGTGGGTGTCTGCAATGCCGGCAATCCGGGCATGGCCAGCGGCGGAATGGGTGATGTGCTGACGGGTATCATCGCCGGTCTGCTGGCGCAGGGACTGGACGCGGTGGACGCCGCGCGGACAGGGGTGTGCGTGCATGCGGCCGCTGGCGATCTGGCTGCGGCGACTGGGGGGGAGCGCGGCCTGCTGGCCTCGGACTTGTTCGAGCCGATTCGCCGACTGGTAAATCCGGATGTCTGATTACACAAGAGGATTCACGCTGCTGGAGGTCTTGGTGGCGCTTGCGGTGATTGCCCTGGCATTGTCCGCCCTGGTGAAAATGGGCAGTATGAATGCCGACAACGCGGCCTACCTGCGCGACAAGACCATCGGACAGTGGGTAGCCTTGAATCGCATCACCGAGTTGCAACTCAGCAGCACCTGGTCACCCCTGGGGCAGACCAATGGTGCGGTTGAAATGGCGGGACGGGAATGGTTCTGGCGCAGTGAGACCAAGGCCACCCCGGACGAATCGACACGCCGATACGAGATCCGCGTGTTTGCAGCGGAACAGGACGAAGACGCCGTGGCCTTCTTTGTGGCCTTTCTGGCGAAGCCGTCATGAGCTGTCGGCGCACCAAACCTTCTCGGTTTGCCGCTGGCTTTACCCTGTTGGAGTTGTTGCTGGCCCTGGCGATTTTTTCGCTGGTCTCCGCCATGGCCTATGGCGGTTTAAAAGCAGTACTCGACGCCGCGGAGGTCACCAACCGTCAGGCTGGCCGTCTGGACGAGTTGCAGCGTGCCTTCCTGCGACTGGAAACCGACCTGGAACAGGCGGCTCCCAGGCCGATTCGCGACGCCTACGGTGACCGCCAGCCGGCCATGCGTTATGAAGCCGGTTTGTCCGGCACACTGGAATTCACCCGTGGCGGCAGACCCAATCCCGCCGGATTCGCCCGGTCGGACCTGGAACGGATCGCCTACCGTGTCAAAGACAAGACGCTCTACCGCTATAGCTGGCTGAGCCTGGACAGGGGCGACGACACCCCGCCCCTGGAACTGGACCTGGTTTCCGGGGTCGAGACCTTGCAGGTACGCTTTCTGGGCCCCAGTGGTGAGTGGGACGAAGACTGGCCGCCGAGAACGGACGAGACCGATCCCCGCACCCTGCCCAAGGCACTGGGGATCACCTTGCAGGTGGAAGGTTTTGGGGAGGTCTATCGTGTATTTCGCATTGCCGGCTAAACAACGCGGTGTCGCCCTGCTGACAGCCATGCTGGCGGCAGCCCTCGCCAGTGTGGCGGCGGTGGAGATGACCAGCCGTCAACAACTCGACATACGCCGCATGGAGAATATCAGCCACCGCAGTCAGGCATTTCTGTATCTTCAGGGGGCAGAAAGTTGGGCCTTGGGCCTGTTACACAAGGATGCGCAGGATAACGAAACAGACGCCACGGGCGAGGCCTGGGCCACCGTTCTGCCGCCCATGGAGGTGGAAGGTGGTGTGATCGCCGGAAAGATCAGTGACGCTCAGGGCCTTTTCAACCTCAACGGCATGGCGGTGGATGGCCCCGAGGCCGATCTGGCACGGGAACGTTTTGGCCGCCTGCTCAAGGTATTGGACCTGGAGCCGGAACTGGCACAGCCCCTGATCGACTGGCTGGATACCGATATCGACCCCAGAGGTACGCGCGGCGCCGAGGACGACGAATACCAGCGCGACGATCCGGCCTACCGGACCGCCAATGCTCCCATGAGCGATGTTTCGGAACTACGCTTGATCAGGGGGTTCAGCGATGACGTGGTGCGCCGGCTGACGCCGTTCGTGGCGGCCTTGCCGAAGGCGACAGAATTGAATATCAACACAGCCCCACCGGAGGTCTTGCGCTGCCTGTCCGACGCGATAACCGAGGCAGACGCTGAAAAGCTCGTTTCCGACCGGGGCGAAAAGGGTTTCAAGAATTTGGATGAGTTCGTACAGCACGAGGCTCTGGCCGGCTCCGGCGACCAGTTGCAGGTTGCCGGATTCGGGCTGACCAGCAACTATTTCCGGCTCGACAGCGAGACCCGCATCGGACGCGTCAGGCTGCGGATGCAGAGCCTGATCGAACGTAACGAGGAAGGCGCGCGCGTGATCAGCCGATCGCGTAGCACGTTATAAAAAATGACCGACCGAATACTGATTTACCTCAATCCCACCGTTTCGGGGGAGTATCGCTGGGTCGTCAGCGGAATGGACGGCACGGGGCCGCGCGCCGAACAGGGCAGCCTGGAACTGGCTGCCGCCCGTGCCCGTGGCAACCGCGTCACCGCCTTGGCCTCTGCACGTGATGTACTGCTTACCCGAGCCTCGCTGCCCAGCCTCAATCGTCAGCGGTTGCGCCAGGCCGTGCCCTTTGCCCTGGAAGATCATTTGGCTACGGAAGTCGACGATCTGCATTTTGCCCTCGGTGGTCGCGACGAAAGTGGCGACCTGGCGGTGGCTGTCATCGATCGGGAGCGCCTTGGGGAGGGGCTGGAACGCCTGAGCGAAGCCGGAATCTCCTGCGATTCGGTCGTGCCCGAACCGCTGGCTCTGCCCAGGGAACCGGGGCAATGGACCATCTGGGCGGACGGCGACCGGGCCGTGGTACGCAGTGGGGATCTGGCCGGCTTTGAGACCGATACGGACAATCTGGAGTCCGTCCTGCAGCTGGCCTGGCAGGCGGCCGGCGAAAAGCCCGGCAAGGTGATTCTGATCGGCGCAGGAGAACTGCCCATACCCGATCTGGAAGAGACAGAACTTTCGGTGCACCGCCATAACAACGCCTTGGATCCCCTCGGCGAACTGGCCCGCGAAGTGGCGGCCCGGCGCAGTGGCCTGGATCTTCTGCAAGGCGATTTCAGTGCCAGCGAACAGATGGGGCAGGTACTGCGCCCCTGGTGGGGTGTGCTGGCCGCCTTGCTGATTGTCCTGTTCGTCCAACTGGGCTCCATGGCCGTGGAAAACCATCAGATGAGCGCGCGCATCGAGGCCATGGATCAGGAAATCCAGACCCTGTTCCGCGAAGCCCTGCCCGATGTGCGCAATATCGTCGACCCCAGGGTTCAGATGCAACGCGCGCTGGAAAAACTTCAGGCGGGCAACAGCGCAGGACCGCAGGGTTTTCTCGGCCTGGTTGCCGGGGCCTCGTCAATCTTAAGTTCCCAGCCCGGCCTCAAGCTGCAAGGCATCGCCTATCGCGACGGCCGCCTGGACATCGATCTGAAAATCGGTGATTTACAGGCATTGGACCGGCTCAAACAACTGCTGACACAGGACGGCGCGGTCGGCGTGGACATCGTTACCGCCCGCAGTCGGGACAACCAGGTGGACGCCCGCATCCGCTTGCAGGAGGCCAATACATGAGACGCTGGTGGGAAAATCTCCCGGACCGGGATCGGCGGGCTCTCGCGATGATCGCGATGGCACTTGCCTTCGCTGTGGTTTGGTTCGGCGCCTGGGAACCCCTGCAAAAGGACAAGCAGCGCAATCGGGAACTGCTGGTGCAAAAGGAGGAATTGTTGAACTGGATGCAGGGCGCCTCCGCCGAGGCCAAGGCGCTGGCGGGCAGCAGAGTCGTCCGACCTGCCACCAGCCCCGAGGGAGGTTCCTTGCTGGCGACGGTGGATCGTACCGTCACTCAGGCCAATCTCAAGTCCACGGTAAAACGGATTGAACCTGAAGGCAGCAACAAGGCCAGGTTGTGGATGGAAGAGGGCAGTTTTGACCGCATGGTGGCCTGGCTGGTGGATCTACAACGCAGCCAGGGTGTGGCGATCGAGGAGATTCGTGTGGACGCAAAGGCCGATGACGGTACCGTGAACGCGCGCCTCACGCTGCAACGTGGGGAGGCGGATTCATGAAGGCGGTAGCCGGAACGATCGGCGCCCTGCTGGCACTTTATCTTCTTGCCCTGATAGTCACCTTCCCGGTTGAACGCGCCTACGGCTGGCTTCGCCCGCAGTTGCGTGGTATCGAAATCTACGGGTTGAGCGGCACGGTCTGGGCCGGTCAGGCTCAGCAGGTCATGGCCAACGGTATAGAGCTGCCGCCGGTTCGCTGGCAGTGGCGGCCTGCCGGCTTATTGGATCTGGCCCTCGAATACGATGTTCGCCTGGGAAGTAGCCCTTTGACCGGTACGGCTGTCGTTGGCGTGAACTGGCAGCAGCAGCCTGTGTTGCATTCCCTGGATATGCCGGCCGCCATGCTGGCGCCTTATCTCGGCCCGCTTGCACCGCCATTGGGGGGCAGATTACGCGCCGATGCCGACAGATTGAATCTTCAGGAACCCTTGGCGGTGGACGGGCAAATCCACTGGACCGGCGCCGGCTTGGGTTGGGAACCGCCGGTGATGCTGGGTGATATCGATCTGGTGCTGAAAAGCGAGGATGGCGGTGTGCGTGGCGATCTGAGCAACGAAGGCGGCGACGTGGGGGCGGAAGGCGTATTTGCCCTGGTCGGTAACGGCATCTGGAACCTCAAGGGGAGCCTGCGGCCTCGCGATGCGGCCGACCGCCGATTGTCGGGTCTGTTGAACAATCTGGGGCGTCCGGATGGGCAAGGCGGAGTAATCTTTCAGCAGCAGGGGCGTTTGTCGTTATAATGGCCGTTTTCCGCCCAACCACCCACGCGGGGAATCTGACTTTGAGCGAAGATCTGAGCACCGAACAGAAGATCATGGTCGTCATGCGCAAAGTATTGGCGCGCATCATCAAAGACACCACGCCGCCGCCCGGCATGCAGCATCCCTTGAGCGAGGGCACGGTGGAAGACATCCGGCAATGTCTTGGCCTGATCGCAGCCCGCGAGCGCGAACTGGGGCAGATTCTCAACCCCGGCGTCAACGAAAAGCCCTACTACGTCGATGAGGTTCCCGCCGGCAAAGTCGTGCCAATCAGCGATTTGACCAAACGGAACAAGAAATAGAACGCCGTTTGCGGACTTTCAGCGCGAAACCGTGTCGAGCAGCCCTTCGAGCAGGGTCACACGCAACGCCACGGCCAGCCGCTCCTTGCCGTCCTTGACCTGACCGCCGAGATACAAGCTTCCCTGGTCGTCGCGTGTCATGCTCCCGTAGAGCAGTTTGGACGGCAACTCGCTACGCCAGTCCAGGGGAAACACCCGCGACACGCCGTCCTGCCAGTTCATCACCCAGATCTTCCAAACCTTGTTCGTTCGAAGCGCGCCGGCCAGATAGTCCCTGCCGTCCAGGTCGAAAAGGGATTCCCCTCGGCTGTCGGGCGACTCCGGCAGTCTGCCGATCAGCCGGACCTCCGCGGGTAACAGGCCGGATGAACCTATTCGATACAGAGCGCCGCCATTGACCAGGATGATCCGGCTGCCGTCCTTCTGGTCCGCCACACCGACGATGCCGTGTGAGCTGCCGGGAGACTCGGCCACCATGTAATAGTCCAAAGGGGTTGCCTGGATTTCCAGCAGATCCGGGTTCAATTCCACCAGGGAAGCGACAAAGTCGCCACTTCCCGGGGGTTGCTCCTGAACCCTGGGAACGAAGACATGACCCTGTTCATTGGCGACGAGGTTACGGCTCACATGGCCCTGGGCGGAGCCGATGGCAATGCTCTTCAACTTTTGGGTAAGGGTGTCGAACTGGTAAAGGACGTGATCCCAATACCCCAGGGCGTAGATCCATTGACCTCCCGCTGCCACGGCAATCAGGGCCTCGGGAGCAGTGCCCAGATGTTCCCAGTCCATGCTCGAGGGGTCGATCCGCCAAAGATGAGAACCCCAGCGAGGCAGCTTGCCTTGCTTTGCGTCTTCACCGGTTTCGTCCATGGAGGCGAAGTAGAGATTGCCGTCCGCCGCGCCGACGATCCGGCTATGAATCTTCCCCTGGCGTTCTCCGTCCCTTAACAAGCCAGCCTTGCGCAAGGCGTCCAGCACACCACCGGCCGAGGCTATGGAACCGTCGGCAGGGTCGTAGCGGACCAGACGCGAATCGTTTCCAGCCGCGCCGGATACGCCGAACCAGATCCGTCCCTTGCGATCTCTGCCGGTAGCCCCCCACACGGCATTGCCATGATCGCGGTAGGGAATCAGCAGTTCGCGATCTTCGACGATCAGTTTGCCGAGTTCCGGTGAACGGGTATAGACCGGTGTCGGAGCAAAGGTGCTTGCCGGTCCCAGGGATTCCTTCTGATCGGGAAGTGAGAGCAGATCGGCGTCCGCTATCGGGTCCCCCAGTTGCAGCATCATTGTTGTCAAACCTATGACCACCGCCAAGAACACCACAATCAGCATGAGGGCATAGGTACGCTGCATTCCAGCCTTCCGTCGAAGTTTCTAGTAGTGAGGCGGCGGACTTTCCTCGTCGAGCGATCCGACCGCGCCTGGCGCGAGTTCTTTCAGTCTCGATTCCAGTTCCGAAATACGGGCCTTGAGATCGACAATCTCTTGTGATTGACCATAGACCAAGTCGGAGAGGTCGTGATTCGCGGCTTCCAGTTCCGTGTATCGAATTTCCATATCCGCAAGGCGATTTTCAAGGTTTTCGGGATTTATGAGCATGCGTCGAGACTAACGCGAAATCTCGCCACCCCGCAATTGCCCCACGGCAGACCTTGCCAGTTCAGCCTGCCAGCAGAGAACGGGCATCGGCGACCAGCTCGCGGGCCTCGTCCAACACCTGCAAACTCCGGCGCGGCGTCAGTGTGCCCACAGCAAGGCGCTGGTAGGCCGTCAGGCGCTCTATGTCCGGAACACCGGACTGCCGGGGCGAACCCACATAGCTGTGGATCTGGGCAAGTTGGATCAGATCCGTGTAGTCCGGAGTCCGAGTGCTTTCGCGGTACCAATCTTCCGCCTCCAGGGCAACCTCCACGAATTCTTCGGCGAATGACCATTTTCGCAGGATCATGGCGCCTACTTGGCCTCGCAACATGGTGACCACCCGGTGTAGCCCCACCGGATCGTTTACCACCTCTGGAAAGTCCTCCGCATAGCTCAGAACCGGAACCACACCGATGTCGTGCAGCAGGCCCGCCAGCAATGCCTCCTCCGGTTCATATCCGGGCAGCAAGCGGGCCAGCACAAAGCTCAACGCGCCTACCTCGATGCTGTGTTTCCATAGATCGCGCATAGCACGCTGTAACAGCTTGGACTGACTTCGGAACAGCTCATTGACACTCAGGCTGATCACCAGATGGCGTGTGGTCTTCAATCCCAGGCGGCTGATGGCGATGGTGCATTCGGTGATCGGATTCACCCCCCGATACAAGGGGCTGTTGGCTGCCTTGATGAGTTTGGCCGTGATACTGGGACTGGTCTCAACGATGCGGGCGATAGCGCGCAGATCGCTGTCATCGTCATCAATGGCTTTGCGGATTCGCAAAGCGACTTCGGGCAGGCTGGGGAGCAACAGGGTGTCGTCATTGAGATCTTCAAAAATGGCCATGTACAGGCTGTTGGAGGACCCGTCCATCTCGCCTGTCTCCAATTCCACCGGCATTTCCGCCTCCCGGCGGGTGAGGATGTGCTGAAGCGCCGCATCCGCCAAACGCAGGTAGCGCACATCTGAACTGGCCCGAACTTCATACTTTCGGGGTTTCAACCGCGAAATCGCCGTGCGGGCCGACGCCGTACCGGCCACCAGCCGGCTGGTGACGCCGTCGGCCGCTTTCAACTCCAGTTCGCCGGCAATCAGAAACAGGGTCCAGGGGTCATCGTCTCCCAAGGACAGCAGCACATCGCCTTTGCGCGCAATGTGAACAGTCGCGGACCGGGCCAGAGAAGCGCGGGCGTGGGCGTCCAACTCCGAAAGCGGAACAAAGGCGCCAAGCGTGTTCGGATCAACGGAAAGCTGCGAAGCCATGTTCGTACCATGCTGCCTACATAACTGTCCTTGCCTGCCCAAGGACGCAACTGCCCGCCCCAGTGACATGAAGCGATGAGTCGCCAAAGGAATGCAATAAGGACTCTGCCCCAAAGTATCGGCACTGTGAGGTGATGCTTTAGGCAGAAAAACACGCGGGATATGATTAAAAACCCCGGATCGGGCGTTCGCCGGACCCGGCTTGGTATATTCTGATGAGACTTGGATCTCTTGCTCCAACAACCGTCGATGCCACCAACTCTGCCATGCCAAACCGCAACAATCCGAAAAGTTCCCGACAGCCTTCCCTGGTCTACGCGCTTTGGTACGTCCTTCTTACCTTGTTGATATTCGGCGCGCTACTGCTCTGGATGGTGCAGTTGCGAACGTCCGACCTCCGCCTCGAAGAAGAGTTGTCGGGCTTCCGGGCATCCAATCTCGCGGCCGAGCAGATTGAACGCTATCTGAAGGATCTGCAAACAGGTGTGGCGCTGTACGCGGAGGAACACCGTCACCAGATAAAGGCGATAGCGGAAGGCCCCGAGAGTGCGGCGAGCCTGGAACATGTCCAAGGCTTGTTTCGCAGGCGCTTTTCGGATTTTGGCGACTTCCTCCTGGCCGACGGAAGCGGCGCACCCGTCCAGGAATCGATATTCGGCAGAGCCGACCCCGAGTGCCTGCAAGATCTGGTCTGTTTCGCCAGCGCCGGACGTAACAGGCCGGTCTATTTGCATATCACACCTGAAGGCAATCATGTGGTGGTGATGGCTCGCACTACCGTCAACGACAAAAGCTACCTGTTGTTGTTGCGGTTCCGGCCAGACGGGTTGAATCGGATACTGGAAAATCACGTACTCAAGGGGCACGAACTGTTGCTGGTACGCTCAGGTGCGATTCAACGTGTCGAGCTGGCCGGGCCGCCGGATGTGGTGGCCCATGTGCCCATTGAACAGATTGCCCACTCCCTTCCTGGTCGAGCGGTAGAGGACAGCCTATGGCAGATCGTCGATAGGATAAAGCCGGAAATCATCAAAGCAGAACGTCAAAGGGCAATTCTGGAAGGGGGCTCGATTTTCTCCGGTTTGATCCTGTTGGCCGCGGGGCTGCTGTATTTTACCCGCAGAAGCGATTTGACGAGGAGCCGTATGGAAATGGCGCTTAGACAGCAGGGCGGAGCACTGCGGGACTTGGTCGATGGGATTTCCGACGCCGTGGCCTTGCGCTCTCCCGGCGGACAATTCCGCATGGTCAACAGTGCTTATGCGCGGCTGAAAGGGCGTTCGACCAGTGAGTTGCTGGAAAATAAGAATCCGCCAGAGGCAGGAGAGCAACAGGCGATGAAGGAGGTCCTTGCCGCTACCGACACCGTCTTATGTGAGGAGATCCGGCAGTTGGCGGGCGATGAGCGCGCGTTTCTGGTCACGCGCAAGGCCCACCGGGACCCGGCGGGTACGCCAAGAAGCCTCGTGGAGGTCTACCACGACATTACCGAGCGAAAATTCACCGAGCAGGCATTGATTGCGCTGGCCGAATCGGCCAGCGCAATCAGCGGCGAAGAATTCTTTCCGCTGTCTGTGCGCAATCTGGCCGACGCCTATCACGCCCGTTATGCCTGCGCCTCGGTACTTCAAGGCGACCGCTTGGGATATGTGCACAGCCTGGCGTTCTGGCGTGGCGACGACTACTGCAACGAAGCCGTCTGCGAGTTGCAAGACACCCCCTGCCACGAGGTCATCTGCAAGGGGCCGCGCTTCATACCGAGCGGTCTGCGAGAGAAATATCCCCAAAGCCAGCTGTTTCAGGAGCTGAACGTGGAGAGTTTTTTCGGCGCGCCCCTGGTACTGCCCTCTGGAGAGACTGTCGGCGTGGTGTGTGTGATGGACACCAAGCCCATGGTGTTGCGGCCCTGGACCGAACCGGTGCTGGGAATATTCGCCAACCGCATCGCCCTGGAGCTGGATGGCCGCAGGGCCAGCAAGGAACTAAGCCAGAGTGAGGCGAGATATCGTCTGCTGGCAGAGAATGTGTCCGATATGATCACCGTGCATGACCTGGACGGCACCATCACCTACGCGTCACCCTCTGCCGAGCAGCTTACCGGCCATCCGGCATCGACCCTGATCGGGTGCGCTCCGACGGAGTTCATCAACAGCCGCGATTGGCCATTGCTTGAACACTACCGCAAGTCCGGCACGCAAGGCGACGGGGTATATACCCTGTCATTTCGCATTCATACCGCAGACGGGGAGGAGCGTTGGCTGGAGACCAGCATTCGGCAGGTACGCGGGGACGATGGGTTGTCCGACTCCATCATTGCGGCCTCCCGCGACGTCACCACCCGCAAGGAAGCAGAGCGTGCCGCGCGAGAACTGGAGGAGCGGGAGCGGCAGCGCATTATGGATCTCTCCCACGTCTCCCGACTCAGTATCATGGGTGAGATGGCGTCGGGCCTGGCCCACGAACTCAATCAACCGCTGTGCGCGGTTTCCGCGTACCTGCAGGCCGCCTTGCGCATGGAAGACGCTCCGGCACGTAGAAACGACACCTTGCAAAAAGCCCTGGAACAATCGGAACGGGCGAGTGCGATCATCCACCATCTGCGCGACTTCGTGCGCAAGGACACCTCGCGGCGGGTTCAGGTGGACATCAACGAGCTGTGCCGCGACGCCGTGGGTTTTGCGCGCGCCGAGGCCAAGCGTTTCGGTGCTACTGTCCGATTGCGTGAGGGCGTCAATTTGCCTAAGGTTACTGTCGTCGCGATCCAGATCGAGCAGGTCATACTCAATTTGTTGCGCAATGCGATGGAATCGCTCGCGGTGGCGGACATGCCCAGCCGCGAGGTGCTGCTGCTTACCGATCGCGATCCCTTGGGCGTTCAAATAAGCGTTCAGGATCATGGGCCTGGATTGCCGGACTCCGCCTTCGGGCGGGTGTTCGAGCCGTTTTTCACCACCAAAAGCAGCGGATTGGGTATGGGGCTGACCATCAGCAAATCGATTATTGAATCCCATGACGGCCGAATGTGGGCAGAACGCCCACAAGAGGGTGGTGCCCGGTTTGTGTTCACACTCCCTGTAAAACCGGCCTCCGGCAAGGCGACTAGCGCATGACTCCGACCGTATTCGTGGTGGACGACGATCCCGCCGTAAGGGACGCCATGGGGCTACTGCTGGAATCGGCGGGCAGGAACGTAGCCCTGTTCGAGAGTGCTGAGGCGTTCCTGGCCGGCTACGAACAGGAACGCACCGGCTGTCTGATCCTGGACATTCGCATGCCACAAATGGATGGGTTGGAATTGCAAGCTGAATTGGGCAAAAGGGGAATCGAGTTGCCCATCATCTTCCTGACCGGGCACGGTGATGTACCGACATCCGTACGGGCCATGAAGGGCGGCGCAACAGACTTTCTCGAAAAGCCGTTCCGAGAGCAAGTGCTTCTTGAACGTATTGACGAGGCCATTGAAACGGATCTGCAACGAAGACGTGAGAAGCTCACCCGGGATGAAATCCACTGCCGTTTTGAGTTATTGACCCCCCGCGAACATGAGGTGATGAGCTTGGTAATCGGCGGTAAATCCAATAAGGAGGTTGCCCAGGCACTGCGCGTCAGTCACCGCACCATCGAGATACACCGGGCGCGTGTCATGGAAAAAGTTGGTGCCAAATCAGTCGCGGAATTGTTGTCGCTGGCCCTGGCCTGTGGGGAATGGACACCGCCGACCGCCTGATAGGTTTTCGCGTACTGTCCGCAACAACCGCTTATCATTTCTGGCCTAAAGATTTTTAGCAGAGCCGCCGCAAGGAATACGCATTTTCCCGTATTGGCAGTAGGTTAATGCATTCGTAGACTGTCTGAGAACCGAAAGAACACGGCCGCGCGGGCATTCATTGCGGTCGGAAAAGAACGAAAGCGTAGCTTCGGATCAAGGCAGCCAAAGTGGGCACGCATCATGCTTACCAGGTACCGCAAAGCAGCGATGCTTGATCACCTAACAGATTCCGTTCGCGCATTTTATCGGTAGAGGAGGGGCAGTTACCCATGCTGCACAGACCCAATTGCAGAGATTGCCGCTGGCGCGGGATGTGTATATCCAACGCCCTGGGCGGGCGGGAGTTAGAGCGTTTCGAAGGCATTGCCGAACAGAACAATGCCATCCATAAAGGTGACCAGGTTTTTCGCAGCGGCGAACCGTTGCGCGTTTTGCATGTGCTTCGATCGGGCTGTGTGAAGTCTTCCAGTATTTCTGAAGACGGCGCAGAACAAATCATACGTTTCCACCTTCCCGGTGAAATGCTCGGACTGAACTCCGTCGGAACGGGTTTCCACCATTGCACCGCTACCGCACTGGATAGTGCCAGCGTCTGCGAAATACCTTACCGGCGCCTGCAGGACATGGCCGATAGAATCCCTGTTCTGAACCAGCGGCTTTTCCGGATGATGAGCCGAGAGATCGAGCGAGACGAACAACTCCTCATGCTGTTGGGCAAGAAGAGCGCTTCGGAACGCGTTGCCCGCTTCCTGGTCAACCTCTCTCAACTGTTTGGCCAACGTGGCTTCTCGACCCGGGAGTTCAACCTCACCATGGCCCGGCGCGAAATCGCCAACTATCTGGGACTTACGGTCGAAACGGTCAGCCGCTCGTTCCGGATGTTCCAGGATGAGGGTGCCCTGGAGGTGGAAGGCAAGCATATTACCGTTAGAGACCCCGATTGTCTTTACCGGCTCGGAGGGTTGCCCTTTCAGCCAGCCGCGCGCGTCAGCAACCAATAAGGCCTCTGCCAAACAGATCTGGTCCTCATCAAGCAGCGGTGCCGCCATAAGGCGGCCCGCCCGCCTGCAGCACGTCGACCAGCCGCAAAGGCCCAACAGTGCCTGAGAGCGCTTGCTGCGCATACATCCCACCATGCAAACCTCCAGTGGCTCCCTTCAGCAGGCTCTGCCAACCCTGCCTTTCGTCTCGCCCTGTACGCCCGGAACGATTCAAAACCCCCTTTCTGATGCTCCTGCAAGACCTCGCCAAATTCGATTAAATCGATTTTCCTTCGATATACGTAGTTCTACGTATTTCGATTAAAACGATACTTCGCTATAAATACTGCAACTGGTTTCTATGCCGTTCCCGCGCCACCACCCTCAGGTGGCATTCTAAGGCGACCACCCTTGGTCGCCGTTTTTTTTGCTTGCGGGAAACTCCGGAGAACTCTGGCTGTCATTCGCCAGCGGTATAGCGAATAATGGACCGACATGTCGAGCCCAGCACGTATAGCCATCGGTGTCAGTGCCTGTCTCTTGGGACAGCATGTCCGCTATGACGGCGGACATAAAGCCGATGCTATCGTAACCGCGCGTCTGGGCAGTCATTGGGATCTGGTGCCGATATGCCCGGAACTCGCCGTTGGGCTGGGAGTCCCGCGACCGCCGATTCAGCTACGCCAATCCGTAGACGGCAAGACCAGGGCTGTTGGCATATATGACGAGCAGCTTGATCCGAGCGAGTCATTGCTGGGCTTGGGGCACCGTTTGGGACACCAATTGCAACACCTCTGCGGCTATGTCTTCAAGGCTCGTTCGCCCAGCTGTGGCTTGTATACCGTTCCTGTAACACGGGCGGACGGTACGGTACTGGAGAATGGCATGGGGCTCTACGCACGAGGCTTTCTGGAGCGTCGCCCAGGGATGCCAGTGGAGGAGGAAGGTAATCTGAACGTTCCCCAGCGCTACGAGAATTTCATTGAGCGTATCTGTTTCTACCGCCGCTGGCTCGATTTGACAACCAAGGGAATGCCCCGTTCCGGCGCCTTGGTAACCTTCCATACTCGCCATAAGTTCCAATTCCTGGCCCACGACCAGGCTGGCTACCGAGAACTCGGCCGTTGGATAGCCCAACTCGGCGGCCGCTGGCACAAGGACTTCGATCCGAATGAATATTTGGTTCTTGCCATGGGTACGCTCTCTGTAAGTCCGAGTGCCGGCAATCATGTGAATAGTTTGCAGCACTTGCTGGGTTTCTTCAAAACCAGCAGGTCTCAACAGGAACGAAATGAATTGACTCGCAAGTTTGAGGCTTATGGCAGCGGTATAGGTAGTTTGCTACCTTTACTGGACGAACTCAGGGCGTGGGCGGCGCGGGATCGACAAGACTATGTCGCTGAGCAATCTTACTTGAACCCAACGCTGGCCGAGCGGGATTTGCGCGTGTGGCGTTGAAGGGTGAGTGTGGGAGGGCGCCAACCCTCTAACTGCATGAGGGCTGGCGAGGTTGCCGAAACGTATTGACGAGACTACCGACTGCTTACGACACGCCAGTACGTCCGGACTTTTCCTGGTAGCGGCTAGGCCAGATCTCCCAGGGGTTCTTTTCCAAGGCTCTGGCAATGATACGTTCGGCCTTGGGCCAGGGTTTGTATAGAACGTGCTTCAAGGTGTCCGGATGGAGACCATTATCTATACTAAGCTGGCGAAGCGATAAATTGCGTTTGTGAAGCGCTGCTACAATGTCGGCTTTGTGGGTATCCATTGATGTCTCCGTATTGTCCTTCCGGAACTGGGCTACGGGTACAAAGGTTAGTAACCTATAGTACGCATGTCAACACTATAGTTCGCACTCGGGCGGAAAAGATGGCGACGATCAAAAGCAATGATCCACGGGCGGTTTCGACTACACGGATAGCGGAAATTGACCCCCGTCCGATGGCAGAAGATTTTCCTACCCGCCTCAAGAAGTTGATTGGAGAACGCAGTGTTCGCTCCTTCTCCCGGGACTGCGGCATTTCCGAGACAGTACTGCGCAAATACCTGCGGGGAGATTCGGAACCGACCCGCAGTCGGTTGCTATCCCTGGCCAGGACTGGGCACGCCTCAGTGGAATGGTTGGCGACCGGCGAAGGCCCCATGACACCGGCTGACCCCAAGGAGTGGAGCGAAGCGGTTCGGGACCACGGCTCGGGCACTGCCGGGTTGGACTTCGACTTGTTGCACGGCGTTCTACAAGCCCTGGAAGAAGTGATGGCGGCGACCAAACCGAACCTTTCCACGGAGAAGCGCGCTCAAATCATCGTCGCTGTATACGATTTATATGCCGGCGCCGGGCACGCGCCGGATGCCACCAAACTCCGGCGTCTGATCATTACCGCTATGTGACGCTTGCATAATGGCGAGCCCGTACCAGGGCCTCGTCGAGAGCGGAGTAGGGGGTGTAGAAATGTGGTGCGAAGCGGATTCCACCGCCCCTCGGCGCACAAATGACACCCGAGCGCATCAGTTCCGCATGTGCCTGCTGTGCCGAACCATGTTTCAGTTTGAAGGTAACGATACCACCATGGCGAGCGGTTTCGCGTGGAGTCAGCAATTCCAGTTCCGGGGCACGGCTTATTTCCTCCATCAGGTGTTGCACCCGTTCCAAGACCTGCCGCTCAACATTCTCAAGTCCCTCTGCCAGCAACACCCCCAAACTGGCGTCCAAGCCGTAGATGCCCAACATATTCGGGCTACCGCACTCAAATCGTCTGGCGCTGGCTGCCGGCTGCCAGTTCTGTTGATCGAAGTTCCCCAAGTCCTCTGCACCATGCCAACCGACCTCGTGCAAGACCAGTTGCTGGCGCAGGTCCGCCCTGCAGTAGAACAAGCCAAGCCCCTCTGGCGCCAGTAACCACTTGTGGCCGTCCGCACTGACGAAATCGGCGCCGATAGCCTGCACGTCGAAACGCAAGGCCCCGAGGCTTTGAATCGCATCCACACAAAACAAGATGCCTCGCTGCCGACAGGCCTCGCCCAGACGGGCAAGGTCCAGACGTATGCCGCTGGCGTACTGCACAGAACTGACCGCCAACAGACGGGTGCGGCCATCCGTCAAATCCAACAATGCACCCTCGGGGTCGCGCGCCGACATCAGGCTGATCTTGCGGTACTCTACACCGCGGCTAGCCAGCGATTCCCAAACCCAACGGTTGGAAGGAAACTCCTCGGCGATACCCACAACGTTGTCGCCTTCCCGCCAGTCCAACCCATAGGCGACAAAAGAGAGTCCCTCTGAAGTGCTTTTCACCAGGGCGATATCGTCGGAGGAGGGGGCGTTGATCAGTTCTGACAAGCGTTGACGCAGGCGTTTGTCCACCTGCATCCACTGTGGATAGTCGGTCGCTCCCTGGCTGGCGTTTTCTTCGGCAAAACGGCAGACGGCTTCACGGGTTGCCGCTGGCCAAGGACCCACGCCCGCGTGGTTCAGATAAATAAGCCCGTCGCGTAGGGGAAACTGAGCCTGCATATTCGCCTCACAATCTAATGCCATTTCGAGAAAATAAACTTAACATGCTGATATAAAAAGATCCTAGAGATTACTTTAAAAAGTTTACATCAACTTGCCTGCTAGTGGAGATTAAAGCAAAAGCAAGCAGCCGCCGATATTGCGCACACGAACAACTGATGGATATCCCAACGCCATGCTGTCCACGCAAAATCGTTCCGCACCTGCCGAAGTACGGGAAATCGACCTGATCCAGCAAATCGTTCAGGACAGCAAGCAGGGTAAACTCAAGCTGCCGATGTTACCGGTCATTGCCGTGCGTCTGCACCGAGCAGCTGAACAGCTCAGCAAGAACGCCGACGATTTCGCCCGGCTGATCGAGGTCGACAGCGGTCTGGCTGCGAAACTGGTGGAGGTTTCCAACAACCCCCTGTACAAGGGCATCGAAAAGGTGCAGAGCCTGAAAGAGGCAATCACCCGTCTGGGCCTGGACAACACCAAGAACATCGTTTTCATCTACAGCCTGCGCAACGCCTTTGACTCCCGCAACGCGACCGTACGGCGTCGGATGGTGGAGGTCTGGACGCGATCGCGCAAAGTTGCTGCTATCAGCTTCGTGCTTTCACAGCGGATACCACAGATGGATCCGAATCGCGCCATATTGGCCGGCCTGGTCCACGAAATCGGCTCGCTCCCCGTATTGCAATACCTGGAGGGTTTTCCAGACTTTGCCAGTGACGATCGCAAGGTCGCGAACCTGCTGGAGCGTGTCTCAGGCCCCTTGGGGCGTTTCGTGCTCAAACACTGGAAATTCGATCCGGAGCTTTGTGAACTGCCGGTAGCCATCCAGAACAACCTGCGAGACAGCGGCGAAGCAGCGGATTACGCGGATTTGGTACTGGTGGCCCGAGCCCACAGCCGTTTTGGCGAACGTGACGATCCCTCCGAGAATCAACTTATGCTCCTGGAGATGCCTGCATTCCATAAGATGCCCCTGAACCGTCAGGGACCGGCTGAAAGCATGCGCGTCCTCAGAGAAGCAAAGACCGAGATCGACCGTGTGATGAATCTGTTGAAATAACCGCAAATCCATTTGATGGAGTTATGGAGGGGCTGGGGTTGGAGGTTCCAGCACAGCTCTCAATTGCCTTCTGAACTTAGAAGACAATTAATGCGCATAATGTATATTATGTTAAATAATGGATTAAGGAAAGTATATGGCTACAAGAAACCTGGATAAGCGATGAATGCCATTCTGAATGCCTCTATCGTTGGGTGTCTGTGAGTAATCCCTACATCAATACACCGCTTTGCGGAAGCAATCACGCTATCGATACGTCAAAAACCCGCTTGAACTCCGGGGCCTGCGGCCTGGCTATTGTATCGGTCCTGTTCCCGTCTCCGTTCACGATTGCCCCATGGGAGAGATTTCATCGTCGCGGCCGCCTGCTATGCTCCCGGCATGACGAAAAAAACAGCGCATTCGCTTCGGTTACGCCGGGTTGCCATCGACACCTACAAGGAGAACGTCGCTTACCTGCACCGGGATTGCCATATCTATCGCAGTGAGGGTTTTCAGGCACTGACCAAGGTTGAGATCACGTTTGGCCAGCAGCGTCCGTTATTGGCCACGCTCAATGTCGTGGACGATGAGTCCATCACTGCCCCTGGTCAGTTGGGTCTGTGTCTGGAGGCGTTTCAACGCCTGGGCTTGCCGGAGGGCACGGAAGCCAGTGTGGCGCATGCCAAACCGCCCGCCTCCCTGCACGCCGTTCACCGCAAGATTGCCGGTGAAAGGCTGGACTTCGCCGATTATGAAGCCATCACCCGTGACATCGTCGAACACCGCTATGCCAAGATCGAGCTGGCTGCTTTTCTGGTCGCTTGCGGCGAAACCGGTCTGGAGCGCGATGAGGTCCTGTCCCTCACCCGTGCCATGGCCGACAGTGGCGAGAAGCTGGACTGGCAGGAACCTCTGGTCGCCGACAAGCATTGCATCGGTGGTATTCCCGGGAACCGCACCAGCATGCTGGTGGTTCCGATCGTTGCCGCCCATGGCATGTTCATCCCAAAGACGTCCAGCCGCGCCATCACGTCACCGGCCGGTACTGCCGATACCATGGAAGTGCTGGCGCAGGTGGAACTGCCGCTGGACAATCTCCACCAAATTGTTCGCAAACACCGCGGTTGCCTGGCCTGGGGCGGTACTGCCCTGCTGGCGCCGGTGGACGATATCCTCATTTCGGTGGAACGCCCACTGTCCGTGGATTCGCCGGGGCAACTGGTAGCCTCGATTCTGGCCAAGAAACTCGCCGCCGGGGCGACACACCTTTTGGTGGACATTCCCATGGGGCCAACGGCCAAGGTTCGCAATCAGGCCGAGGCGTTGCGCTTACGCAAGCTGTTCGAGTTCGTCGGCGACCGGGTCGGGTTGCAGATCGAAGTGATGGTCACCGACGGCCATCAACCGATTGGCCGGGGTATCGGGCCTGTCCTGGAAGCCAGGGACGTGTTGCAGGTTCTGGAGAATCACCCGGACCAACCCAGGGACCTGCGCGAAAAGGCATTGCAACTGGCCGGCCGCATCCTGGAATTCGACCCTGACGTGCGTGGCGGACAGGGCTACTCTCTGGCGCGTGACATACTCGAATCCGGCCGGGCTATGGAAAAGATGCATGCCATCCGGAAGGCTCAGGGAAGAACCGAAACCACGCCTCCCCTGGGGCGTCTTTGCCAGCAGATCAAGGCCGACCGCGATGGCCATGTCATTGCCATCGACAATCTGCAAATGGCACGCATCGCCCGCCTGGCCGGGGCGCCCATGGACAAGGGTGCCGGTGTCGATTTGCACATAAAGACCGGTGAGCACGCCGCCGCGGGCGAGGCCCTGTATTCGATTTACGCGGAATTCGACGCCGACTTTGCCTTTGCCTGCGAAGCGGCAGCCCAAAATACCGGTTTCACGCTGTCGGATTGAAGATGAACAAGGCCAAAAAAGACAATGCAATCATTTTGGCATTTCCGGACTACCGGGAGCCCGCCCGGCGACTGGCGGAAACCGCCGGTCTGAACTTCGCGGAGATTCGCGTGCACCCGTTCCCGGACGGTGAAACCCTGGTGCGGTTGCCGGAAACCCTGCCGGACGAGGTCATTCTGTACACCAGTCTGGACAACCCCAACGCGCGCCTGATCGAGTTGGTTCTGGCGGCAGGGACGGCTCCGGCGCTGGGCGCCAGCCGTCTGGCCCTGATAGCGCCCTACCTCTGCTATATGCGCCAGGATTCGGCTTTCCACCCCGGCGAGGCGATAAGCCAGCGGGTGATCGGGGCCCTCCTCGCCCGTCATTTCGACACTGTCATCACCGTCGATCCGCATCTGCACAGAACGGCGAATCTCGCCGAAGCCGTACCCACGCGCCGAGCGGTGGCCGTGACCGCCGCGCCGAACCTGGCGCAATGGCTGATCGATCGGAACGACAAACCGTTGTTGATCGGCCCCGATGAGGAGTCCGAGCAATGGGTGCGCGCCATCGCCGAAAAGGCGGGGTTGGACTATGGTGTGGCCACCAAGCGCCGCCTGGGCGACCGTCATGTCCGAGTGGAACTGCCGCCGCTGCGTTATGCGGGACGGCGGGTGGTGCTGGTGGACGATGTGGTCAGTACCGGCCGTACGCTGGCCGAGGCCGCGCGGCACCTGGTATTGGGCGGAGCCGCCTCGATCTCGGTGTTGGTGACTCACGCCCTGTTCGTCGATGACGCCATGGACCAGCTCCGCGCCGCCGGTGTCGGGGAGATTTGCAGCACCGACAGTGTATTGCATTCATCGAACAAGGTGTTCCTGCACGAACTGCTCGCAGAAGCCCTGGTCGCAGGCGGGGGCAGCTGAATCGGGGCTATCAGGGGCAGACTTAGGGCACATCACACATCGCGGGTTGGTTCGCCCAGCGAAACCGGCCAAGGATACGAGGATGCCTCCTCAATGAGCCGTTCCAGCGGGATGGTCATTTCCACGTTGGGCAACACCGCAAGCGCTACCTTGCGGGTCAACAACGGATCGGATAACGGCCGGTGGTCCAGCTCTGGCTGCAGCAGTGAGTAACGGGGAATCAAACTCACACCAACCCCATCGCGAATCAGACTCTGAATCCAGTCTTCGCGTTCGCTGCGGAACACGATATTCAGTGCAACATCATGCTCTGCTGCAAAGCTGTAGGTGTCATTGCGAAACTCACAATGCAACCTCTCCACGTAAGGGTGTTTCACGATCTCTGCCAGTGGCACTTGGTCGAATCGGGCGAGCTCATGATGTTCTGGGAAGGCGACCACCATCGGCTCTTCAAAGATGTCGATATAACGTATCCTCGGGTCGGCGGCCTTGTCATGTATGGCGCAGAAAACGGCATCCAATGCGCCGGTCAACAGCAGCTCGTTAATCGCCGGGGGTGTCACATCGTGTAGGATGATCGATGTCATCGGATGGTTCATCTGATAGGCGTCGAGCATACCGGCCAATACGCGCGGACCAATTGTGCACATCACCCCGATATTGAGCTCGGCAATGTCGCCGGCAAGCACGGCTTTCGCGGTCGTACGGACAAGATGCCGGGTACGATCGATTTGCTCGAAGTGGATCCGCAGACTGCGTCCCAGTTCCGTGAGCTCGGTAAAACGACCGTCGCGTCACAGCAGCTTGCCGCCAAGTTCGTCCTCGAGTCGTTTTATCCCCTGAGTCAGGGCCGGCTGCGTCACATGGCAGCGCTCTGCCGCGCGTGTAAAATTGAGGGTATCCGCCAAAGCAAGAAAGTAGCGAATCTGATTGAAGTCCACCGGCTATTGTTCCCCGCCCCGAAACGCAACCAATCTAAACCGGAACCGGTCCATTGCCACAGCTGGTCTACGGCACAGCAATTATACATCGAAAGCGAGCCGTTGCTGCCAAGCATCGAAAAAAAAGCGGAGCGCATACTACGGAGATCCGCGATGGAAACGTATCTGAAAAGGTCGCCTGTCAGCGTCTAAAGTCCCATTCGTCGAAATGACGCGGATTGGAAAGAACGACAATTTTACGTATCTGATCGACGCGGATTAAGTGACGTGAACCGTCTCCGAGTTCAAGCACCAGAAACTCGCCCTGTCCATCGACAGCGGTATCAACGGCCCGGCCGCGCACGGTGCCGTTGTCAGCGACGACTTCGACGGTGCATCCATCCATACACGCAAGCTCAATGTACTCGTAGTCACCACAGGGTATCGGAACGTATGGCGTTGACAGATCGGGTTGAGTTGAATCAGACACGCGGTAATGCTCTATACGTAGATGTCAGGCAATCCACTCTGAAATCAAAATCCAGGTTCTGACCATTTGGTGACTATAATGGGCACCCAGAAGACGGTGAACCATTCATTTGGCGATGCGTTTGGAAGGCTCACGATGATCAGTCGCCAGCGGCTTCACCTGTTTTGGCAGGCACCTTCCTGAGTGATACCGCATTAATACAGAATCTCAGTCCGCTCGGTTCCGGTCCATCGGGGAACACGTGGCCGAGGTGAGCATCGCAAGTGTTGCACGTTGTTTCGACACGACGCATGCCGTGCGATGTGTCTTGCGTGTAGGCGACAGCGTTTTCCTTAATCGGTTGGTCGAATGATGGCCAACCTGTGCCCGAGTCGAACTTTGTTGTCGAGTCGAACAACAAGGTACCGCAGCACACACAGGCGTATTGGCCGGGTTCGAAGAGCTTGCACATCGGCGAGCTAAACGGACGCTCAGTACCTTTCTCCCTGGTAACGGCAAATTGCTCCGGCGTCAGAATGGCTCGCCATTCGGCTGGCGTTTTCTCCTCCCGCCGGTCCGGCTCAGGATTGGCATTCTCGGCAAAGCGAATGACGTCTGCCCAATTCAGCATTGCGATGACTCCTCGGTTGATTCGCCCGACGGGTGGTTGTAGGGCGTATAGCACTACGCCGGTTCCGTATCGATAATCGTAGAGGTCAACAGCGTAAATGGGAAATCGTTGATTGCTGCGATTTCGATAAGCATCGCTAATGGCTTCCTCCGCCGATCCAATGTTTGGGTTGATGCCGGCCGGCATCGCACGCGAGCCATCGGGGTTACTTCAGGCGAACGGTGACCAATAACGAATGCTTATCGCCGTTGAACAAACAGCTATTTCCGGCTCACCCAGCATTGCAATTATCATAATCGCGTAGTTCAATCAACAGGCACCGGCCTCACCCGGTGGACAATGGAGGCCGGTGCCGGCACAGGGGCGAACGCGGGGTGCTGCCGCCGGGCTGCTGACATAACCAGAGTGGGAGGTTAATCGTGCAACGTAAAACGGAGCGAGCCGTGTTCGCCGGAGGTTGCTTCTGGGGAATGCAGGATCTGATCCGGAAGCTGCCGGGTGTATTGAAGACGCGTGTCGGCTACACGGGGGGCGACGTGCCAAACGCGACGTACCGCAATCACGGCACCCACGCGGAAGGAATAGAGATAATCTTCGACCCAGGCATTGTCAGCTATCGTGACCTCCTGGAATATTTTTTCCAAATACATGACCCGACGACCCGGAACCGGCAGGGCAATGATCGCGGAACCTCATACCGTTCTGCAATCTATTACATAGATGACATGCAGCATGAAACTGCGAAGGAAACGATAGCCGATGTCGACGCCTCCGGCTTGTGGCCCGGCAAGGTGGTTACCGAGATCGAGCCCGTCGGCGACTTTTGGGAAGCAGAGCCGGAACATCAGGATTATCTCGAGCGCTACCCAAACGGGTATACCTGCCATTTCCCGAGACCCGGCTGGGTGCTTCCGGAACGCAAGAGAGACACCTGATACGCTGCAGCTGACGATCTTTGTCGCCAGCGATGCCTGGGATTGCTTCCGGCTGGAATGGCCGTTGCGATGATCGTTTCAGCCGGGGTGCTGTGCTCTGGCGTTTCGTAATCAGTCGCCAACGGCGAATGGAACATCCCAATTAATAAAAATGAGATGGATGGTCCTGCTCACGCTGACCCAGGACGACGACAGGCCGGCGTCAATAATCAATGGTTATCAACGCTACCCAAATGCCTATTGGTCTTCGTGAGCAAGGCTGGTTAGCCTTGCTTTGATCTTTCGCGATCCCGCACAACTGATAACCGATCGGAGTGAGACCATGAAAGCAGCGAAACATGTTGCCGCCATCGCCGCTGGCGCAATGATAAGCGTCGCATTGGCGTCCACAGTGAGCGCAGGCGACTACAAAGCCGATCCAAAGACATTCGCAACGAACTACGAGCACATCACGATTGCGCCTGAGTGGACCGGCGAAGACAAACTCCAGCTCAAACTGCCGAAAAATTTCCGTCGCTGGGTTTTTATCGGTGCTCCTCTGACACCGCACGGACTCAACGGTGGGCGTGCCAACTTTCCCGAATTCCATAATGTCTACGTACAGCCTGAGGCATTTCAGCACTACCGTGACCACGGCGTATGGCCGGAAGGTACGATCATGTTCAAAGAACTCCAGCTTGTCGACAGCCACGGTATGCCGGGCGAGCAAGCGGATGGCTCTCGATTTGAGCCGTCCGGTCGTGGCTATTTTCCCGGAAAGGTCAATGGCGCCGATGCCGCTGTTAAAGACTCGACACGTTTCCCGGAATCCAAGAATTGGGGGTACTTTAATTTCGGGCACCATGAAGAGCCTTACATGGCGGTAGCCGAGGCTAAACCCATCGCGGCTTGCGCTGCATGCCATATCGCCAATGCAGATGAAGACATGGTCTACATGAAGCTTTATCGCCCGCTGGTGACGCCCCTCAAGCGTACCGACAACTGAGGTACTGAGTCCGGGCATCTGCCGGGTAACGGGAACATTCGAAGAGGAGTAGCTAACGATGTGGATTCACGGCGGTATCGGTTTAGCTGTGGGACTCATGCTTTTGGTGCCTGCCTATGCGCTCGACATGCAGTCATCCTCAACGTTTGTCTCGACATACGGGAAGTGGGTCGACGACAAGGGCAACATAAGCCTACCCAAAGATTTTCTTACCCGGTGGGTGTTTCTCGGCACTTGGTCAGTCGCAGCAAAGGACGTTGAACGCAGCAGCGAGGCCAGCGGCCATGGTGTCGCCGGCCTGCACAATGTGTATACGCAGCCGGGCGTGGTCGAATATTTTCGCGAGCATGGATCGTTTCCTGACGGCGCGATCCTGATCAAAGAGCTGCTAAAGGGCGTGACCTCAGCAATGACGACGGGTACGGTCAGCCGTGCCGGAGCACGCGAGGGATGGTTTATTATGGTCAAGGACAGTCAGGGCCGCTTCGAAGGCAATTCCTTATGGGGTGATGGCTGGGGGTGGGCCCTGTTTAATGTGGAAAACCCGGTGATGCCTGTGACTCAGAATTACCGTTTCGAGTGTACCGGCTGTCACCTCCCTGCACGAGAGACTGACTGGGTGTATGTCGATGGGTATCCTCTGTTGAAGACTGACAGCGTGCCCTGATCGCCAAGACGCTGCCAAGTTGGCACTGTTTGGTGGACTACGTGATTGCACTTAATGAAGTGCCCCTAAGGACAAATACTCTTGGGGGCATGACCGGCACCTGGCAGTGTGCCATGATTGATACTGAATTGAGCGTAATGAAAGGCGCGAAAACGTGTTGGCCGAGATAGAGAGCCACCCTGGATTCCTACATTATTATCGCCTGGGCGATATGGGTGCCATCTGGCTACACATGTGCATCCGTCATCAGGAGACCGGCAGCTACTTGATGGATGTGGCTAACCCGCAAATCTCACCGAGCCATTGA
>JAGRGI010000020.1 GCA_020445565.1 Chromatiales bacterium
TCACCGCCACCAGCATCACGTTCATGATCAGAATGCCGGCCACTGCCAGGCTGATGGCGGCTATACCGGCCACCGCGTAGGTCAGGGCGCTGAGGATGCGATCGAAGGTGCTGAGTACGGCGTCCTGGGTGATGACGGTGATGTCGAGTTCGCCCTGGTGCCGCTGCCTGACGATCTCCTCCACCTGCTTCTTGGCTTTGTCCATACCCTCGCGGGTCTTGACTTCCGCCAGTACCCGGAACAGCGAAGCGGTGTTGAACAGCGCCTGCGCCGATCCGATCGGGATGATGACGGTTTCTTGTACATCCACGCCGATGGAACGACCCTCCGAGCCCATTACGCCGATGACGCGAAAGCGGCGGTCGCCGATGCGTATCCACTCCCCCAGGGCATGCTTGGCACCGAACAACTCGCCGCGAATCTTCTCGCCGATCACCGCCACCGGCGACGCCTGGTCGATTTCTAGATGCGGCAGGAAGCGTCCCTGGCTCATCTCCCAATGGCGAATCGGCAGCAGCGCCGCGCTGGAGCCCAGCACCACCACGTCGCGGGCGCGACCCTGCCAGCGGACCTCGGCGGAACCCACATTGATGGGGGCGATGCGCCGTACCAGGGGGCTGCGCAGCATGGCCTGCGCATCGTCCAGGGTGAGGTCCCTGGGGGTTTCGCCCATCAGGGTGGAGGGATCGATGCCGGCGGTCTCGGAGCGTCCGGGGAAGATGATCAGCAGATTAGTGCCCAGGGAGGCGAACTGACCGGTGACATAGCGGCGCGCGCCTTCGCCCAGGGAGGTCAACAGTATGACCGAGCTGACGCCAATCCCCATGGCCACCAGCATCAGCACGGTACGGGTGGTGAAACCGCGCAAGGAGCCGGTGCAGAAGCGCAGCACGTCGGCGAATCGCAGGGCCATCGCGTCACTCCTCCATACGCCCGTCGCGCATGAGCAACTTGCGTCTGGCCCGCTGTCCCATCTCCGGGTCGTGGGTGACCATTAACAGCGTCAGGCCGTCTGCATTGAGGCGTTCGAGGATGTGAATGACCTCGCGACCGGATTCGTGGTCCAGATTGCCGGTGGGTTCGTCGGCCAGCAACACGTCGGGACGTGTGACGATGGCGCGGGCAATGGCCACGCGCTGGCGTTGCCCGCCGGACAGTTGCTCCGGTTTGTGGTGGGCGCGATTGTCCAATTGCATGGATTGCAGGGCCTGCTCGGCCAGAGGACGACGCTCCGTTGCGGCCATGCCTGCCAGGAGCAGGGGCAGTTCCACGTTTTCCAGGGCCGTCAAGCGCGGCACCAGATGGAACATCTGGAAAACGAAGCCGATCTCACGGTTGCGGACCCGTGCCTGGCGGTCGTCGTCCAGGGAAGTAACATCCTCGCCCTTGAGCCGGTAGCTGCCGGAATCGGGCCGGTCGAGCAGGCCAATGAGGTTCAAGAGGGTCGATTTGCCGGAGCCGGACGGCCCCATGATGGAGACGTACTCGCCGGCGGCGATGCGCAGGGTGACATCGTCCAGGGCATGGACGCTCTGTTCGCCCACCTGAAAATTCCGATGGATGTGGCTGAGTTCGATCATTTCCCGGTGTCGGTTTCGATACTTACCGACGCCCCTTCTTCGACGCCCTCCCGTTCCACTGACAGCACTACGACCTCGCCCGGCTCGAGCCCGCTGCTGACTTCGGTCCAGCTCCAGTTGCCGAGTCCGGTGGTGATCGTGCGCTCGTGGAGCAGATTCTCGTCATCGACCACATAGACCCGGTTGCCCTCCAGCAGGGCCTCGGTGGGAATCCGCGGTACGTTGCTGTGTTGGTCCAGAATCACCTCGATGTCCGCGCTGTAGCCCGGCAACATGCCCTGGCAATCGGCGGGGCAGAGAAAATCCACCTCCACGGCCACGGTGCGGGCCTGCTTTTCGATTTCCAGCACGTAGGGGGCGATGCGCCGGACCTTGCCGTCGAAATGCTGATCGGGCATGGCGTCCAGGGAGATGCGCGCCGGCATGCCGACGCGAATTCCCGGTGCGTCCACCTCGTCGATGGGGGCGGAGACGTACAGACAGCTCACATCCATCAGGTCCACGGTGGGCGGTGTGGGGATGCCGACGGGGGAGGGCGTGACGAACTCGCCGATCTCGCCGTTGACCTCGGCCACGACACCGTCGAAGGGGGCGGTGAGCCGGGTGCGATCCAGCTTGGCCCTGGCGACGTCCACCAAGGCGGCGCTGACCTCTTTTTGCGCTCTGGCCGCCTTGCAGGCCGCCTGTTGGGCACGGGCGTCGCCGTCGGCCCGGTCGACGGCCTCCTCGGCGGTGAGGTTGCTCTGACGCAGGCGCTGCTGGCGCTGCGCCTCCCGCGCCGCCACTTCGGCCATGATGCAGGTCTGCGCGGCAGTGGCATCGGCCGCCCGCGCCTCGTTTTCGGACTGGGACAGTTGCGCGCGCAAGTCATCGTTCCACAGTTCCACCAGCAGTTGCCCGGTCTTGACGAGGTCGCCCTCGTGCACGGCCAGTCGAGCGACCTGTCCGCCGATGGAGGCCGCGATGCCAGCCCGCCGACAGGCTTTGACGGTACCGGCACGGGTATTGGCGACTGAGTCCTGAACCGTGCCTCGCGCAACGGTCTGCGCTGTGACAGCCACGGGTTTGGCGCGTTGCAGCCAAAGGATGCCGGCTGCTGCGATTGCGGCGAGCAGCAGCAGGAATAGGGCGAGTCTGCCGGAGCCGCCGGCATGTCGGGGGCTGATGGACATCAAGGCTTACCTCACGCGCAAACCGCTCCAGCGCAATCCGGGCGTTTCAACTAAAGCCTAAACGTCTTCACGCATTGTTGCCATGATATGGGGAGTGCCGGCAGGCGGTCTCAGAACAATTCCACTTCCTGGTCGCTGGTGCGTTGAGGGGTAAGCGGGGCGACGAAGTGGCTGATCTGTACTTGATTGCGGCCTTTTTCCTTGGCCACATACAGTGCCTGGTCTGCCCGGTCGACGATGTTGCTGGGCAGGCTGTTGGCGGTGATGGGGGCCGCGCCGATGCTGACGGTCACGCTGCCCACCTGGGGAAAGTCGAACTCGGAGACGGCGATGCGGAAACGCTCCAGGATCTTGTCGACATGCTTGGTTTCGCAATTGTCGATGATGACGGCGAATTCCTCTCCTCCGTAGCGGTACAGCTTGTCCGTCTCGCGGAAGGTGTCGCGGAAGATCTTGGCGAACAGCAGCAAAACCTCGTCGCCATACAAATGGCCATAACGGTCGTTGATGCGTTTGAAATGGTCGATGTCCAGCATGGCCAGATAGCTGCAAGGCTTGGGCGAATCGGTGCGGCGGTTGCGCACGTTCAGGACCGACGAGGCCGTCTCCAGGTCCCGGTCGAAGGCGCCGCGATTGAGCAAACCGGTCAGGGGATCGTGGGTGTTTTCGATTACCAGGGCGATGAAATTTTCATACAGGTCCAAAATACTGGAAGCGGTGCGCTCATCCCGGCCTTCGAGCTGGGGATTGAACAGCACGACGAAATCGGTGGTGTCGCCATTGTCGGACATATGCAGGATCATGGCCTGATACGGCTGCAGATTGGTGACCCAGACCGGTCTGCGCATTCGCAGGCACTGCTGGAAGTGCTCCGCCTGCTCGAACAGTTCCGCCGGGTAGTGCTTCGAGGACTTGCCTGCCGAGGGACTGGGCGTTCGGTCCAGTACTTCAATGGTTTCGTCCTCCAACAGGCGGCAAAGGACGATCCACGAGGCGTCGGTAGCCTCCATCAGGGTCGAAAGGAGCTTGGCGCGAATGGAAAGCTGGTCGCGCTGCTTGGTAAGTTCGACCAGAGAGGAAATGACGCTGGTTTCTTGCATTGGGGCCTCCATACGTCGGAAGCTATCGGCGGCCCTGGCCCGGATCTTTAGCGCGTCAGGAGTGTGCCTTGCGCCCGAGGATGACCGCCATCGCTCCACAGAGGTGTCTGGAGCGCTACGATCTGCTCGCCGGCCGCGCCACACACACGCGCTGATGATCCGCCAAAGCCTCCACTCGCACCGGAAGCCCATAGACCTCGCTGAGCCGGCGCTCGGTGAGTGCCTCTTCGGGCGCGCCGCAGGCCAGAGCCCGCCCGTCCTTGAGCAAAAGCACCTGGCTCGCGTATCGCCAGGCGTGGTCCGGGTTGTGGGTGGAAAACACGATGCCCAGGCCGCGCTCGGCCAGACGTACGATCTGCGCCAACACCCGTGCCTGATTGCCGAAGTCCAGGCTGGCCGTTGGTTCGTCCATCACGATCAGGGGGGCATCTTGGGCCAGGGCGCGGGCGATCAACACCAACTGGCGCTGGCCACCACTGAGGCGGGTGTAGTCCCGCTTGGCCAGGTCTGCGATGCCGAGGTCTTGCAGCGCCGCCGTTGCCCGCAGTCGGTCGGCCTTGTCGGGGCCGGAAAACAAACCCTGGTGCACGTTTCGTCCCATCAGCACCATCTCATGAACGCTGTAGGCAAAAACGCCTTCGTGCGCCTGCGGCACATAGGCCATGCGGCGGGCGATGCCGGCACGGGAGTATTCGTTGAGGTCCCTGCCGTCCAGATCGATGTGGCCCGCCTGACGCGGCAGCAGGCCCAGCAGGGTCTTGAACAAGGTCGTCTTGCCGCAGCCATTGGGTCCCAGGAGGCAGAGTATCTCGCCGCCGGACAGTTGCAGGTCCAGATTTTTCCCCACCCGTTGCCGGCCGTAGCCGAACGCCAGATTCACCGCCGACAATTCCATCACCAAGCTCTCCGGCCTGAGGTCAGCAGCCAGAGAAACACCGGTCCACCCACGAACGCAGTGAGGATGCCCAGGGGAGTTTCCGCCTGTCCCAGGTTGCGCGCCACGGTGTCTACCAACAGCAGATAGGCGGCACCCAACAGCATCGCCGCCGGAAGCAGGCGCTGAAAGTTCGGTCCTACGAGCAAGCGTGCGATATGGGGCATGACCAGACCCACCCAACCGATCACGCCGGCAATGGTGACCACGGCGGCGGTCATCAGGGTGGCGGCGCAGATAAACACCAGCCGCAGCCGGGCCGGTGACAGGCCAAGGCTGGCGGCTTCCTCGTCGCCCAGGGCCATCAGGTTCATTCGCCAACGCAATAGCACCAGGGGCACCAGTCCGGCAAACACGGCCGGTGTAGCACTAAGCAACTCTTGCGGCGTCACGTTGGCCAGGCTGCCCAACAGCCAAAAGGTTATCGCCGGCAACTGGTCGTAGGGGTCGGAGAGGATTTTCAACAGGGACAGGCAGGCGCCGGCCAGCGCCCCGATCACTACCCCGGACAACACCAGGACAAGACCAGGCTCATGACCCCGAACCGACCTGGCGACCAGATACACCAAGGCGACGGTTGTCAGGCCCCCGATGAAGGACAGACCCTGGATGGCCAGAATCGGCAGCGACAGAAAGATTCCTGCGGCGGCGCCCAACCCGGCACCGGCGGATACCCCCAGAATGTCAGGCGATACCAGGGGGTTGCGAAACAATCCCTGGTATACGGTACCGGCCCCGGCGAGGGCGGCGCCGACCAGCAAAGAGGCGGCTATGCGCGGCAGACGCACGTTGAACAGCACGGTATCGACCGTCGGGTCCGAGCCCTGGCCAAGCAGCGCGGCGGCGAGTTGTGGCAGCTCGATGGTATAGGGGCCGACGGTTGCCGCGATCAGACTGCCCGCTACTACGATCATGCTCAGCAGCATGATGACGGTTGAGGTCTTCAGTTTGGGGCGCATGCCTTTATGGGGTTGAAACTTCGGAAAAAGTCAGGTGGTTTAATGGTATTGCATCGTCTGTTCCGCCTCACTTGGCATTGGGAAAAAATAACTGCTGACCATCCAGTTTGTAATCGGCAATGGCCTGTTGGCCCTTATTTCCACGTATCCAGTCGATGAACGCCTGGCCGTCTTCCTTCCTGACGTTGGGATGCCTGGCCGGATTCACCAGAATGACGCCATATTGATTGAACAGCCGACTGTCCCCTTCGACGACGATCTGAAAATCGCCCTTGTTCCTGAAGCTGATCCAGGTACCTCGATCGGTGAGCGTGTAGGCGCCCATGCCTACGGCGGCGTTCAGGGTCGCACCCATGCCTGAACCGGTCTCCCGATACCAGGTGCCGCTATCGGCCGTGGGGTCGATGCCGGTGTCTTTCCACAAGGCTTGCTCCTTTTTGTGCGTGCCGGAGTTGTCGCCCCTGGAAGCGAACAGAGACCTGGTTTCGGCGATTTTCCGCAGCGCCGCTTCGGCATCCCGGCTTCCATCGGTATCGGCCGGATCGGTGGGAGGACCGACAATGATGAAATCGTTGTACATCACGTCGAAGCGTTCCACACCATAGCCCTCGGCAACGAATTTCTCCTCCGCGGGTTTCGCATGCACCAACAATACGTCGCCATCGCCATTCATGGCGTTTTTGATCGCCTGCCCAGTGCCTACCGCGACGACGTGGACCTTGATGCCGGTCTCTTTTTCGAACTGCGGTAAAATGGCGTTATACAGCCCCGAGTTGGCCGTGGATGTGGTGGACTGGAGCAGGATGGAGCGCTCTGCCGCCGTGACCGGCGAAACAAGAAGCGCGATGGATAGCAGACAGAGCAGATTGCGTGGAAACACGGGGTTTCTCCCTGGGCGCTTGGTACTCCGGGATCTCGTTGTCGGAGTGGTTAGTGCGATACCAGACAGTCGTCGAGAAAATCGATGGCCGCCTGAGATTTGGGTTGGTCGAAGAACTCATCCGCTGGCGTATGTTCCTCAATCCGTCCCTGGTTCATGAACACCACGTCATCGGCCAGGCGGCGGGCTTGGCCGAGGTTGTGGGTGACGAACAGGATCTTGGTGCCGCGCTCATGGGCCCGTTGGACAATCGTTTCAATGGCGGCGGTGGCGTTGGGGTCGAGGCTGGCGGTTGGTTCGTCCAGGAACAACACCCGGGGTCGGGTAGCCAGGGCGCGGGCGAGTGCGAGTCGCTGCTGTTCGCCGCCCGACAGCAGTCGGGCGGGTTGGTTGGCCTGTGCCGTCAGGTCGACTTCCTCGAGCAGCCGATCGATTTCGTCGTCTGCGGGCCGGCCGCGAAGCTTGAGGGCAAAGCGCAAATTGGCCGCCACCGAGCGGCGCAGCAGCACGGGACGCTGAAACACCATGGCCTGCTCCAGCCGCACCCTGCTATCCAGTTCCCGTCCATTCCAGACAATACGCCCGGCGCGGGGTTTCAGCAGACCGTGCATCAGCCGCAGCAGCAGGCTCTTTCCCGCGCCGTTTGGCCCCATGACGATGGTGCGGCTGTCGTCCGGGATGTTCAGGTCCACGGCGTCGATCAGACGCTTGCCCCCGGCCTCGTAGACCAAGCCCTTAACTTCCCCCAGTAACGCGGATTGCGTCACCTGACGCGGTCGTCTGATCGGCACTGCCTCAGGCATAAGCGAATCTCGCCGATGTCAGGCGCAGCGCCATGACCGCGGCGTTCACAGATAGAGAGATGCTCAACAGTACGATACCCAGGGCCAGCGCCAGGCCGAGATCGCCCTTGGATGTCTCCAGGGCAATGGCCGTGGTCATCACTCGTGTCAGGTGGTCAATGTTTCCACCGACGATAATCACAGCGCCGACTTCGGCAACGGCACGTCCGAATCCGGCCAGGGCAACAGTCAACAGACTGTAGCGTGCGTCCCACAGCAGCGCGGCGGCAGCTTGGCGTGTGGGTACGCTAAGCGAGCGAAACTGCTCCGCATATTCGGTGTGCAACTGTTCCACCACCTCTCTGGAAAGGGCCGCGATAATGGGGAAGATCAGCACCGTTTGAGCGACGATCATGGCCGCCGGTGTGTACAAGAGCTGCAACCAACCGAGCGGCCCGGCATTGGAAAGCAGCAGGTAAATCAACAGCCCCACCACTACCGGTGGAAGTCCCATCAGCGAATTGAGCACGACCAGGGCCACGCTGCGCCCCCGAAATCGCGCCATGGCTATCAGGGTACCTAGCGGCAAGCCGATCATGCAGGCCAGCAATACAGCGCTAAGGCTGACGCGAAGCGAGAGGAGGATGATCTCCAGCAAGCTCGGATCCGCCGATAAAACCAAGCTGAAGGCCAGGCTGAACGCCCCACCAAAATCCTGCATTATCTCTGCTCGCTTCGACAGGAATTCAACCTAAAGGGAGTAGTTTGAGCCATTTTTCCGGGTGCAACAAGAATACCCAGGACAGCATTGAAGTCGCTCCTCCCGATCCAATGGGCATTGGTTTGGCGTTGTTTCTGCTGGAATTGCCGGGACCCAGGGGAGCTGTCGATGGAGATCGGGAATCGCTAGGCGGGTTATTATGCGCCCGATGTGGAAAGATGACCGTTTCCTTTGGCCTTTGCAGGGTGTGGTATCCAGTAAGATGCGTGCATTGATAGTGCTTTTTGCGGCCTTGGCTGCGCCGCCGAGCCCGGCTGAGACGCCGGTGTCGTTCGCCAAGGAGATTCGACCGATCATTGAGCGCAAATGTGTCGCGTGCCACGCCTGTTTCGAATCTCCCTGTCAGTTGCGCATGGATGATCCGGTCGGTCTGCTGCGAGGGGCAAACAAACTGCCGGTCTACCAGGGCACCCGTGTCGACGAGGCCAGCCCCACGCGCCTGGGGGTGGACGCTCAGGATGCTGCTCAATGGGAGTCCCTGGGCTTTTTTTCTGTGTTAACGGACAATCACGGTTCGGGTGGGTTGTTGTTGTCTCTGTTGAGGCTCGGGCGGGAACACCCCATGGCGCCGAATCAGCCCATGCCGGAATCCATACCCTTTGGATTGCACCGCGACGACCAATGCCCGACGCCAGAGGAGTATCAGGACTACGTCAGGGACTATCCCGACAGAGGCATGCCCTTGGGCGCCCCCTCGCTCACGGACCAGGAATTTTCCCTAGTGTCACGCTGGCTGTCGCAGGGAGGGGAGGTAGGTGGGCCCGATTTCAAGCCCAGTCGCGCGCAGGCACGTTTGATTGCGGACTGGGAGCGTTTTCTCAATCAGCGCGACGCCCGAAGTCGCTTGGTGGCTCGTTACCTCTTCGAACATTTGTTTCTCGCCCATTTGTACATGGATGAGATCACGCCGCTGCGTTTTTTCCGCCTGGTAAGGTCTCGTAGCGCACCAGGGCAGCCGGTCGTCCCGGTGGCGACCCGCCGTCCCAACGATGATCCGGAGGGCGCATTCTGGTATCGCCTGGTACCGGTTCTGGAATCGATCAGCTACAAAAAGCACATTACCTATCGCTTCGATCGTCGGCGCCTACAGCATCTGCAGCAACTCTTCTTCGGCGAACCCTGGTTGGTCGGCCAGCTCCCCGGCTACAGTGCCGAGGATCGGGCGAACCCCCTGGCGGTGTTCTCCGCCATACCGGCACACGCCCGCTATCGATTTTTGCTGGACGATGCGCTGTACTTTGTGCGTACCTTCATTCGTGGGCCGGTGTGCCATGGCCAGATCGCCACGGACGTGATCAGAGACCGGTTCTGGACCTTATTCGAATCTCCCGATACCGATGCCTATGTGAACGATGCCGCCTATCGCGACGCCGTTACCCCGCTGCTCGGTCTTCCCGGCCAACAGCACAGTTTGCTGGAATTGGGTTCGGAGTGGTTGAAATATTCGGAAAAGCGCAACGAGTACCTGCGCAAGCGCATGGAGCATCATCGCAAGGCTCATCCCAACGGTCCGGGTCTGGGAGAGATCTGGGACGGTGACGGACACCGAACTGACGCCTTGTTGACGGTGTTTCGCCACCACGACAATGCAGCGGTTCGGACAGGTTTGGTTGGGGCTCTGCCTCAGACCCTGTGGGTGATGGATTATCCGCTGCTGGAACGCAGCTACTACTCCTTGGTGACGAATTTCGACGTATTCGGAAACCTCGTTCATCAAGGACTGACGCGTTTGTATTTCGACTTGATACGCAATGGTTCGGAACAGAATTTTCTGCGTTTTCTACCCGCCGACCAGCGTACCGATATCTTGCACGACTGGTACAGGGGCAGTGGATTGTTGAAGCTGGCGCTCAGCTACGAGGATATCGATACGAGTTTGCCCAGCGCGGTTCCGCCCGGCGACGGCGATCCGCGAACGAATTTTGTCAGTCGTTTGGTGGATCGACTCGACAAGCGAGTCACACGGGTCAGGCCATTGGTGCACGGGACGGATTTGGCGCTGATGGAGCGGGCCAATGCGCTCTTGCAGGGGTTGGCCGATCGTCCGGCGGAGGCGTTGCCACTCGTCGAGTTCTTGCCGGAACTGAGTTTTTTGCGCGTACACACTGACGATGGCGCACAGGCGGTGTTTTCCGTTGTGCGGGACCGCGCTCACAGCAACGTCGCCTTCGTGCTGGGGGAGAGCCTGCGGCAGGAAACCGAGAAGGACCGGTTGACCATCTTTCCGGATCTCCTGGGCAGCTACCCGAATTTCATTTTCGATGTGCCTGACCGGGAGCTGGAGGCGTTCGTCGCCATGGCGAATGCCGTGAAGGAGGAAAAAGCGTTGAGCAAACTGGTTGAGCGCTGGGGCGTCAGGCGCAGTAATCCGGCCTTCTGGAAACGCTTTCATGCCTTCGGTGACTATCTGCGCAGCGTCGACCCGAAGGAGGCCGGGATTTTCGACATGGGACGCTACGGGAATCTTTGATTGGGACGCACCAAGGTGCCGGGTCCAAAAAAAACGGCGCCGGGTTTTTAGGCCGGCGCCGCGGGAAGCTCCTGAGAGCCTGGAGACTATCGTTCGGCGTCGGCCGTTTTCACCCACTTCGATTCGTCGGAATGGCCGACGTAGAAATGGCAGTTGACGCAATGGAACTTGTCCTCGCCCGCGAACGGGTTCTCACCGCCGGCGAAATAGCTCGGATGGTTCGGATTGGCGCCCTTGGCTATGCCCGCATGGCATTTCACGCAGCCGGAGTCGAAGACATATTCGTGGCGGTGCTTGCGTTTCGCCTTCCAGTCTACCTCGTTGGGATTGCCGGTGAACTCGGCCCAGACATCGCGGATGCCCGTTTCCGCCTTGGCCAACAGGTAGCCCGCCGCGTTGTCGTGGGGTAGATGGCAATCCACGCAGGAAGCACGGATTCCCAGGTCGTTGTTGCCGGCGTGCTTGGTCTGCGCATAGCTGGCTGCCATGGGTTTCATGGTGTGACAGCTAGTGCAAAACTCCTCGTTGCCCGTCTTCTTGAGCATTACCTCGGTGCCGATCCAGGAGGCCATCACGATCACCGGGGCGAGGATGAGGATCAACAGGAGTATCCACAGTTTGGAGCGCTTTTTTTTCGGTTCGCTCATTTTCGTTTCCTCTGCTGGGTTTGCCCGCGTCGTTTGCGGTTCGCAAACGACGCTTTGGGCAACACGGCCTTACAGCTTCGCCTCGGCGACGGCTACGGGCTTGGGCTTGAAGAGATCCTTGTCCATCGCTGGCATCGTCGGATCGTCTTTGGCGATCTTGCCTAGCATTTGGATATGCGGCGGCAGCACCAGATTGTAGAGCGCCTCGGCGCGTACTCGGGCCACACCGGCGACCGGGATGTCGTACTCAAGCGTTCGGGTTTCGTTGGCTTGCAGGCGTGCGTCCTTCAGAATCTGCCTGGCGGTGGGCGGTCCGGTCGGCTTGCCCTCTTCATCACCCAGCACCACCACGAACAGGGACTGCGGGTCTTCCTTCATGGGGTGTTGCTTGAAGTTCTGCCAAATCTCGTTGCCCTGCTCGTCATAGGCAGTGACCTTGATGTAGAAGTTGCGGAAAGGTGCTCCCGTCGGGAAGGCGTGAGGCAAGGGATTTTTTGCCGTAACAGTGACGGCCGCACCGTCGCCTTTTTTCTTGACTTCGGCGTTAAGAATCAGGGAGCTGCGCATATTCGCAGAGCCATGGCCGCCAGCCAGACTGTGGTCGGTGATACCGTCCACCTTCGGCATGTGGCAACTCTGACAGGCGACGAAGGTGCTCGACTTCTCGTACTCCTTACCGGTTACGCACAATGGCACGCCATGGGCGTTGTTGCGACGGTCGTGACAACCCATGCAGGCGTCGGAGGTACGCATCATGGAGTTGCCCACCAGCGGGAAGGGGTGGAAGTTCGGGTCATCCTGGTTGGCGGCGGTCGGGTTGGTGGTGTAGTTCTTACCGGACGAACCCTGAATGGCGCTGTCCGACATTACATAGGTTTTGATCCCGTACTTCAGTGAACCATCGGGCTGATCCAGACCCTTGTATTCCTTGAGCAGGTGGCAGCCCATGCAGTTTACGCCTTCGCTGTAGGAGACCTTGCTGTCCAGGTCGGTCTTGCCGTCAGCCGCTGCTGCCGGAGAGTGGCAGAACAGGCAGACCGGGTACTTGCCGGCTTTGGTTTTGACGTCTTCCTCGGCCGGATTGCCGACGACATAGCGGTAGAAACCGCCGTGAATCGGATCTTGCAGCGCGGTGCTGTTGGCATGCATGGAGCCCTTCCATTGCTCGTAGATGGTTTCGTGGCATTGCTTGCACACTTTGGCACTGATGTGACTCGGTTTGGTGGGTGCTGCCTCCGTTGCACCGGCTTGCTCTTCGGCAGCGGCCGAGGTGGCAAGCCAGGGAATTGTGCTGACGAGGGCGATCGTCAGCCACTTACTAAGGCGTTTGGAAAGGCCCATGGACGGTTCTCCTCTCTTCGGTAGACCTCTACGCGCGCAAACCGCGCCTGGCTCCGGGGCAGACGACATAAGCTTCGTCTGTGCCTCTGGTTTGGCTTGTTTGCTCGGGTAGCGGACCCTGGGGTACGCGTGCGTGTTGATTTTCTTGGTTAACCAACCCCCTCCCGGCCGGTGACCGTTCGGGGGATATTGTCAAAGCGGGTGCATTGCGCCGACGCTCAAGGCAGTAATCGATTCTGCGGACGCTTTAGGGTGTCGGCCATGTACCCGCGATGCATGTAGGCATAGTAGGAAGTAGGTCGATCTGGCGGGTATGGGTAATTTGTACTAATGGAGGACCAGAAAGGCGCTATTTTGTCGTCGATCAAGTTTTGTGGCCTATCTCTGGCCGTTAAACTGCGGATGTGCTCAGCGGTTGCGAGGGATAGGGGAGGGAGATGTGGGGCGAAACAAGAGGTCCGGTTCGGCGTAGCGGATGTCGTCGCGTTCGGCTAGCTGGCTCAGGATCGCGCTGAGTTCTTCTGCCCGTTGGAATCCGGACACCTCAAAGACGGTCAGACCGCCACGATTGGCATGCAGCAGTTCCAGCGGGTAGCCGATGGTGTCGGACAGTTCTTCCAGATAACGCGGATCACCGACCCGCTCCTGGGCCTGGGGCGTAAACTGCACGATAATGCGTGCATGCTCCGCGGCGGGGCTTTGCGGACTGGGCATAGACATGGCGACTAACAGGGCGATGGTGGTCAAGGCTCGACGCATCATTCGTACCGCAATGGATCGGGACGAAGAATTGGACCAGCCTTATGCCATGTTGATTCCCGGGTGCATGGATCTTTCATGGGGCGCCACGGCGCCAGCGCTCTATAGCGCCCCGGCCAGAACCGGGGCTTGGGATCAGTAAATCTGCTAGAGGAAATCGTCGCTCAGTCCTGCTGATCGACGATCTTCTCCGCCTCCAACCAGTCGTCATGTTCGTTGCCAGGAGCAAATCCGCGGCGTTCGGCGATGTAGTAGGCTTCCTGGGCGACGCGGGCGCGGCGGGTATCCTCGTCCATTGCCGGCTTGGCCTTGCTGGTGGCCTTGCGCGGTATCGCGGCGGCCTTGGGTTTTGCCGCGGCCTTCTTTTTTGGGGCCGATTTGGCTACAGCCGCCTTTTCCGCCCCGTTGGATTTCTTCGGGGCGGCGGTTTTGGGCGTGGCCGCCTTCTTCGCTGTTGCTTTCTTGGCGCTTGCCTTCTTCGCGGCGGGTTTTTTCTCGGCGCCAGTGGTTTCAGGTGCTGCGGTGGTTTCAGACATGCCAGTGCTCTCTTTTCACAGGTCTATGCCAAGGGCGGGCCGTGAAGCGCCACGGCCTGCCCGGATTGGGGAAAAGGTTTAAACCAGTGCCGCATGGGCCGCCGCCAGGCGCGCGATCGGGACGCGGGGGCCGGAGCAGGAGACATAGTCCAGGCCGATCTTGTGGCAAAAGGCGATGGAGGCGGGATGGCCGCCATGTTCGCCACAGATGCCGACGCGCAGCCCAGGACGGGACTCGCGGCCCCATTGCACCGCCAGATCCATGAGCTTGCCCACGCCTTTCATGTCCAGGGTATCGAAGGGATTGTCCTGAAGGATCTTGGCCTCGTTGTACAGCGGCAGGAATTTGTTCTCCGCATCCTCGCGGGAGAATGAGAAGACGGCCTGGGTGAGGTCGTTCGTGCCAAAGGAGAAGAACTCGGCATTCTGAGCAAGATCGTCAGCGCGCAGGCAGGCCCGCACGACTTCGATCATGGTGCCGAATTCGAAGGGGATCGACTTGCCGTGCACGGTCTCCACCTGCTTGCAGGCAGCGTCCACGTAACTGCGCACTTTCATCAGTTCCTGCGAGGTACAGACCTGAGGAACCTTGATTTCCGGATGCACTTCGATGCCCTCCTCCTGGCATTCCGCGGCGGCTTCCAGCACGGCGCGGATCTGCATGGAGTAGATCTCCGGGAAGGTGATGCCCAGGCGTACACCGCGATGCCCCAACATGGGATTGACTTCGTGCAGTGCGCGCACCTTTTTGAGCATCGCCTCCTTCTTGGCGATGGCCTGATCGACCAGGTCCGGGTCCGCAATCTGTTGCAGATTCTTTCCGGAAGCCCCGCCCAGCAGGCTCATGGTCTCGCTCAGGGCGCCCAGGCCGGCAACGGTCTTGCGCAACTGATCGAGTTCTTCCAACGCATCAAGCAATTGTTGTTCCGTCGGCAGGAACTCGTGAATAGGCGGGTCCAGCAGACGGATCGTCACATGGTAGGGTGACATGGCCTTGAACAGGGCCTTGAAGTCTTCCCTCTGCATGGGCAGCAGTTTGTCCAGGGCCGCCTGACGCTGCTCGCGGGTCTCCGCCACGATCATCTCCAACACGGTGGGCAGGCGGTCGGCGGCGTTGAACATGCGTTCGGTGCGGCACAGGCCGATGCCTTTCGCGCCGTACTCGCGGGCCTTGCGGGCATCTTCCGGGGTGTCGGCGTTGGCTTTGACGGTAAGGCGTGCGACGTCGTCGGCCCATTCCAGCAAGGTGTGGAGTTCGGAGCTGAATTCCGCCGGAACCGTGGCAATGGCGCCCAGATAGACGTCGCCGGTGCTGCCGTTGAGAGTGATGATATCGCCCTCGCGGAAGCTGGCGTCACCCACCGTGGCCTTGCGGGCGTGTACGTCCACGGTGATGCCCTCGGCGCCCGCCACACAGGGTTTGCCCATGCCACGGGCGACCACCGCGGCGTGGGAGGTCTTGCCGCCTCGGCTGGTGAGGATGCCCTGAGAGGCGAAGAAGCCGTGGATGTCCTCGGGTTTGGTCTCCTCGCGAACCAGGATGACCTTTTGACCTGCGCGGCCGATCTGTTCGGCACGATCGGCGTCGAAAATCGCCATGCCGGCAGCCGCGCCGGGGGAGGCGGGCAGGCCGGTGGCCACCGGCGTGGCCTTGGTGGAGGGGTCCAGGCGCGGATAGAGCATCTGCTCCAGCATGTCCGGTTTGATGCGCAGCAGGGCCTGGTTCTTGTCGATCAGACCCTCGCGCTGCATCTCCACCGAGGTGCGTACCATGGCTTGGGCGTTCATCTTGCCGTTGCGGGTTTGCAGGCAGTAGAGCACGCCCTTTTCGATGGTGAATTCGAAGTCCTGCACTTCGCGGTAGTGGTTCTCCAGCTTGTTGCGCAGTTCCAGCAGCTGGCGATAGATCTCCGGCATCTCGTCGGCCAGACGGTCGATAGGCTTGGGCGTGCGAATGCCGGCCACCACGTCTTCGCCCTGGGCGTTGACCAGGTACTCGCCGAACATCTTGTTGCTGCCGGTGCCGGGGTCACGGGTGAAACCCACGCCGGTGGCGGAATCGTTGCCGCGGTTGCCGAACACCATGGTGACCACGTTCACCGCCGTGCCATTGGCCATCTCGGGGGTGATGTGGAATTCGCGCCGGTAATCCACAGCGCGGCGGCCCATCCAGGAGTTGAAGACCGCCTTGATGGCCAGCTCCAGCTGCTCGTAGGGGTCTTCCGGGAAGGGGCGGCCGGTGTGGGTCTTGACCACTTGCAGGAAGCGATCGGAGATCTCCTTGAGGTTGGCGGCGGACAGAGCGATGTCCTCTTTGACGCCGGCGGCGTGTTTGACCGCCTCGAATTCCTCGTCGAATGCCTCGTCGGAGACGCCCAGCGCCACCTTGCCGAAAAGCTGGATGAAGCGCCGGTAGGCGTCATAGCCGAAGCGTTCGTCGTTGCCGGAGTGGGCCACCAGGCCGGGCAGGGTGGCGGCGTTAAGGCCCAGATTGAGGATGGTGTCCATCATGCCGGGCATGGA
>JAGRGI010000176.1 GCA_020445565.1 Chromatiales bacterium
GACATCGCCAAGGGCCGCGGCGGCGACCATTCCGAGCTGGGCGCCCGGGACGCGGAGGAATTCTGCATACAGCACGGCCTCAGCCCCTGGGACACCCGCCTGGTCAGCTGGTTGGTACGAAACCACCTCACCATGTCCGTTACCGCACAACGCAAAGACATCGGCGACCCCCAGGTAATCCACGAATTCGCCGCCCAGGTCGACAATCCGATTCGCCTCGACTACCTGTACATGCTCACCTGCGCCGACATCCGAGGCACCAGCCCCAAACTGTGGAATTCCTTCCGCGATTCACTGCTCAAGGAACTCTACTTCGCCACCCGCAAGGCCCTGCGCCGAGGGCTGAGAAACCCGCTTGCCGCCGAAGAGCACAAGGCTGGCATTCAGGGCGAGGCGCGCGAACTCCTTCACAAAGCGGGCTTCGACGACCGGCAGATCGATACTGTTTGGAAAAACATGGGAGACGACTACTTCCTGCGCTATTCCCCCGACGAGATCGGCTGGCACACCCAATCCCTTGTCGGGACCGATGACGCCGATCTACCTCTGGTCCTGGTACGAAGGGAGACCCAACGTGGCGGCAGTGAGGTGTTCGTCTACGCCGCGGATCAGGTTCACCTGTTTGCCAAGGTGGCCTCGATTCTGGATCGCCTGGGGCTGAATGTCCTCGACGCACGCATCAGCACCTCCCTGGACGGCCATAACCTGGAAAGCTTTCTGGTGCTGGAAGATGCCGGCGTCATTATCGACGCCAATTACCGGGCCATGGAGATCGTCGACGAACTGCGCCGCGTGCTACGCGACCCCAACAGCGAGCCGGTAAACGTGAGCCGCCGCCAACCGCGCCAGCACAAGCACTTCCCCATCTCGACGCGAATCGACTTCTATCCAGACGAAAGTCACAACCGCACCGTGCTGGAACTCATCACCGCCGACCGTCCGGGCCTGCTTTCCTCGGTGGCCCAGGTATTCAGTGGCTGCGCCGTCGCCGTCAGCGACGCCAAAATCGCCACCTTCGGTACACGCGCCGAAGACATCTTCTACTTGACCGACATCTCCGGAAACCCCCTCAGTACAGAGCAACAGATGCGTTGCCTGCGCGAAGGTTTGCTGGAGGCATTGAATTCGAGGCACTGATCGACAGGGATACCACGACGCATCAGAGGCGGGTTTTTCCTTCCTCAGATGCGACCACTCGCCCGACAGCTATCCAGTTATATCCACCATGTACAGCTGGGCTACGCCACTGTCTTGCCAAGCGCGTCAAAATCGATGACTCAGTTTGACAAATCCGGCAATTTGATTGCCAGATTTGTCAATTATGGCCCTGCCAGTCATCCCGACCTGCTGCCCTGCCCGGCCAACCACCAAAATACACAGGATAAAACATAGAGTTATATCCCCTCCTGATCAGGCCCCATTCCCGCCATTTCTGGCAGGCCACTTGCTTACACGCTTGCCTAGCCCAGATCGCCGCTTCGAAGCGATCAGGCTTAGCCAACCAAAGGTAGCCAGGAGAAACCGCATGACTATCCCTCGCATCTGGCCGCGAATGGCCATTCTCACTCTGTTGGTGCTACTGGCACCGCAGATTCAGGCAGGCAAACCGGTGGATCAGGACCAAGACGGGTTCACCGACCGGCAGGACTGCAACGACAACGACAACAGCATCTATCCCGGCGCCCCGGAGATTTGCGGTGACGGCATAGACCAGAGCTGTAGCGGCGCCGATGAACCTTGTACCGGCGGCCCCCATGCCAATCTGACCTGGGCCGATTACCCTTCCGAATGCATGACCTGCCACGACGGCGGCCAGGCCGGCAGTCACTATGACGAGGTTTGGAACACCACGCACTATCAATGGCTGGGCTCGGCCCCGGATATGGTCAATCAACCCAGCACCGCCCAGGGCAAGCTGACCAACGCCGTCAACAGCTATTGCATCAATGTGGTCGGCGATTGGCCCGTGTGCGGATCGTGCCACGTGGGGCGTGGCATCAGACCCGGCGAGGGTGACAACAAGGCCAATATCGACTGCCTGACCTGCCACAATGCGGACTATGCCCTGGCGCGGGTGCGTTTGCCCGACGGCTCCATGGGACCACCGGCCGGCACCGACCAAGCGACCCTCGATGGCTATGTGCAGAACATTGCTCCGCCGACGCGCGCCAATTGCCTGAAGTGCCATGCCAACGCCGGTGGCGGCGACGGAGTCAAGCGCGGGGATCTGTCGATGGCCCTGATTAGCAACACCGACGGGCATTTTGATGTCCACATGAACTCCGCCGGGCCCAATTTGCAGTGCCAGGACTGCCATGTCTTCCAGTCTCACAAGACCATTGGCAAGGGCTCCGACATCCGCCCCACCGACGACCTGCAACGCGGTTCGGAGATCAGTTGTTCGAATTCCAACTGCCACACCAATATGGCTTCCGGGACCGGCCATGCCACCGCCGGGCGTCGCACCGAACCGGACCGCCACATCCCCCGTGTCGCTTGTCAGTCCTGCCATATCCCGGAATACGCCAAGTGGGAGACCGAAGTACACCGAGACTGGCGCTTCCATCATGACGGCACCAGTGCCTCGAACTGCGACAACAGCCCCTGTCCGGGACATCCGCATACCGACAAAGGCATGAATCTGACCCCTGAACTGCGATTCTGGAACCGCAAGAGCGACAACTACCTGCTCGGCGACACCGCCGTGCTGGACCCGGTCACCGGCACCTACCCCACTTCCAGGCCGCTGGGTGACGTCAACGCGGATGATCCCTTGGTTAGCGGAAAGCTGACGCCGTTCAAGTACAAGACCGCTGATGCGCCCATCATCACCAGCAACAATGTGATGATCGCCTTGGATACCCTGGAGTATCTGAGCATCTCCGGAGATGTGGAACTGTCGGTGGAAAGCGGCCTGCAGAACATGGGTTACTCCCCGTCTGAACCCTATTACTGGGGCGTCACGGATACCTTCCAGATGATCAACCACGGGGTCAATCCGGTAACCGATGTGGCGGACTGCACCTATTGTCACCAGGGCAATCTGGACACCGACACGGATTCCAAGCTCGACGCGCTGGGCTACCGCCTGAAAGGCCCCAAGGAGCAGGTCTGCAACCAGTGCCACGACGGTTCCAAAAACCTGCCCCGCACCTGGGACCGGATGCATAACCACATTGACAAGGGCTCTAGTGGCATCGGCTGCTACTTCTGCCACACGTTCGAGCGGCCTGAGCGCGGCTTGTGCAGCCCCTGTGACGCCAACTGCTCGGCGGAATATGTGGACAATGTTGCTTATCCCCATGTGTGCAATTAACCCACTACGGGGCGCGAGCAAGTAAGACTTGCGGGAAGCAATGAAAAAGCCAAGGATGGCTTTTTGGCCTAGAACTAACCCAATCCGTGCCGCTTGAGCTTGCGATACACCGTGCGCAGGCTGACCCCCATCGCCTGGGCCATCACGGTCTTGTTCCGTTGGTGACGGGCCAACAAACGCCGCAGGTGGTCCCGTTCCAAACTGTCCAGCGTGTCCTTTTGTGAAACTACCGAACTCGCCTCTTCTCCATCGTTTCGCTGATAGATTGCGCTACTGCCTGTCGATTCGATGGCACGGCGCCTGACCCGGATGATGTCCTCGATCAAGGCTCCGTCCAAGGCATTCCCGGCGGCATGTGTACGGGCAATCTGTAAAATGTTGCGCAATTCCCTCACGTTGCCGGGAAACTCATAGCTCATCAAGACCGATACGGCATCCCGGCTGATGCTGAATCCCCGTCCATCGGACATGTCCATCTGTTTCAGCAGACAAGCAGTGAGTTCAGGGATGTCCTGCCTGCGTTCGCGAAGGGCAGGCAAATTGACGGTCAAGCAGGCGAGACGATGAAAAAGGTCTTCACGGAAACGGCCGGCCTGCACCTCGTCCAGCAATCGGCGGTTGGTCGCGCATAAAACACGCACGTCGGTGCGCACCGACCGTTCACTGCCCAAGGGACGAAATTCACCGCTTTCCAGCACCCGCAGCAGCTTGGCCTGCAAGGGCAAGGGCAATTCACCGATTTCATCGAGAAACAGGGTGCCGCCATCGGCCAATTGGAACACACCTCGGCGCTCCCCAATACTGCCGGTGAAGGCGCCCCGCACATGACCGAACAGATCGTTCTCGGCGAGGCTTTCACTCAGAACCGTACAATCCAGGGTAAGAAACGGCCCGTTTCTGCGCCGGGAATTCCGGTGGATGAAATCCGCCGCCAGTTCCTTACCTGTACCGGTAGCCCCTTCGATGAGTACAGGGGCATCGGTTTTGCCCGCCAGCAGCATCTCTTCCAGGCAACGCGTGAATACCGGGGAGGAACCCACCATACCCTTGGACGGCGGTCGATCGGATTTGCCATCGATGATATCGAACAACTCACCGTAATAGACCTCACCACCCTCCAATACCATGGGAAAACCCTTGATCCGCAGCCGCTGATCGCGCCCTTCAGGCGAAAACCGGTGATGCAGGCGCAGGCAGGCGTGAGGTTGCAGCGTTTCATACACCCGCGTTCTGGGGCACTCCGTACCGACCTCGCGACAGGGAACACTCAGGCGATGGGTAACCTCGTGGCAGGGGCGCTGAAGCACCTGCTCCAGGGTAAGGTCGTGGATGGCGAGAAAGGCCCTGTTCGCAGCCACAATCCGCCAATACCTATCGACAATCATGAACGGCCGCTCATGCGTCTCGGCGATGGACTGTAGATCAACTTTAGTGGGCATTGGAGGTCAGGATCCTCCTGCGCTCCTAAGCAAGGCTTGTATGGTCCGCCCGCTGACAACCTACGGCAGGCGGTATATCGTTTTCGGTTCTTGAGCCAAGAATACCAACATTATCGATCTCCCGATTTCGACTGCATCCCAATTCGGATGAAGCGAAGATCGATTTCTTGATCAAAGACAAATAGCAGGTCATTAACTCCGGCAAAAAGTAGCTCTGATCAGTGATCGGGGGCAGTTCGTGTGGGGTTGGAGAGAAGCAGGCAGGAAAGGCCCGAAGCCGCCATTTTTCGTGTGGTGCCCCGGGCCGGAGTCGAACCGGCACGGCCGAAGCCAAGGGATTTTAAGGCCCACCATTGCGCCTTATTGCACCACTTTACAAAGGGTTAGCGGGACTTTTACCCCTTTGCACCCCCTTTTTCCCCTTTGGCGTTGACACTTGGTTGACACCTAGGCCGCACTGCCAGCCAGTCGTCTGAGTAGGATTGTTTTTCGGATGGCTTCGGTTATGCCATTTTCATCCAAGCCCTTGCCCTGGTAGTAAATCAAGATTTGTTGCCAGAGTTCTAAGCGCTTGATTGCCCTGACTACTTGGGAGGCGTTCCAGCCTTGACGGGCGTATAGGGACACCATATTGCCGATCATGTTGGCCACGTTTCGGCCTATGGAGCCGACAGAGCTCTTTTTTACCCGGCGCACGACTATTCCGGTCGGTTGTTCTGGTTTGGCATCTTCAATCAGGAATTGCCAGAAGGGGTCTATGTAGACCGATCGGTCAAGTCTGTTGCGCATTAGACCGTATAACCAGAGGTCACCAAGGTAATCGGCTACGTCAACGTAGCGTTTGAAGTCGGCATCAATGCCCATGCCGATTTCTTTGACGACGACGTGATGAAAGCGAAGTTCGAATCGCCAGACGGCTTGGCCTTTGCGCCAAGTGCCACCGCTTGCGTCCTGCCATACACCGTGCCAGTAATCGATTTTGTCACTTGCAACGATTTCCCTGTCTTTCCGGTAGGTTGCGAATTGCAAAGCACCGGGTTTGCCCCACATGAAGGTTTCTCGATCACCGTAGGTGACAGCGATTTCGGAGAGAGTGTCGAATTGGGCTTCCTGGATTGCGTCTATGCGGGTCCTGGCTCTGGCCCTGGTGACCAATTGGGATTCGTACCGGTCGGGCGGTTCCCAGCCTTGTATATCGGCGGCGAGGTGGATGGCCACTCCAGCAGGTGCCCAGTCGTTGAGGAGTTCACGGGCGATGCTGTCGAGGGTGCCTTGGACGTTTACCGGGGGGTAGTTGCCGCAGAGCCGAGGGCTTACTTCAATCTTAAGGTGAGAGCCGCCGCCGTCGAGTTGCTGGTATTGGCTACCGTAGAGGACGACCAAGCCCCATTCGTTGTCGAACAGGCCCCAACGGTAGCCGGAGTTCTTGCCCATGCGCTTGAGCGCCCATTCATTGCCCATGACCATGACAGTTTCTTGCCTTTGGGCTCCAGCTGCCTCAATTCGCTTGAGCGCGGCCGGATTAGGTGTGCCCCGGTAGAGTTGTCGAACGGTATCTACGCCTGTATGGCAAAGGGTGACGCTGGAGAGGTCGAATTGTTGACCGTTGTCTCCCAGGAAGATACGGCCGCGTGGGTCGAATTCGCCATCGGCGAGACTGAGGGGGCTAACTCGGGTCCAGGTTTTCATGGTAGGTCCTTTAGGGTGATGGGGCGCACTGGGGCGTAAGGGGCTGTTGGGTGTTGGTTTGAACAGACGTGTTACAGGGGCGTCCCGGCGTATCCGGCTCGGGTGCTTTCGGGCCGTTCCTGGACCCTACCGGGGTCGGGCTTAGTGAAATCGAAGTAGCCGAACTTTATGTAGTTGATACAGATGGGGGTCGTTATCCCGAGGCGGGTGCCCTGCTGGCTGTAGCAACGACATTCACCGGTTGCTTCGTTTTTCGCACAGGCCGCCGGTCGCGGGACGCTGACGGGCCGCCAGATTTCGGCGTATATGGGGGCGCTGGCAGGAACGCCCGGTATCGCCGGGAGGAAGTCTTTGGCCTTGACTGGTCTGGCTTCGATGGCCGGGAATCCGGTCGCTGGTGTTGATGGACCCTGACCCGGTGTCCCCCCCGGCGCAGGGAAAATAGGGCCGGCAGGTGCTTGTGCTGTGTTTGGATTCTCTAGTTTCCTGGCAAACAGCACGTTGTAGAGGACGAGGACACAGAAGACGAGAACACCCAGCAATACAGGTATCCAGAGAAGTTTCTTGGGGAGCCGCCGCTTATGAGTGTGAACTTCGGCGGATTTGTAGAGGCCGTAGGACTCGGACGGGAATTTGATTTGCTGACGTTCGCAGGCGGCGAGTTCACGCCGATCATTGGGGTTGAATGCAGTGTTACCGATGTACAGGACACTACGTTCGAGGCCGTTGTTGCGGTTGTAGTGCCAGTGTTCGCCGACGAGTCGCCGGGCATGGTGATCAATTAGGCTGGGATGCTGGGTGATCCAGTAGACATCGAGCCCCCGGTGTCGATGGGTTTCGAGTGTGGATACGCCTTCGGGGGGCTCGCCTTTACTGACACCACGGGCCGGGAAGTGTTTCTGTGCTTCGTCGATTATGACGATTGCGCCGTTCGGTACTTCGAGGTGCCATTGTTTGGGGTTTTGAATTTCTTGCCAGGGCAAGTTTAATGCGGGGATGCCATGGTAGTAGACGGGTCGGTCTTTCGTGTCTTTGAGGTTGTGAACAGTGTTGAGTGTTTTTCCCGCACCGGGAACACCAGTGATGAGACGAAACATTCTATGCAGCTCCTTTCCAAACGGGTTTACGGAGTACTCCGCCCGCATCGAGGCCGCGAAGGACGAAACGGATAGTTACGGCGGAGAGAATCATGGTAATGGCCCGGTCAACCTGGAGCAGACCCAGGAAGTCGAGAACTTCCAGGGGAAGCCCAACAAATTGGTCCATGATAAGTTCGCGTAGCCGTTCCAGTAGTTGTGAGATACCGGCAAAAGTAGCTATGCCGACGCCGATCCCTACCATTATTCGCTGGGCAAGGGGGACGACTACGGCTCCCAAAAAGCCAGCCAGTACCGGCCATAGTGCTTGAACTGCCATTGTTTTTTTCCTCAGTTACCAGAGGACTTATTGCCCCTGATGTTTAAGCTATTGGATTTTTGGGGTTGATTCGTCAGGTATTCATTTCAACGGGGCCAACCAATCGACTCAGAAACGTGGTAACCGCCGAACTGCCATGCTTTCTCAAGGTGCGCCACTTGCCCCTTTACGTGCAGCCGTCTTGAAAAAAGCCCAGCCAAGAATAAAACCACCCAAAAACCGCTCGCCGCTGGGCATCCAGGGGGGACGATGGTTCCCCCCTGGGTGCGATAGGCTATTTGTCAGAGCGACCGTCAAGGGCGCAAAAAACCGCTCCAGTACGCAGGCCGTTGGGGGAATGTTCACTTTCTGACGTCGGCGGTATAGGTGGCTGTTGCGCACGGTTTTTTGACCCTGGACGGGGCCGGGATCGCATGGCCCGTTGGGCTTCGGGTGCGGGGCGGTACGCATGGCTAGGTGGCAATAATTCGGGCCGAGACGAGACCGGCAGCGACAAGGAGAAGGGGGCCGATAACACCAGCGAGCTCGCACCACGGGGTGAAGTCGACCTCGAAGCTGTGGCCCATGACAGTTGTCTGGAAAGGCGCAGGACACGCACCACCACCGAGAAACCCTTGGGTGTCGAGTCCATTCGCAAGATCAACGGCCAACCCTTCGTTAGGATCACCCTCGGGGGCCAGTCCTCCGGCTATTTCTCCCCACCCACCGACAGGTTCCGCGGTTGCACATTTGAGTTCCCATTGCTGTACGGCGATGGCACACAGTATTGCGTCGCCTTCGCATGTCGGCGGGGTGCCGCATCCGCCATCGGTGAAACTGCCACCTTCCCCACAGTCTTGCGTTGCAGGGTCACAATCGCCGGTTCCGTCTCCAGTTCCATCGCCCGAGCCGTCTCCAGTACCGTCATCCGTACCATCCCCCGATCCATCACCACCTCCGTCACCGGAACCACTACCCGTACCATCATCGGTCCCATCCCCGGTACCGTCTCCTGACCCATCCCCGGCTCCATCGTCACTACCCGTGTCGGTGCCATTATCAGTACCGGAATCTGTGCCGGTATCCGTACCAGTGTCAGTACCAGAGTCAATTCCATCATCCGCTCCGCTGTCGGTGTCAGAATCGATACCGCTATCTGTACCGGAGTCGGTACCATCATCCGTTCCGTTATCGCCGCCAGAATCGGTACCGCTATCTGTACCACTGTCAGTGCCGGAGTCGGTACCGCTATCCGTGCCATTGTCAGTACCGGAGTCGGTACCCCCATCCGTACCGCCGCCCGTTCCTCCATCTGTACCGCTATCCGTACCAGAGTCCGTACCGCTATCTGTGCCGGAGTCGGTGCCACCGCCAGCACCGCCACCGCCCCCACCTGAACCACCACCGGAATCGGTGCCAGTGTCAGTACCCGTATCAATACCAGAATCCGTTCCGGAGTCGGTACCACCACCCGTTCCAGTGTCGGTGCCGCCATCCGTGCCAGTATCGGTACCGCCCCCAGTATCCCCGGCAGGATCGTCACCCGTCGATAGGTTTGGCGGCAAACCATCAACGCAGTGTTCACCCGTATATTCGTAGGAGGTCTCATAAGTCATGCCGGTCCAAACAGTGACGGAAACGGACTGCTGCTTTATTTCACATGCCAGCGGTGATTCGAGACCGTTAATGCTGCAAGCGTAAGAAGGAGTATCGGACTCAACGGAATGTCTTAACAAAACATACGTTCCTGGCTCGGGACAGCCAGGATAATTAGCAAAGTAGGGGGACCCAGCCCAATCCACTCGGCAGGTACCAGGACCCGGCCCATCCGGATGCGTCGAAGTACCATTGAGGTACTCAGCCCATGCCGCGCACTGCGATAACGCCTCATCCCGCGAACCACATGACCGGGAAAATTGATTGTTTATGACACAGGCTGCCCATGCAGCGTTGTTAAAGATCTCCAGAATGATCCAAACGATAAATACCACACCACCTATAAAGCGGCCCCTAGATCGAACACCCGCAGAAGCACGAATCATCGAAGTAATATCCACGCGCCACCCAGCAGCGCAACTGCATAAAACACGGGCAAGTATTCAGCCGTCATTTTTCACCCCCGAAATAAAAAGGGGGCGACGGGGTGAACCGTCGCCCCCGATTAGGGCCAAGTAGGCCAGCCGATCAACTGAAGATCGAGCCCTTGACCCACTTGAAGACGACGGCAACGGCCGCCAGAGCGATCAGAGCACCACCCACAGCAGTGATGGCGGCGGTTCCATCGGTGGTGATGGTGTCAACAGCGCCGGTCACGTCGATGAAAGCGTGGGAGGACTGGGCAGTGAACAGGAGGGACGCACCGACAGTCGCGGCGGAAATGCGAGCCCCATACTTGCGAGCAACATTGAGATATTTCACGGTTTTTACTCCCGTAGTTTGCGATGGATTCGCCCGGTTAGTGAGGCCAAAGTTTTTTGGCCACTTGGCGCAGGACCCAGGCAGTTGCCCACACCAAAATAATTGCTGCGGAGAGTTCCGAAACGTTGTCCATCGAGAGCGTTTCCCCGCCTAACGCTTCCCAGTACGGGTTAGTGCATACGGACCCAGAAAGGTCACTGCACTTGTAGACGTAAGTCACGACTTGGCTCCAGAAACCGACGCGGGTTTAACGGCACGATCAACAGTGACGGCGTGCAGGCCAACCTTGCCACCGGCACCGGAGCGCATTTGCACACCGAGACGAACATCAATCGGGAAGGCATCACCAAGACCCCGAATGGCATCAATCAAGCTGTATTCGCAGCTGACTTTCATCACTTCCAATCCAGCTGTGTCGGTGTTGGTACCATCAGCAAGTTGGGCGACCCACAGGGAGGCGTATTTGTTGCCTTCGACCTGCCCACGTTTTGCGCCGAGTAATCTGGTGTCGATGGTTTGACCGAGATTCAGAGACATGGTGTTTTCCTCACTGGTTGACTGGGAGCGGGCCGTTTGAAGATGCTCGCTCGCTCGGGTTCAAGGGTGACCGTTGGACGAGTGCCGCCCTGTAACCGCCGTGTTGCTCGCTTCCCGGACGCCTAGCACACCGGCCGGCAGGTGCAAGCGCGCTTCGCTTCCTCGCTTTGCGCCTGCCGGCCGGTGTGCTCTGGCTGGTACGCGAGCAACGCGACGGTGACGGGGTGACACTCTATTGCCCCCCGGTTTTTGGGGTTTGGGAGTCCCGTTGTTGTTGGCGTTCTTTTTCGCTTTCGCTTTCCAGCCAGTTCATAACAATGAGCTTGACGAGGTTAAACACGGAAAGGCCGCGCCGATTCGCGTGCTCGGTGAGCTTGGTGTGGTAGGACAACGGTACGCCGGTTCGGAATTGGCGCAGGTCCCCTGCTCGACCGGCAATGGGTTCGGGGATTTCTGTCATGATTTTGTTTCCTTGTTCACAACGATCAAGAGCGCTTCGGCAAGCTTTTCGAGCGCGAGTAGCAACGGACCCGATATGGCGGCGTTGTAGTACTCAGCCACGTCTTCGCGTCCCAGCCGATCATGTGCAAGACGAACCCAATCGGCAGCGGTTCTGAACGCACACCTCAGCTCAAACAAATCCGCCTTTTCAGGATCGAAAACCTTTATAAGCTCGAGGAAATCCGACTCCACCCCTGAAAGCTTTATCTTGTCTTCTTCAAGGCATAGACTCATTTCGCACCCCCAAGCCAGCCCGATGAATGAACACCAACAGCGCGACAGGTACGAGCCACAGTGCTTAACCGATAGTTGTATTGCTGGACCTTTTCCCCCGCTTTACGCCACAATACGGCCCATTGGCCCCTATCCCGGTAGAGCCGGCCCATGCCTGCTAGGTCGCGAACCCATTGGCCGGTTTGCAGTTGCAGGGAGCCGCTTTCGATTGCGTCCCACGTGGATTCATCGAGCTGCACTGTCGGGTAATAGGCGGTCATTAGGCAGCCCCCCGTTCAATGAGTTGGCGTGCTAGGTCTACTCGAGCGGAACCGCTGGTTAGTTCGGCAATGGCCGCGACGTTGACCAGGGTTCGCTTGCCGATGACTACCGTTGGCAGGTATCCCCGATCGATCCAACCGGCAACGACTTTAGGGGTAACGCCAACACCAAGCGCGAATTGTTCGCGGTCCATCACCGGGACAACTGGGGCGACGGTGGGAACCTTCGGCTGCTTGGGTGCCGGCTTTGCGGCCGGTTTGGGCGATGCTTTGCGCGTCGCTGTTTTTTTGGTTGCTGGACTCATTGGGGAGGCTCCCGGTGAGGTTTGGCTCTTAGTACTGAGTACTAAACACTCAGTGTCTGACACTCTATGTAATTTGACACACAGTGTCAAATAATTTTTTCTTATGCCAGAATTAACCCCACCTGCCGAACGCATACTAGAAGTACGGGCATACCTGGGACTGAGCAGACGGAAGTTCGAGCAAGAGACAGGAGTGCCTGACTACAACTGGCACGCCGTAGAATCCGGTCGCGCACAGCCAACAGCGGCACACATAAACGCTATTGGCGCGCGTTGGCCGCAATTCCGTTTTTGGATACTCACAGGCGAGGAAATCCCGGAAGCAGGACAGATCAGCCCCAAGACCGAGCAATTGAGAAAGGACTCCCAAAGGGAGAAGCAGCGGACCGCTTAGCTTATGTCGTTAGAGTCCGCTGGTTCGCGGGCAGGTAGGGAGCGGAGCCCTACCCTGTTGCGTTACTCGTCCTTGATGTCGTCATCGAGCCCTAGTGCGGGTTCTACTCGACGACGTTTCCCGACGGGTTTGACTGACGGTTCTTGCCCATGGCGCTCCTTTAGGTGCGCTACGTGCCTTCGGTGCGTTTCGCGAGTTGGCGCGAGCCTGGACGAACGTAGCCTTCCAGCGATTTCGTCCACTTCGGAGTCTGTCCAAACCAAGTCTTGAAACCGCTTTATATAACGAACATAGCCATACCCCACGGTCACGTTGTCTGGCATGGCGGTTTTCAGTTCCGCCGAACCCGCGCACGCAACGACGGAATGAATGTTCCTGGTATCCACACCCAGCACTTGTTCAAGGGCCTTTACGTGCTTGTAGTTCTGCCTGAGCGGGTTCTGGAACTTAAAGGTTTGCTTATAGAGCTTTTGCGTCCAGGTCGCGTTTCGCTCACTTCCGAATATCCACCCCTTGAGTGTTTTGGTCTCTACAACGAAGATACCGTAACGGGAAACGAACACATGATCTATTTGCGTGGTCCCGTCGGGTAGTTCTATCGTTACGTTGTGAAGTCGTCGGTACACCGTTTTGTCGAGACCGACCCAGCCGAGGAAACGGATAACTAATTCCCCGAAAAAACCTTTTGCTTCTTTCATCCTTAGATCCTTTTCACTATGGCAATTCGCCGTCTGAACAATGGCCGATGGCAGGCAGACTTCCAACCAACCCGCAATGATCGGCGACACCGCAAGTCCTTTGACACTAAGGCTGAGGCCCTGCGCTGGCTAGCATATCAAAAGCTACAAGGCACAGGCTCCATGCCATGGAACCCCGTGGAACCTCCCCGAATACGGTTGTCCGCGCTGTTTGAGGATTGGTACGAACACCACGGCCGGCAGTTGCGGGACGGCGAGGCCCGGAAGGCGAAGCTTGCCAATGTAGCGAAGGCTTTGGGCGATCCTTTCGCTCATGAGTTGACGCCGGAGCGTTGGAGCCAGTACCGGACGGGTCGGGCAAGTTCAGTATCTACAGCAACGTTGAATCGTGAACTGTCTTACGTGCGCGCAGCTTTTCGGCTGTTAAGACGATTGGGGGTATGGCCAGGGCCGGACCCGCTTGAGCACGTGCAGGCCGGGAGGGAGCGCGATCCCGGTTTGCGATACTTGTCCTTTGAAGAGATGGGGCGACTTTGGGAGGCGTTGCAGGCGTCAAGGAACCCGGACGTGTACGCAGTGGCTCGCTTGGCGTGCGCGACGGGTGCGCGCTGGTCCGAAGCGGAACGGTTGGAGAGCCACAACTTGCACGAGTCGCATGTGGTCTATGCCGAGACCAAGAGCGGGAAACGGCGGGTTGTACCGATTACCAAGGAGCTGTTCGACGAATGCACGCGGGACCATGCGGGCCGACTGTACCGGTTTTGCTATGACGCCTTCGGCAATGCCTTGGACCGGGCAGAGATCGTGCTGCCAAAGGGCCAGCGGACCCACGTCCTGCGCCATACGTTTGCGTCACATTTCATGCTGAACGGCGGGAACATCCTAGAGCTACAGCAGTTGCTAGGCCACTCGTCGCTGGCTATGACAATGCGCTACGCACACCTTGCACCTGGACATTTAGCCGACGCACGTCGTCTGAATCCCATCGCGCTTGCCAAACAGCGTTGACACTTGGTTGACACCTCGGGTTTCTTGGACCGAAATAGCGTCAGGTCTTGCGCAGAAATTCTTGGCTAGGCTGCTGTTTTTCTTATGGTGCCCCGGGCCGGAGTCGAACCGGCACGGCCGAAGCCAAGGGATTTTAAGTCCCTCATGTCTACCAATTTCATCACCGGGGCGGATAGCGCCTACCATACCGTAGGCGCCGGATACGGGCCACTGTTTTTCCGGGCGCGTTCAGCGCCTCAAGGCCAGCAGTTTCTTGATTTCGCCGATGGCCTTGCCGGGGTTGAGGCCCTTGGGGCAGGTTTTCGCGCAGTTCATGATGGTATGGCAGCGATACAGCCGGAACGGATCGTTGAGCTGGTCCAGCCGCTCGCCGGTATGCTCGTCGCGACTGTCGACGATCCACCGATAAGCCTGTAGCAGTATCGCCGGCCCCAGATAGCGGTCGCCGTTCCACC
>JAGRGI010000021.1 GCA_020445565.1 Chromatiales bacterium
GGCCGATGCCCATGATTTCCGGCGCCACGCCGGCCACGGCAAAGCCGAGAAAGCGCGCCATGGGCGTCAGTGAATGGCGTTTGAGGGCCGCCTCGCTGGCCAGCAGAACGGCGCCGGCGCCATCGCTCATCTGCGAGCTGTTGCCGGCGGTAACGCTCCCCCGAGCCGCGAAGACCGGGCGCAGCCCGGCCAGGGCCTCAGCGCTGGTCTCGGCGCGCGGACCTTCATCGGCAGTGACCCAGCGTTTGATCAATCGGACCTGACCACCGGCAAGATCCGGCACGGTGCTCCGGGTCTCCAACGGAAGGATCTCCTCATCAAAGGCGCCTCCCTGCTGCGCATGCAGGGCGCGGCGATGACTTTGCAGGGCGAAACCGTCCTGGACATCGCGGTCGACCTTCCAGCGTTGCGCCACCTTCTCGGCGGTGATGCCCATGCCGAAGGCGATACCCAGATTTTCGTCTCCGGCAAGGATTGCCGGGTTGAAACTGGGACTGTTGCCCATCATCGGTACCTGACTCATGCTCTCGGTTCCGCCGGCAATCAGCAGGTCCGCCTCGCCCAGACGGATGCGGTCGGCCGCCATGGCAATGGTTTGCAGGCCCGAGGCACAGAAGCGATTGACCGTCACTCCGGGCACGCAGTCCGGCAGGCCCGCCAACAGAGCGCCGATGCGGGCGACATTCATGCCCTGGGGACCTTCCGGCATGGCGCAACCGATCAGCACATCCTCGACGGCAGCCGGGTCCAGGTTGGGATGCTTCACCAATAACCCGCGCAGCACATGGGCCAGAAGATCATCCGGGCGGGTACTGCGTAATACCCCCCTTGGAGCCTTGCCCACCGGCGTACGCAGAGCACTGACGATATAGGCGTCTTGTCGGCTGGTCATATCGCTGGCTCCTAATTCCGCAGGGGTTTGCCGGTTTCCAGCAGATGGGCGATGCGCGCCCGGGTCTCGGGAGTACCCAGCAGCTCCATGAACAAATCCACCTCGCGGGAGAGAAACCAATCCTCGTCCACCAGGGTTCCCGGATCCAGGTCCCCTGCGCAAAGGATGTCGGCCAACCCCGAGCCGATGCGATAGTCGTGGGCCGAGATAAAGCCCCCCTCTCGCATATTGAGCAGCTGCGCTTTCAACGTGGAAGCCCCATCCGCGCCTGCCACGGCAATGTCATCACGGTAACGAGGCGGCCGGTAGCCTGCTGCATACAGGGCACGGGCGTGCTGCTTTGCAACGTACAAGGTTTCGTCGGCGTTCATTACCACCGGGTCCGATGGACGTAGATAGTTCCATTCGCGCGCCTCAAGGGCACTGCCGGCGGTTTTGGCCATGCCAATACACTCGAAGTATTTCGCCAGCACGGGAAACATCCGCCCGCCCCTGGTCGCGGCCTCGGCTCGCAGGACCATCTCCTTGCAGCCGCCGCCGGCCGGCACCAGACCGACACCCACCTCGACCAGGCCGATGTAGCTCTCCAGGGCCGCCACCGTGGCGTCACAATGCATCATCAGTTCGCATCCACCGCCCAGGACCAGCCCCCGAGGCACGGCGACGGTGGGCACCAGGGAATGGCGAAGGCGCTGGCTGGTGGACTGGAACTTCTCCACCACGGCGCGGATCGAGGCGTAGTCGTCCGCGGCGATGGCCTTCAGCACCATGGCCAAATTGGCACCGGCGCTGAAGGGCTCGGTAGGTTGCCAGAGCAGAAGTGCTTCGAATCCCTCCTCTGCGATACCTACGGCGTCCTGAATGCTGTCCAGCACCAAGTCGTCGACGCTGTGCATCTTGGTCCGGAAACTCAGCACGGCGATACCGTCACCGGTGTGCCAAAGCCGTGCCGAGCCGTTGTCGAACAGGGTTTCGCTTTCCGGCTCAGGCTCCCCCAATACCCTTGGCGGACAGAGCTGGCGCCGATATACCGTATGCTGTGACCGGGCCACGCAGCGGCCTGCGGCGGGTGACCAGGATCCAACGCCATCGCTGACACCGTCGCGTTGTGGGTCCAGTACCCAATCGGGCAACGGCACGGCGGCCATGGTCCGACCCGCCTGGATGTCTTCATCCACCGCGAGCGCCACACGGCGCCAGCCGGCCGCCTGCCAGGCCTCGAACGGCCCCATGCTCCAGCCATAACCCCAGCGCATGGCCAGATCCACATCGCGGGCCGTCTCGGCAATGGCTTCCAGCATCACGGCGCTGTAGTGGAACAGATCGCGGAAGATGGCGACCAGAAAGTCGGCCTGTGGATGCTGATTTTCTTCCAGGGCAAGGAATTTCTCGCCGGCATCGCGCATCTCCAGGATCTCGCACACGCCTTCGTCTAGTCCCGAATGCACTGGCCGGTAGTCGCCCACCGCCGAATCGAACACCAGGATCTCCCGGCCCTGCTTGCGATACACCCCCGCCCCCGCCTTCTGTCCCAAGGCACCGGCCTCGATCAGCGCGTCGATCCACTTCGGAACCTGGAAATAGCGGTGCCAGGGGTCTTCCGGCAGCGTGGTCCAAAGCGAATGGACCACGTGGGCGAAGGTATCCAGGCCAACCACGTCGGCGGTGCGGAAGGTGGCGCTCTTGGGATGACCGATGCCCGGACCGGTGAGTTTGTCCACCAGATCCGGCGCCAGGCCCAGGCGCTGGGCATGGTGGAGTACCGACAGCAGGGAAAACACGCCGATGCGATTGGCGATAAAGCTGGGGGTGTCTTTGGCGTAGACGACACCCTTGCCGAGGACGGTGGTGAAAAAGGCTTCCAGCGTCTCGGCCACCTCAGGCGCGGTCTCGGCGTGGGGAATCAGTTCCAGCAGGTGCATGTAGCGCGGCGGATTGAAAAAATGCGCGCCGATGAATCGCCGCCGCAGAGCATCCGGCAAACCGGCGGCCAGGCGGGCTATACCCAGACCGGAGGTATTGCTGGCGAGAATCGCACCCGTTCCCAGATGCGGAATGATCTGGCCATAGAGGCCGCGCTTTAGTTCGATGCGCTCCGTAACCGCCTCGATCACCAGATCGCAATCACCCAGGGCAGCAAGGTCCCGGTCATAATTGGCCGGGTGGATGTGGCGCACCGCCTCGCTATCGGCCAGAGGTGAGGGATGCAACCTGCCAAGGCTCGCGATGGCCTTGTTGACGATGGCATTGGGGTCCGTGCCTTCGGCGCCCAGGTCGAACAACAGCACCGGTACACCGGCGTTGCCCAGGTGGGCGGCCAGTTGCGCCCCCATGACGCCGGCACCCAGCACGGCGGCGCGGCGGATCTTGCGGCTCTGATCCATGACAGGAACCCCTCAGGCCGCCTGGTCGGCGGCGGCAGACCGGGCCTTGGCCGGAAAATCGTCGACGCGAATGACCTTGGCGGTGGCCGTTTCCGCCTCGCGAAGTAGCTCGGCTTCTTGTGAACTCAACACATCCCGATTGACCAACAGCGCCAGCCAGTCCTCAAAGTCCATGACCAAAGGACGCTCGATACGCGCTTCGCGCAGTTTGCGCTCCACGGGCTCGGCAGAAATGACCTTGGGTAGAGCCCACTCCAGTACACCTATCGGGTCGTCTGGATTCTCGTTGCAATAGATCCCCGCGGTGAGCCTGTCGCGGGTCTCGGAAGGCGACAGCAGCAGGCGGGCTACCTTGTGACCCAGTCGATCGTCGGGTTCCCGAAGGTTTCGTCCTCGTGGCAGCACCACCCAGCGGAGCAGCCGCCCAAGTACCGCCGAGGGGAAATTGCGCAATATGCCGTGCAGGGCATCTTCGGCCCGTGCCAGGCTGTCACGCGCGGCCCAGTGCATCAGGGGGACATCGGCCTCCGGGCGGCCGTCGTCCTCGAAGCGTTTCAGGGTGGCGGAACACAGATACATCTGTCCCAAAGCGTCGGCATAGCGGCCGGAAAGGGCTTCGCGGCGCTTCAGGTCGCCGCCTAACACCAATAGGCCGAGATCGGCCAGGAAAGCGAAACCCGCACTGAGCGCGGCCAGACGGCGGAAATAGTTGGCCGAGGGGCCGTCCACAGGGCTGTCCGCCAAACGCCCCGCGCTCAGGCCGAACACCAGCGAACGGGCGCCGTTGCGCAGGGTATAGCCGAGATGGCCGTACAGGGCGCGATCGAAGGCCCTAAGGCCATCGGTTTCATCCGCGGCGGCATTGACCTCGTCCACCAGATACGGATGGCAGCGCATGGCCCCCTGCCCGAACACGATCATGCTGCGGGTGAGAATATTGGCGCCTTCGACGGTGATGCTGACGGGAATCGACCGGTAGGGAATCGCCAGGTAATTGCTAGGCCCCATGCAGATGCCCTTGCCGCCGTGTATGTCCATCGCATCGTTGATGGTCTGCCGGTAACCTTCGGTGAGGTGGTACTTGACCATGGCCGAGACCACCGAGGGCCGCTCGCCCTGGTCCAGCGCCGAGGTGGTGAGGGTGCGTGCCGCATCCATGCGATAGCTCCAACCGCCGATGCGCGCCAGAACCTCCTCCACCCCCTCGAAATAACCGATGGGAAGGCGAAACTGTTTGCGAATCCGCGCATAGGCGCCGCTGGTGCGCGCCGCCAGCTTGCCAGCTCCCGCGCCCAGGGCCGGCAGCGAGATGCCGCGGCCGGTGGCCAGGGACTCCATCAGCATGCGCCAGCCATCCCCTACCCTTTGCGGGCCACCGATCACCCACTCCATGGGCACGAACACGTCCACGCCCCGGTTGGGGCCGTTCTGGAAAGCGGCCCCGGGGTGATGTCGGCTGCCGATCTCCACGCCCGCCGTGTCGGTGGGGATCAGGGCGCAGGTGATGCCAAGGTCTTCGTTTTCGCCCAAAAGATGATCGGGGTCGAACACCTTGAAGGCCAGCCCGAGTACGGTCGCCACCGGGCCCAGGGTGATGTAGCGTTTTTCCCAACTGACGCGCATTCCCAGTACTTCCTGGCCTTCGAAATGGCCCTGGCAGACAATGCCCACGTCTGGAATCGACCCGGCATCGGAACCGGCGGTGGGACCGGTGAGGGCGAAACAGGGTATCTCCTCGCCCCGTGCCAGCCGCGGCAGGTAGTAATGCTTCTGCACCTCGGTGCCGAAGTGCAGCAGCAATTCGCCGGGCCCCAGGGAGTTGGGCACCATTACCGAAACACCGGCGGTTCCGGATCGGGACGAAACCTTCATCACTACAGAGGAATGGGCCAGGGCGGAAAAACCGTGGCCGCCGTATTCCTTGGGGATGATCAAGCCGAAGAACCGGTGCTTGCGCAGAAAGGCCCAGACCTCCGGCGGCAGATCGTTGCGTTCCTCGTTAATGTGCCAGTCGTCCAGCATGGCGCAGAGTTCTTCCACCGGACCTTCCAGAAACGCCCTTTCCTCGGCTTGCAAACGCGGCTTGGGGATTTCAAGCAGCTTGTGCCAGTCCGGTTCGCCGCGGAACAGCTCGGCCTCCCACCATACGGTACCGGCCTCGATGGCGGTGCGTTCGGTCTGTGACATCGGCGGCAACAGTCGCCTTACCCGCTCCAGAAGAGGACGGCTCAGAATGGCGCGACGCAATGGGGAAATGCCTAGCGGCAGCAGCAGTAGGGCAAGGATCGTGGCCACCGCGCCGGTTGCGGCGGGCATCAGGCCGGTGAAAAAACCCAGTGCGGCGATACCGACCAGCATGGCAAACCAAAACGGCGCAGGCAGCCTGCGTTTCGCCAATACCCACAAGCCCAGCGCGATCAGAAGGACAGTGACCGGAATCGCGATCATGGTTCTCCTCCTAGTCCGAAGGCGGCGCTGCCAACCCCGCGGACACGTAGTTCACCAGGTGCCTCTCCAGGGCGCCGGGATCAGCGTTCGGCTCCAGGCCGGAGGATGCAATCAGGCGCATCACGTCGGTACCGGCCATACAATAGGCCAGTGTGCCCAGCATGAAATGCAAACGCCAGTGCAACTCCTGCGCAGGCAGATCCGGCAAGGCCCTGGCGAACGCGGGCTTGAAGCGGGCGATGACCTCCGTATAAGCCGCACGCATCCATCCGTGCACCTCGTGAGAAGGTTCGCTGTAGCTTCGTCCCAACAGGCGCACGAAGCGTTCGCCACCCGGATCGCGACTCATCGCCAGGGCCGGGGAGATATAGGCCCTAACCAGGGCCTCCAGGGGAATCTCCATCCCGCTCCTCTCCAGTTCGTCCAGGCACCGCAGGCGTTCCCGATTCATCGGCAGCAAACGCCGTTCGAAGACCGCCGCCACCAGGGCCTGCTTCGATCCAAAATGGTAGCTGACCGCGGCCAGGTTCACCTTGGCCTCTCCGGTAATCGCCCGCAATGAGGTAGTCTCTATCCCCTGTGCCGCAAACAAGTCCTCGGCAGCATTGAGGATCGCCTCTTTGGTATCGGACGCCATGGCAAAGGATATAGTTCAAACGTTTGTTTGAATCAAGTCCGACGAAGGCTCTCGGTTGAAGATGGGGTCGTCTCAGAAAACGGAAAAAATCGTACGCTAAGCCGGTTTCAAGGGCCGTAACGGCCTGAATTTGCCCGAGCCGGTCCTAGTGCTACTGCGCCAGACATAGTCGCCGGTCAGGTTGATATGCTCCCAACCCAGCGGAGACAGATACCGTAGCAGCCCGTCATCGACTGTTTGGCCGTGGTCACGCAAGGCATTCACGGCACGCTCCAGATAGACCGTGTTCCATAACACGATGGCTGCCGTCACCAGATTGAGGCCGCTGGCGCGATAGCGTTGCTGATCGAAGCTGCGGTCACGGATTTCGCCCAAGCGGTTGAAGAAAACTGCGCGGGCCAGCGCGTTGCGCGCCTCACCCTTGTTCAGCCCTGCATGCACGCGGCGGCGCAGCTCGACACTTTGCAGCCAGTCAAGCATGAACAGCGTACGCTCAATGCGACCCAGCTCGCGCAGAGCAACGGCCAAGCCGTTCTGGCGTGGATAGCTGCCGAGTTTTCGGAGCATCAGCGAGGCCGTTACTGTGCCCTGCTTGATCGAAGTCGCCAGCCTTATGATTTCATCCCAATGGGTGCGAATCCGTTTCATGTTGAGCGTGCCGCCGATCATCGGTTTCATCGCGTCATAAGCGATATCATTTTTCGGGATGTAAAGTTTGGTCTCGCCCAGGTCTCGGATGCGCGGGGCGAAGCGGAAGCCCAGTAGGTGCATCAGCGCGAACACATGATCGGTGAAGCCCGCCGTGTCGGTGTAGTGTTCCTCGATTCGAAGGTCGGATTCGTGGTAGAGCAAGCCATCGAGCACATAGGTTGAGTCACGCACGCCGACGTTCACCACCTTGGTATGGAACGGCGCGTACTGATCGGAGATGTGCGTGTAGAACGTTCTTCCGGGGCTGCTGCCGTATTTCGGGTTGATGTGGCCGGTACTCTCGGCCTTGCTACCGGTACGAAAGTTCTGCCCATCCGACGATGAGGTGGTGCCATCACCCCAAGGCTCGGCGAAGGGATGCTGTATTTGGGCATTGACCAACTCGGCCAGCGCCGCCGAATAGGTCTCGTCGCGGATATGCCAGGCCTGCAACCAGGAAAGCTTGGCATAGGTCGTGCCTGGACAGGACTCGGCCATCTTGGTCAGGCCCAGGTTGATCGCATCCGCCAGGATCGTGGTCAGCAACAAGTGCTTGTCCTTGGCCCGACCGCCCGTTTTCAGGTGCGTGAAATGACGGGTGAAGCCCGTCCACTTGTCGACCTCGATCAGCAGTTCTGTGATCTTGACATGCGGCAGAATCATCGCCGTCTGGTCGATCAGCGCCTGTGCATTGTCGGGCACCGCCGCATCCAGCGGCGTGACCTTCAGGCCAGATTCCGTAATGATGGCGTCGGGAAGTTCGTCAGCCAGCGCCATGCGGTTGATTGTTCCGAGCTGCGCTTCCAGAAGCGTCAACCGGTCATGCAGGTATTGATCACAGTCGGTGGCGACGGCCAGCGGCAGTTCACCGGCCTGCTTGAGGTTGGCGAATTCCGTGGGTGACACCAGGTAATCCTCGAAGTCCTTGAACTGTCGAGAGCCTTGCACCCAAATATCACCCGAGCGCAGCGCATTCTTCAATTCTGACAACGCGCACAGCTCGTAGTAGCGCCGATCGAGGCCGCTGTCGGTCATCACCAGTTTCCGCCAGCGCGGTTTGATGAAGGTGGTGGGTGCATCGGCTGGAACTTTTCGGGCGTTGTCCCTGTACATGCCGCGTAGCACCTCGATCGCATCAAGCACACTGACGGCGGCAGGCGCAGCCCGCAGCTTGAGCACGCCAAGGAAATTCGGTGCGTAACGTCGCACTGTGGCGTAGCTATCGCCGATACGGTGTAGAAAATCTAAGTCCTCGGACTGCGCGAGCTGCTGTGCTTCGCTGACACTCTCAGCGAACGCTTCCCAGGGCATGACGGTTTCAATGGCGGCGAGCAGATCGCCGCCGGTCTGCTTGGCCTCGATCAGTGCCTGACCAATGCGCCCGAACAGCCGCACCTTGGCATTGATCGCTTTGCCGGACGCCTGAAACTGCCGCTGATGCTTGTTCTTGGCGACGTTGAACAGTTTTCCCAGGATGCGGTCGTTCAGATCGATGATTTCGTCGATAACGGTGGCCGTGCCCTCGATGGCCAGCGCTACCAAAGTTGCGTAGCGCCGCTGTGGCTCGAACTTGGCGAGATCAGCCGGTGTCATCTGGCCGCCCTCGAGGGCGATCTTGAGCAGCCGGTTTTGGTGCACCAGACGTTCGATGCCGGAAGGTAGGTCGAGGATCTGCCAGACCTTGAGGAGTTCGATGTGTTCCAACAGGTACCGAGAATTTGGTCTCGCCGGCGACTGGCGTAACCAGGCCAGCCAAGTCGTCGTGCCGCTATCCCGGCGTTTAAGCAGATCGTCGAGACCGCGGCGATGCGCGCTCGACAGCGGTTTGCCCAACGCGGCGTGGATGCGCCGGTTGGCACTGGTAATCGCCTCGGCACAGACGCGCTCGACAACATCCAGTGTCGGAACGATGACGTGGCTGTGCCGCAGCGCGTCAATGACACTGTGTGCAAGTACAACGCCCTTGTCCGTTTGCATGGCCAATTCCGTCGTGGCATGGACGGCCTGACGAAAGTCCGCCAAACCGAACGGCTCGACGCCCAGATAGGCTCGTAATTCGAGCAGGTGCTCGCGCCGGGTTTCCTCGCGCTCGGCGTACTGCGGCCAACATGCCGGGTCGAGCTGCAACTGCCGTCCGATCCATTGCAGCAAAAACATCGGCACGGTAGCGTCGGGCAGCAAGCCCTGGCCGGGAAAGCGCAGCAAGCACAACTGAACCGCGACACCCAGTCGGTTGGCATCGCCGCGGTGCTGGCGGATCAGTGACAGGTCGGATTCGCTAAACGTGTAATGACGGATGAGTTCGTCTTGGGTATCGGGCAATGCCACGAGGCTGTCGCGCTCGGCGGCGGAGAGGATCGAACGGCGGGGCATGTATTTCTTGTTCTTGAAAACGTAGGTTTACGAGAAGTCAGTCGAGGCGATTGGTGTGGCTATAAAAATCAAGGAGTTGCGGTTCTCAAAAAGGATTCTTGAAATACTATTCTCGATTGCCTATTGCCTCAACGAGTTTCGATAAGAAGCAGTGACCCGCTTCCGTACGGCGAATCCACGCGTGTTTGGGTCAGTGCTACATGGCACTGACCGCGATGGCAGCGACCTCGACCTGCTGGTCGATGCACTGCCTGGCGCCACGTTGTTGGATTTGGGCGATTTGGAAGAAGAATTGAAAACGCTGCTGGGTGTTGACGTCGATTTGCTGACCCCCGGCGACCTGCCGCTGAAGTTTCGGGCCAAAGTGCTCGCGGAGGCGCAACCGGTATGAGCGAGGACAATCGGCTACCCGACTACCTCGACCACATTCAACAAGCCGCGGTCGATATGCGCGCAGCTTCGTCGAGGGGCTGGTCAAGGATGATTTCCTGGCGGATAAGCGCACGCAGCAAGCCGTCATCATGAGCCTCATCATCATTGGCGAGGCCGCCACGAAGGTGATAGACGGCTACGCTGAGTTCACTGAAGCCCATGCCGACGTGCCGTGGCGCAGTATGCGCAACATGCGAAATCGCATGGCCCACGGCTATTTCGACATCGACCTCGAGGTGGTGTGGGAGACGGTACAGGATTGGCTGCCGGCGTTGCTTAAGCAACTGCCCGCCGTGCAGCAAGCGGCCGCGGACGAAGTCGACACCGGGAAAGGCACGGAGTCATGATTGATTTCCGAGCCGACCGTAGTGCTCCCTGTCGGGATACGTCATGCTGATCGGATATGCCCGTGTTTCGACGCAGGATCAGAACCTTGAACTGCAACGCAAAGCCTTGACCAGGGCGGGATGCGAAAAGGTCTGTGAAGACAAGGTGAGCGGTACGCGTGCCGAACGGCCTGGATTGGCCAAGGCCCTCGACATGCTGCGCGAGGGCGACACCTTGGTCGTCTGGAAACTTGACCGGTTAGGCCGGTCGGTCAAGCATCTGGTCGGCCTGGTAGGCGACCTGCACAAGCACGGCGTGCAGTTCAAGAGCCTGACCGACGCCATCGACACCGGCACGCCATCCGGCCGGTTTTTCTTTCACGTCATGGCCAGCCTCGCCGAGATGGAGCGCGAACTGACGGTCGAGCGTACCCGGGCCGGATTAGAAGCCGCCAAGCAACGCGGCCGCAGAGGCGGCCGTAAACCGAAGATGACCGACAGTAAGATCGAGTCGGCCAAAAAGCTCCTGGCCAGCGGCGTGCCACCGAAAGACGTGGCCAGGAATCTGGGCGTTTCCGTTCCGACGCTTTACCGCTGGGTACCGGCATCGGCGAACACCCATGTTCGGAAGGAATAGCGACCGTCTCGCGGTTCCTCGGAACCAACACAATGTTTCGTCGGCAACCGGCCATTTCCAGCCATTTCGACCAAGCAAGGTTACATCCGCTTTCCGGTCACCGGGAGGTGCATCGTGAGCTTGGGGATGTTCATCAAGACCGTCCGCCATCCTCGATATCCGGGATCAGGGTTCGCTGAACTGCCTGAGTCGGCTTCTAAAGTCTGGGCTTCAGCACGAAGAATACATAACCGAAGTCTCCGTCAACCTGCCTCTTGAGCATAGGCATTTCCCGGTCAAGAGCGGCTAACGCTTCTGACCCAGGCATCTGATCCCTGATTTCATCGAGACGTTGCGCAAGTGGCTCACAATAGTTCGCCCAAGCTGCGTCACTGATGGTGTGGGTTCCGATGAGATCATAAGCCAGGGCGTCAACCTGCTGTTTCCGCTGTCGAAGGCTGGACATGTCAGGATACTCAGCTTGCCAGTATGCCTTTACATCGGACTTCGGATGGTCGTTCAGCCAGACCAAGTCACTTATGACCGACACGCCATCAAGTCGCAAGAGAGCCTTCCAGATGGTCAAAGCGCGTTCGAAGCCAATGACGTAGGCGCTGTTCTCACACCAGATGAGGTCAAACGTTCTCTCCTCGAACGGTGGCGCATCCATGCTCCCGTTAACTGTGTCGATACGCGACTCAAGGCTCTCCTCAATGGCTCTCTTGGCGAGCCTCTCAAGGCTTTGGTCGAGGTTGTCCAATGCATGAACGTGGGCCTGTGTGTGCTTTGCCAGCAGCAGGGTGGCATTGCCCGGGCCGGATGCCATGTCGAGGATTGACGTCGGTTCAATGGGGACCAGGTCGAGGGCAGCCAACGTATCCTCCTCGCTCGCAGGTCCATGGGTGTCCAGAGGTTCGAATATGGTCAGGAAGTCCCGCATGTAAGCCTCGTGCTGCGTGTAATCATGAGACAACCACCTCAGTCGGTAGATGTCATCGTCGGTGAAGCCTTCTCGTCTCAACCAGTCCGCATGAGCCTTGGGTGCAACGAGATCGAGCCTTTCGTGGAAGGATCGCAGGTGGTCCTTACGCTCCCCGAGCAGTGCCTCCAGCAGCTGCTTGGCTTGCTGCTTCTCTTCGATCTCGTCGGTGATCTCTCCGAGCCTCTGCCGCAACAGCTCTCTGTCCATACCCTTGCTGAAGAACGTTTTGCATTCGTTCAGTGTCAATCCACCGGACTGTAGCGCCTTCACCAGCTGGAGGCGCTGAAAGTCTTCTTCGCTGTAGTCCCGGTAGCCGTTCGCCCTCCGGCGACCACGGATCAGTCCGAGCTTCTCGTAGTAGAGGAGCGTGGTCCTCGAGAGCCCGAGTCTGGCCGCGAGTTGGGAGATTCGGTACATGCGTCTTCGCCTAACGATTCAGGGGGATCGTAGAGTGTAGAGCGGTAGACAAGTCAAGGAGTCACAGGCAACTACCTGTGCGACCATCCGGAGGAAACGACGGCTCGGGGTCGGTAACGGACTGAGAGGCGCGCAAGCTTGGAGGTCCGCAAAGGTCGCATGGCTGCCTATTGCAGTGCACCAATCTGAGCCGTAAGTCGGTTGGCTGTTCCATTGCTCCCCTAACCCAAAGCTCAGGCCGCTAAGACCCTTGAAATCGGCTTAGCGTACGATTTTTTCCGTTTTCTGAGGGGACCCCAAGATCATCTGCTCACCCACCTTGGATTGTGCCGCAATTTCGGCTAACGCCAAGCTTAGCTGAAACCAGAACTTGGAATCCTGATGAGGGGCACTGCGTTAGAGAGCGATAGATGTGAATCACGGCGCGGCCCAAGGGACCGAAAAAATGAGGGGATGTGGAGCTGGGCGACCGGCCAAAGGCGCCAAAACGGGGGGGCGTAGGATTACCCACGCCACGATCAAGTACGCTTTACAGCCTCAAAGTTTCTGTCCACCCTTGCCACAGAATCGACACAGAAAGGCTTTGTCTACGTGGGTTTGCCAAGTTTTCCACGACGCTGTGTCAACAGCGCCGTGGAATTCAAGTTACCAGCGCGATCCGCGAGATGGGCGTTCTCCGCGAGGTTTAGCCTGATTCACCTTCAAACTGCGACCGCCCATGGGAGTGCCGTTGAGGCCCTTGATAGCCGAATCAGCCGAAGCATTATCCCCCATTTCCACAAAGGCAAAGCCCTTGGATTGGCCAGTGGCCATGTCGGTTATCAGATTAACGCTGGATACCTCACCAAAAGCGGAAAAGGCTTCGCGAAGCTCGTCTTCATTCGCGCTATACGGTAAGTTGCCGACGTAGATATTCATAAGATTAATGTTCCAGGTCTGTGTGCTGCGAAAAAGATGCACTACCGTGGAGCCAACACACAAAACGCGATAGTGATTTGCCATTGCTGGCGAATTCGTTCGGCTCGTCGTTTAACCGACATTGCATGAGGCTTCGGATTGAGGAGCGAGCAAGGTGGTGTTTTCAGGCGTGAGCAGTGAGATTTCAAGTAGGGGCCTACCTCATCCTAGTGAGGATTGGGAACATCGAGTGTTTCCGAACAAAAGGCGGCCTTGGACGCTGCTCGGCGATCCGGTGCCTGAAACGTATACTTCATTAGGGCCAGTTGACTTGAACCCAGGCAAGACGGCAGTGGCACAACGAAATCGCCAAGGAAAGAGAGACGCCTCTCGCTTCGCAAAACAGGGTATGATCATCGACCAATAGGGTCGAAACCAATCCGTGGGAAGATAGGGACTCGATCTCAGTTCAAACCACTTGGAGATTGCGGGCAGAAGGTCCTTTGGGACCGTCCTGTATTTCGAAAGTTACCTGTTGATTTTCCATCAGCGTTCGCATGCCTGCACCCGTGACCGCGCTCTGATGAACGAAAACATCTTTGCCGCCATCATCGCGAGCGATGAATCCGAAACCTTTGGCTTCGTTGAACCATTTTACTTTTCCGGCAATCACACTATACCCTCATGGCCGACGACCGCGCTGGAAGCTGAGGTAACCAGTTTTGCTGTTGTGCATCCATAGGCCACCACTCCTGATTGGTGGCCTATTCGCAAAGCTAACTACCGCTGGGGATAGGGTACGGCCGGTCCCTGAGGAACGCCGTAACCTTGTGGCGCCATACCGGCGCCCGGGTATCCCATTCCGGGGTAGCCGTACGCCGGCATACCGTAACCGTTACCGGGATAACCATATCCATACCCCGGATAGCCATAGCCCTGGCCGGTACCGTAACCGTTACCGCGCCCGGACATCGACATGTTCATATCGCCCATCATGTCGCCCATGCCATTGCCCATACCGTTCCATGGTCCGTTACCCCACCAGGCATTGGCGGCGGTGGCGACAAAGACGCCCGGTACGGCGATAGCAAGAGCGAAAACTTTATTGCGAAAATTGGAAATTGCCATCTGATCACTCCGAATCGTTTGCAAGAATGCCAGCAATCTCGACTCAGTCCAAACAACCGAATCGAAAAACTTATAGAGATATGCCCTATACCGGCACGTCCTGCGCTGGCCGCGAATTGAAACCTGCGTGCACCAATACGTCGGCTGGTAGGTGAACCTTTACCCAGACTAGCGGCAATACAAGATTGCATGAGTCACGCAGACGCGATCGGCCGCATTCCGACTTGTCTGGAAGCGCCATGCAGGCTTTGTGGAAATCGCCTGGCTGGGAGTTTCGAAACGGAGTAGGAAGGATGTCGAACAGACTCAACATACGCTTGTCTAGGCAACAGTACAAGCGGAGCAGGCAAAATCCCTTGGGCGACTGGCTTGCCTGCTATGGAGTCCCCAGCAATCGTTCAGCAGAAGGGCAATGAGGAAGGACTCGAAAGACCTCATCTCCAGCCACCGCAGATTCCCCTAAAATCGGCTCTCAAACATTGGGAGCAATGTTTCAATTGGGAATGCCCTTGGAAAGGATTTTTGCCAACTTGACCGGCATACCCGACGGCTCATGCCTGCGCCGCGTCCGCTGCCACGGGGAGGTTGAGCTCAAACCAGAACTCCGAACCTTGATCGGGAACGCTTTCGACGCCGATCTGCCCACCCATGAGATGCACCAGTTTCGCCGCGATGGCCAAGCCCAGGCCCGCACCGCCGAATTCCCGGGTGTTGGTGTTATCGACCTGGGAAAACGGTTGAAACAGTTTGTCCTGCTTGTCCGTAGCGATACCGATTCCGGTGTCTCGGACGCCCAACCTCAGCCCGCTAAATCGTTCGTCTCCGACCAAGGAAGTGACCGACACCATGATTCGTCCGTGCCTGGTGAACTTGGCCGCGTTGTCCAATAATTTAATTAATATCAATTGGATACGCTTCGAATCTCCTAGAAATAGTCGAGGCAGATCGGGAGGATAGTGAAATTGAACTTCGATTTCCCGGTCCCGCGTCCAGTTGACCAAAAGGTTGGTCACTTCGGCCACGCTAAGGTACAAATCGAAAGGCAGTTGGGCGAAAGACACTTCGCCAGTATCCAAACTGGAAACCTCCAGGACATCGTCGATCAGCGTTAGCAGCTTCTTACCGGACTGATGGATCAACTTGGCCCGGTGGTGTTGCTTGGGGTCTGAGGCGTCGCGCAGAAGAATATCGGAAACACCGAGAACGCCATTCAATGGTGTACGCAACTCATGACTCATGGTGGTCAGGAAGGCGCTCTTGGCGCGCAGGGCGGCCTCAGCCTCGGCCCTCGCCTGCAATAACTCCTTCTCGTAACTCCGACGTTGGGTGACTTCCCGCTCCAATTCCTGGTTTTTCATTTGCAGGGCTTGTTCCTGCCGTCTTGCTTCCTCAACATGGGCTTGCAGCACGCTATTGCGTGTGTACATCCGCACACCCGTCCAGGCGCCAAGGAAAATCAGCGCCGCCAGTACCACAAGAGCGACGCTGAACCAGCGCTCCGCGAACAAGGCGCTCAGACCGCTGGCAGAAAATCTTCCCAGGATTTCGAAGGGCGTGTCGGCAACCGCAACTCGCCCGACAATGCTCCCCTGCCCGGTCTGCCAGACGCCAACCTCGCCAGTGACCGTTTCCAAACCCTTGGGGTAGACATCGCCCGCAATGTGTAAAGCCACCTTGCCGGCAAGGGTCTCCGAGTCGGCGGCAATCAAACGTTCATGGGCCGGGCGGTAGTTGATCCAGGCCAGCAGGTGCCCGACAACCGCGTTCTTGTAGGCTATGGGCGTAGTCACAAGGACCTGCTTTCTGCCAGTATGCCCCAGCGCAAGCACCTGGGCGTCATTTGGATCAAGTGCGAGCCCTCCCGGCAACGTTTGTCCGGGTTTGGTATCGACAAGCACGTTGCCGTCCGGTTCGCGAAACACCAGACGCTCGTAGACCGGCTGCCCGGCGAACGGATGTCCCTTGACCAGGTCCAGAAAGGCACGCCGCATCTTCAGCAGGCTGGCGCCCAGACCATATTGCAAGGACATGCCCAACGCGCGATTGGCAAAATAGGTGGTCACGGAACGATGCTCGGCCATGGCGCCCAAGTCGTCCCTTCGAACACTGTAGAAATACGACAGAGCTGCGGCGCGTTTCTCCAGGCTCAACCGGTATTGCTCAAGATCCGCGGCCTGCCGCGCCCGCTGTTCATATTGAGTGATCGCAAGCAGAAGCAGGACGTAGGCGAACAGCAGACTGCCAAGAACGATGGGTAGCCAACTCTTCGCCTTCGTCATGCCGGGGCGTCAGTCAGTTGGCGAAAAATTCGGGAAAGTGCAGAAATACCGCAGGGTAGTATTTCTCCACCAACTCCATGTATTGCCCGCCATAACGGAAACCTTCGAACCACTCATTGAAGGCAGCCCGCAATTTCGGCGAGTCCTTTGAGAATGCCACCGCCATGTCCTGACTACCGGAAACAGGTCCGATTACTTTGATCTCCCCCGGCCATTTCTCCAGGGCGATCAAAGCATCCGGGACGTCCAGCAAGGTGGTTTCCGCCATGCCGTCGAGGATCGCCGGAGCCATCTCGTTGAGCTTTCGTCCTTTTCCAAGCAAACGCACGTCCGCGCCGGTGTCGGAAACCTTGTAGAGGTTGGGGTCCAGGCAGGTGCTGGCCAAGGCAAGAACGCTACGACCGTTCATCCCGGTCTTTACCAATCCGATATCTCCGTTCAAGCTGCCCGTGGGTTTGATGGGTTGCAAGAGGGAATCAGATCGTGCCATCAGCCATACCCCGCTGGGGAAGGTGGGTGTGGAGAAATCCACCAGCTCCTGACGCCAAGGGAGGATTGTCATACCGTTGGCTATCAGGTCTCCACGAACATCGGTGGACGCCAACAGTTCGGCATGACCGTCCGTACCACGCTGCGCGTGGCGACCATTGAGATCACCGAACACCCGGTTCCAGTCCGTGGACACGTATTCGTAACGAACCCCCAGGTGCCTGGCGAAGGATTGGATCAATTCCACGTCCATACCGTCGCCGCTGCCGGTGACGAAATTGGCATAGGGTATGCCCAAATGGCGCAGCACACCCGCGGAAAGCACTTCGTCCAGTTCCCTGGCCGCAGCGTCGTTGGTGAACATCAGCAATCCGAACAGCCCTGTTAGCATACGTCGCAGAATCATCTTTCTCACAATCTACCCCCAGGTGGACTCAATAAAGCTTATGAGCGAAAGAGACACTCCGCACGACCTATCGCGAAGCGACGTTTTCGTATCCCTAATCTCTATGGAACAATGGGAATAATCGACTTTAGGAAGAGAAACTGAAGGGGAATACCTGCCGCAGAAAAGAGCGACTTAAAAGCTGTCCGTAGCGGTCGGTCTGTCATCACAATGCGGGATTCGCGGCGTGTCCGCCATGCGGCGACACGGTGCTTACCCAGGGCTTGTGGGTTGGAAGTCTGCCGGGAACTACCCGCATCCACAGCGCCTACAGACAAGAAGATAGACTATTTTTCGACAATGAATTTCCTACTGCCCGTGCGAACCACCATGCCACGAGGAATGCATGACGGACGAAACCGTGCTTCACTACAGTCAGCTCACACTTCTTGTGATGGTGGCCGGTTTTTTCGCCGTTGCCCTGTGGGAATCCTTTCGCCCGTGTCGGCAACCGACGCAGCCTACGCCAAAGCGCTGGCTGCTCAACTTTTCGCTCTATGCCTTTGGCCTTTTGGGTTACCGCTGGTTGCTCCCCTTGAGTTACCTGGCTGCCGCCATTCTGGCCAGGCAACAAGGCTGGGGAGTGTTTCAACAGGTGCAGGTCCATCCCGTTGCGGCGTTTCTGATGACCCTGCTTGCCATCGACCTGTTGCGTTACGGGTTTCACCGGCTGCTGCACAACAATGCCTTGCTATGGCGCTTTCACGCCGTACACCATTCCGATCCCGATTACGATCTGACCCTGAGCCTGCGATTCCATCCCATCGAATCGCTGCTGTTGTGGTACTGCACCCTGGGGTTGATTCTTCTGCTGGGTGCCCCCCCTCTGGCTGTTTTGATCATTGACGCGCTATCGCTGCTCAACGGCCAGTTCACCCACGGCAACATTCGCCTTCCCCCAGCACTGGACACCGCGTTGCGTTGGCTGCTGGTGACGCCGAACATGCATCGGATTCACCATTCCAAGATTCAGTCAGAGACTGACTCCAACTATGGCAGCCTGTTCAGCTTTTGGGATCGCTGGTTCGGGTCCTACACAAAAACGGCCCACTGCCCTCTGCAGGATCTTCCCATCGGACTGTCCCAGGTGCCGCCCGCGTCGGCTATGAATCTGGGCAAACTCATTGCCGATCCATTTCGCCGTCAGTCTTCATCCGTGCAAACGAGGCAGTCATGAGTCATCGAACAAAACTGCTCCTGGTCCTGCTCTTCCTGTGCGGACCATTGGAGGGCATTGCTCAGGATCGCCTCCTGGTAGTCAACAAGAGCGGCGCCAGCGTGAGCATTCTGGACCTGGCAAGCGGCCGCGCAGCCAAGACCATCCCTACGGGCGACGGCCCCCACGAAATCGCCATCAGTCCGGACGGACGCACCGTCGCGGTTGCCAACTACGGCCCCGCCGGACAACCCGGCAACTCCCTCACCCTGTTTTCCGCAGATCCACCGCATCAAACCAGGACATTGGTCCTTTCCCCCTGGTCCCGGCCTCACGGTATGGCCTGGTTGCCGGACAGCCGTGGCCTGTTGGTTACCAGCGAAACCGCAGCCAAGCTTCTGCTTGTCGACACCGAGGCCGACAGGGTGACAGCCGCCATCGACACCGGACAATCCCTTTCACACATGGTGGCCCTGGATGCCCAACGCAACATGGCCTATGTCGCCAATATCGTCAGCGGCTCTGTTTCAGTGATCGACCTGCGCCAGCAAGTACTTAGGCAAATCATTCAAAGCGGTGGCGGTTCGGAAGGCGTCGCCGTCTCACCCCGCAATGGGGAAATCTGGGTAAGTAATCGCGATGACGATACCGTATCGATTCTGGAGCCGGACAGCCTACGCATTCGCGACACACTGACCACCGGCGCCATGCCGGTGCGCGTCGCGTTCTCGCCGGGCGGCGATCGCGCCTATGTCACCAATGCGAAGGGCAACAGCCTGAGTGTATTCGACACGGCCAGCCGCGAGTTGCTGGCCGGGGTCGATCTCAGCGGTTACTACGCCCTGGGCAGCGGCCGTTGGATGGGAGGAGGATTCGGTTTCAATACCTTCCCCATTGGCGTTGTCGCATCCGCCGATGGCAAGAAAGTCTACGTGTCCAACAGCTACGGCGGTGTCGTGCTGGAGCTGGACACTGAAAAGCTGACGATAATACGGGAACTGACGGCGGGGAAGGAGCCCGACGGTTTGGCCTACCGGCCTCAACCATCCGGCCCCTGATATTCCGCCTATTTGCGCTTCATCCGGATCGCGATCACGCCGGCCAGCCCGGCAAGCACGGCAAGCCCCAGCAGGCCCCAACTGTCCAAGGCCGGTACCGCGGTAGGAACCGTGGCAGAGGCGGTACCGCTGAGCAAGGCACCCGCCAAAAAGAGAAAATGAGTGGCTCGATTCAACATGGGATTCGTTCTCGCTGAGTGGGTTTGGACAACGGTCGCGCTAGCAGTATAGTCGGTAAATAACCTTTGCCGCGGTAAAGTATCCCACTCATCGCGCCGATAGGCTCACAAGCGATGGAACGCAGAACCCATTCAGGCGGGACCTTTGCGCGCCGCCCATCCTTGCCCGGGGGGCCACTGTGTACCTGAGCTACTCCTCGCCTGAACAGATCGTATCGGCACTTCAGAAAGCCAACGCTGCGCAGGTAGACGCGCTGTGGCTGCTGTGTGTCGCCGACAGCCATGGTGGACAATTGCCATCGTTGCTGACGGAACTGAAACAAGCCGGGATACGGGTTTTTGGTGGTCTGTTCCCCGGCCTGATCTACGGCGAAGAGGTCAAGCATGAAGGCATCCTCGCCATTGCGCTGCCCACCGAAAGCCAAATACTGATCGCCGACCTGAATACCGGCGGCATAGAGTGGCGAGAACAGCCACCGGCCCTGACGGACCCGGTCGGGCAAACCTCCTCTTTATTGCTTCTCGACTGCCTGGCACCCAACATTACCGCCTTCATGGAAGAGGTATACAATCGCTATGGCAACCAACTTGTGCACTACGGCGCCGGCGCCGGTTACCACGACCTGCGGCAACAACCTCCTTTGTTTACGGAACACGGGATGTTTCGAAACGCGGCGATGATGGCGTTGATCCCAAGGCGCGCCACGGTGCGGGTACGCCACGGCTGGAGCCGCGTCGCAGGACCCTTCGTGGCCTCGCGTACGAAAGGCAACATCATCCAGGAACTCAATTGGGAACCCGCGGCCACGTTCTACCGCCGCGAGGTGGAAGGGCAAAACCCCGACTACGCCGGCAGGCCGGTGTTTCCGGACATCAACTCCGTCTATCCCTTGTGTATTGCCAAGGAAGGTGGCGAGGATGTGATGCGCGACCCGATCGGGCAGACCGATGCGGATGAGATCGTGGTTCTGTCCGATGTCGCCGAAAACTCCGTCATGTATCTGGCCCACGGCGACCATGATTCCCTGATCGGTGCCGCCGCTCAGGCTATAGCCGATTGCGCCGCACCTGACGATGTCGCGTTCTGCTTTATCTCCGACTGTTTTTCGCGGGTACTCAAACTGGGGGACACCTTCACCGAGGAACTGCGATCGGCCTGCAACGGTCTGCGCCGCTTCACCGATGCCAAACCCGAAGGGGTTCTGGCCTTGGGCGAGGTCGCCACCCACGGAGGCCAGTACCTCGAACTGTTCAACAAAACCTTCGTTGTCGCCCTGAGCCACCGCTGAGATCGTGGAACGCAATGAACCCAACATCCAGGAAGAGTTGCTCCTGCTCTACGAGCTGTCGCTCAGTGTCGGCCAAACCCTGGACCCTGATACCACCTGTAGGGAATTTCTTCGTGTTCTCATGGCCAAGCGCAATCTGGTCGGCGCTTCGATCTGGTGGCGGGCAAACGACGAAGGCGCCGCCTCGGACCTGCGGCTGCTGCACGGCATTCCCCGCGCCCAGATTCTCTTCGAGCGCCTTTCTCCCGGCCATCCGCTGTGCCTCCTGGCTGCCAGCGGCAGGCCCCATTCCCGTACCGGTTCCGACCCTGGTTTTGACGAGTACGACATCGGCGACCTGATACCCGGTGGCAGTTGGGCGGTGTACCCACTGGGAAGTGAGGGTATATTGCTGATGAGTTCGCCCTCCGCCAGTCTATTCACCCCCAGGATGCTCGGCCAACTCCGATCGGTGACCAACAAGCTGACCACCGCCCTGCAGGGCAGTCTGGCCTACGCCCGCTTGCGCGAATCCGAAGCCACTCTGCGCGAACGCTCTCGTCAACTTGACGATTCCCGGCGCCTGCTGCAAGCCGTCATCGACACCGCCCCCCTGCGCATTTACTGGAAGGACCGGAATTCGAGATACCTTGGCTGCAACCCACCTTTTGCCCGGGATGCCGGCAAGAACCATCCAGGAGAACTCATCGGCAAAGGCGACGAGGACATGTTCTGGAAGGAACAGGCCGAGTTGCATCGAAGCGATGATCGCAACATCATCGAAGGCGGTCAGCCACGACTCGACCGGGAAGAACCCCGCACGACCGGGTCCGGCAAGCCGGTGTGGCTGAGCACCTCCAAGGTCCCATTGCGTGACAGTCAGGGACAGATCGTCGGGGTGCTCGGGCTTTACGAAGACATCACGGCACGTAAACTCGCGCAGATGGAATTGGAACGCTATCGCTCGCAATTGGAGCAACGGGTAGAGGAGCGCACCCGGCAACTGGCCGAGGCCAAGGAGGCTGCGGAGATCGCCAACGTGGCCAAAAGCGCCTTTCTCACCAATATGTCCCATGAGATCCGCACACCGCTGAATGCGATTCTGGGTATGGCGCATCTGGTGCGCCGATCCGGCGTCAACCCCCAGCAGGATGCCCGGTTGACCAAGCTCGAAGCGGCCGGCGAGCACCTTTTGGGCGTCATCAATGCGATTCTCGACCTCTCCAAGATCGAAGCCGGCAAATTCGAGCTGCGACGCGAGCCGGTGGACTTCCCCGCCATGCTCGATGAGGTGCGTGCCCTGATAAGCGCCAACCTGGATCAGAAACCCATCGCGTTGCGGATAGACACCCAGCCCCCGCCCTGCCCCTTGCTTGGGGACGCAACCCGTATACGGCAAGCCCTGCTCAACTATTTGTCCAACGCCGCCAAGTTTACCGAGGCGGGTCTCATTGACGTTGGCATTCGCTACACGCCCCAGCAAGACGGCAGCGTCGACGTGAGATTCGAGGTTCGCGACACCGGTGTCGGTATCGCGCCGGAGATCATGCCCAGGCTGTTCCGCGCCTTTGAGCAGGCTGACAATTCCACCACGCGTCGGTATGGCGGAACGGGGCTCGGTCTGGCAATTACGCGAAAACTCGCACGGCTGATGGGTGGCGATGCCGGTGCCGACAGCCGCTTGGGCAGCGGTAGCACATTCTGGTTTTCGGTACGGCTGGAAAAATCCCAGGTCGAGATTCGGGAAAGCGAACCGCTTCGCGATTCTCCTGCGTCAATACTCGCCAGGGGTTACGACCATCATCGGATTCTGCTGGTCGAAGACGAGCCGCTCAACCGCGAGATCATCCATGCCTTTTTGCTCGAAGCCGACCTGACCCCGCGTATTGCCGAGGACGGCTTGCAGGCCCTGCAGATTGCCGGCAGCGAAAACTTCGACTTGATTCTGATGGACATGCAGATGCCGCGAATGGACGGCGTCAATGCTACCCGCGCCATCCGCGCCCTGCCCGGCTATCAACGAACCCCCATCATCGCCCTCACGGCCAACGCCTTCGACGAAGACCGTCAGTTGTGCCTGGAAGCAGGCATGAACGACTTCCTCACGAAACCGGTGAAGGCCCGCCGGCTCTACGAAACCATTCTGCGCTGGCTGAGCGAACCGCAAGAATAGCGTCGCGGCGTTCAGCTCCCGCTTAGGCGGAACACGATAGGTATCTCCACCGCGGCCGTCACGACACGCTCCCCCCGCCTCGCCGGCTGAAAATGCCATCGCTCAACGGCCTCCAACGCCGCCTGATCGAACAGAGAATAACCACTGGAGCGCACGATCTCCACGCGTTCGCAGCGTCCTTGAATGTCCACTGCCGCACGCACCAATACCTTACCCTCGATACCTCGTCGGCGAAGTGAGCGCGGGTAGGTCGGGGCCTGGTTGGCCGAGTATCCCTCGACCACGCGTGGCGGTTGGAACGGCTCGGTAAGGGCTGCGGCGGTGGCAGGCCGGGCTTCGATTGGTGGTGAGGAAACCGCTGGCAGTGCCGGGGGAAAAGGTTCAACCACTGCCCGAGCCGACGGTTTTGCCGGCGCTGGCGCCGGCGTTGGCGCCTTCACTTCGTTTGCTGTCGCGGTGGCACGAGGCACCGCGATCCTGGATGGCCGACGCATCGCTGATTCATTCTCCAAAGCATTACCGGCTTGTTTTTTCTCAGGCTGGGCTGGCTTCGTCTGCGACTCCATGACAGGCCGTTGGTCAGCCTGGGCAGGGGGCGTGGAAGGGGCAACATCCACCGCATTGGCGCTTCGCGTTTCTCTAATGACCGGCAATACCGGCGGGCGAAGTTGCACCACCAGAACAGGCGGAATAACCGCTGGCACAGGCGTTTCATCCGCGTGCCGCCCATAGAGCAAGCTCGCGCCGTGAATCGACAACGCCAACAGCAGGGGAAGGAACCAACGTCGAAATTCGACCATAGGATGAGTCGCCCATGACTGATCTACATCGTCGCGTGCGATCATACCCGCCGAGAATCTTAATGGCACCGGGTAACGGTTCTGCAGCCTCACGGCGCCAACCATCACCGTTCATCGCGGTTACGGAGGGATTGCCGGGACCCAGGGGCGAGGTGAGGTGAGGTGAGGTGCCCCACTGTAGCAGCATGGGCTCAAGCCAAAGCTCCCATTGCATCCTGGTATTCACCTCCCTGTGAGGGGATTCAACCATACCCTGGCGGAATGACGGTGCAACGGAACGGCCCCGATGTGACGCCGCCGATACCGTTCAAACAACTAGCCAGACAGCCGCATCGTCCGCGTTATCGCCTCTTCATTCTGGTCAGCGGTCTGCATGGTCTTTATCTGCATCTGGAAGGTTCTGGCCAGATTGATCAGTTCCACCAGCTCGTGTGCCGGGTTGACGTTGCTGCTCTCCAGGGCGCCGGAAATCACCTTGACGTTGGCATCGGCCTCGGCGGTCTCGCCGCTCTTGAGGCGCATCAGACCATCGCTGCCTTTTTCCAGCTGATCCAGCGGCGGACGTACCAGCTTGATGCGGTCCAGGGCAGCCACCTCGTTGGGCTGAGCGCCCAAGGGGACGACGGAGATGGTGCCGTCACGGCCGATATCCATCTTCTGGGCAGGCGGGATGGCAATGGGGCCGTTGTTTCCCAACACGGGCAGGCCCGTTCCGGTCACCAGTTGACCATTGACCGTGGTACGCAGATCGCCGGCCTTGGTATAGGCTTCGGTACCGTCGCGCGCCTGAACGGCGATCCAGCCTTCGTCCTCCACCGCCAGATCCAGCTCCCGACCGGTACTCTGCAGGGCTCCGGGGGTGAAATCCGAAGCCGGACGTTCCGCCAGGGCATAGGCCCGGCTGGGATAACCGGGACCGAACACCGGCATGCTGCGAAACTGCGTCAGATCGGCGCGGAACCCGGTGGTGGTGGCGTTCGCCAGATTGTTGCTGGTGGCCGTCTGGCGATGCAAGGCATGGCTGGCGCCGGTCATCGCGATGTACAGCATACGGTCCATGGCACTTACCCCTAGTTGATGTTGATGATCGTCTGGGTAACGTTGCTGGAGGTCTCGATGGTCTTGGCGTTGGCCTGGAAGTTGCGCTGGGCGGTGATCAGGCGAACCAGTTCACGGGTCAGATCCACGTTGCTGGCCTCCAGGGCGCCAGAGCGGACCAGGCCGAAGGTCCCGGTGCCGGCCTCACCGGTTACCGGTTCGCCCGAACCGATGGTCTGCGCCCAGGAGGTGTTGCCCAATTGGCGCAGACCCTGCGGATTGCGGAAATTGGTCAAAGCCACCTTGCCCAGGGCGACGAATTGCCCATTAGTGAAATTGGCCCGAATCAGTCCGTCCTCGGAGATGTCCAGGCCACTGAGCTGCCCGGTGGTGAAGCCGTCCTGACTCAACACGTTGACCGAAAACGGCCCGGCATATTGAGTGGGTACGTTATTGGCGAAATCCAGGGTCAGATCCAGATCACTGGCACCATTGGTCAAGGCTACCGCTATACCCTCGATGGGTGCGGGCGAGGTGGATGCCAGATTGCCAGCCTCGTCGAAAACCAGCTCCGCATAGTTGACGCCCGCTGCCGGCGAGCCGGCTGTGCCGCCCGGAATATCCGTTGCCACCCCATCCACGTACAGATACACCGCCCAGGGGCTGGACGCCGGCGGGCCGGCCACCGGCGTCTGCTTGACGTAGTAGGTCGTGGCGATGTGGGCATCGCCGAGCGAGTCGAAGATGGTCACCGAAGTGGAGTTGGTGAAGGTTGACGGATTGTCCGGATCGAACAGCGCCGGATCCAGTTCCGCGGCATTGGCCGGAAGGTTCAGGCCGATCTCGATCTCCGAGGTCGCCTGCGGCGTGCCGGCGGCCGCCGGAATCTGCACAGGGGTGGCCGTCCCCAGGCTGGTGGAGGTTACGGTGCCATCCTGATTTACCGGGAAGGACACCAAAAACTGGCCGGTGCTGTTGACGATGAAACCATTCTCATTGACACCGAAGGCCCCTGCCCGGCTGTAGATCCTTTCCGTCGAAGTCAGGGTCGGCGCCAGAGTGAAGAAACCCGGCCCATTGATGGCGAGATCAAGCGCGTTTTCCGTAAATTCCAGGTTACCCTGATTGAACTGCTGCGCCACATTGGACAGCAGCACGCCGCTGCCGATGGCCGTGGAGCCGTTGCCGAAGGGCGACAGGGCGTAGACATCGGCAAACTCCGCGCGCGACTCCTTGAAGCCGGTGGTGGCGGCATTGGAGATGTTGTTGGCGGTGACGCTGAGGTCGGAGGAAGCGGCATTGAGGCCGCTCAAACCAATATTGAAGGACATGACTACACTCCCGTATCGCCACTGGGGCCGTAAGGATCGTTACAACAATTCGCGAATCTCGGACAGGGGCATGGCCCCCAGCCCGGCAAGATTGACCTGGATGCCATCGCTTCCTCCCAGGGACACGCTCTCCACACGCGCAGCCATCAAGGTGAGGAAGGCCTGTTCCTTGCCGTTCACCTCGGCGCGCGCCGATACCGCATAGGCGCCATCGGCAGCGTAGTCCCCCTGGTCGGTCAGCCCATCCCAACTGAAGTGCACACGGCCGGCGGTCTGGGGACCCAGATTCAGCACCCGCACCAATTGTCCGGCGCTGTCGTAGATATCCAGTTGCAGATTTCCCACCGAAGAACTGAGGTCGATGACACCGTCCATGCCCTCGCCGGCACTGAACGTGGAAGCGTTTCCGGGGACCAACGCCTGCCGACCGAGCAGACTGGCGGCCTGCAGGGCCTGACTGGAAGCGAAGGACTCGGCCATGCCCTGTACCGTGGTTTGCAGATCGGTGATGCCGTTGACCGTGGCGAACTGCGCCATCTGACCGAGAAACTCACCACTCTCCATCGGCTTGAACGGGTCCTGGTTTTGTAGCTGGGTGGTCATCAGAGTGAGAAAATCCTCTTGGCCCAGCGTATCGTTGCGTTCCACGGTGGGTTGCCCGCGAAGGCCGATGGACTCCAGGTCGGGGAGCGTTTGCGCGGCTTGAATGGCGGCCATGGCCGGTCTCCTATTCGCCCATGCGCAGGGTGCGCAGCAGCAGTTGTTTGGAGGTGTTGATGGCTTCCAGATTGGTCTGGAAGGACCGCGAGGCGGCAATCAGATTGGCCATCTCCTCCACCGGATTGACGTTCGGCAAGGTGATGTAGCCCTGGTCGTCCGCCATGGGATGATTGGGTGCGTACTCCCTGCGCAGCGGCGCATCGCTCTCGACGATGCCCAGCACCCCGACGCCGCTGGCGGCCTGATCGCTCTGGGTATAGCCATCCAGGGTGGCGCGAAATACCGGATGACGGGCACGGTAGGTACGGTCGATGCTGCTGCTGACGGTATCCGCGTTGGCCATGTTGCTGGCGGTGGTGTTCAGCCGCAGCGATTGGGCACCGAGGGCACTGCCGGCAACGTCGAAGATACGAAACAAGGACATAACCGCTTACCTCCTACTCGCCCCGGATGGCGTTCTTCAAACCACGGAATTTGCCGCTGAGAAACTCCAGGCTGGCCTGGTACTCCACTGCGTTGCGGGTGAAGGCCATCTGCTCGGTGTGGGTGTCGACGGTATTGCCGTCCACCGAGGGCTGGTTGGGGATGCGATAGCCCAGGTCGCCTTCCATCTGGATCCGCACGTCGAAGTGGGACTGATGGGTGCGGGTAAGCGCGAAGTCCTGTCCTCCACGGCCTTCGGTGGCATGTTGCAGGGCCTTCTGGAAATCCAGATCCTGCGCCTTGTAGTTGGGCGTATCGGCGTTGGCGAGATTGGCCGAGAGAATCTCCGCGCGGCGCGCGCGCAGTCCCACGGTATGGGTGTGTATGCCTAGGGCCTTGTCGAAACTGATCGCCATGGTCGGCTCCCGAAAGGTTTTTCATCAACCTCTAAGCAAAGCCGATGCCACATCTGTATCAATATGTTTTTATTGTAAATTATTTGATGGCTGAGTTTAAAAAATGGAATGGGCGGCAAACCCCTGCCCCTGGTGCGGCAAATCGAGGGGACTATTTCAGCCGATAGAAAATGGCGCCATTGCCCCGCTGCATCTCGAAACGGTCGCTAACGCCGCTGAGTGACTCGGAGGCCCCCAGGAACAGATAGCCCTGCGGAGTGAGGACATCGGCCATGCGCTGCACGATGCGCGTCTTGACGTCGGCCGAGAAATAAATGAGCACATTGCGGCAGAAGATGATGTCGAACCGGCCCAGGGCCGCGAAGCTGTCCAGCAGGTTCATCTCACGAAACCGCACGCGGGCCCGGATCTCCGGCCTTACCCGCCAGCAATCCTGCACCGGTTCGAAATAACGCCGGCGCTGCTCTTCCGTAATGCCCCGCTGTGCCGATTGACCGCAATATTCCGCCTGGGTAGCGAAACGCAGCATGGTGGGGGCGATGTCGGTGGCAACGATTTCGGTCATGGCCGGTAGGCGCAAGGGCGCCCGCAAGTCCTGCATGGCCATCGACAAGGTGTAGGGCTCCTGCCCCGAGGAACAAGCCGCCGACCAGACGCGCAAACGTGTTGACTGCTTTGCCAACACTTCCGGCAATACTTGCTCGCGCAGGGCGATGAACTGAGCCGGGTCGCGAAACCAGGACGTCTCGTTGGTGGTCATGGCATCGATCACCAGGCCCTTCAAGCCGGGACTGCGACCCGATTCCATCCGCTCCATCAATAACCCCAATCCGTCGATGCCGTGCTCCTTCATAATCGGAGCCAGGCGGCTGCGAACCAGGTACTGCCGCTGCTCGCCCAGGACGATACCGCTGGCGCGTTCGAGAAAATCGCGAAAGCGGTGGTAGTCCCTCTCCTCCATCGCGTTGCCCCTGTCGTCGTTAAGCCGCCACGTGGCCGACGCCATTGCGATGGTCCTCCAGGCGGCGCTCAAGACGTTCAGCCAAGTCATCCGGGTCGTATTTTGGGATGAATTCGTCGGCCCCCACCCGCTGCACCATGGCCTCATTGAAGCCGCCGCTGAGGGAGCTGTGCATCATCACATAGATCTCGCTCAGCACCGGTTCCTTACGCATCTCGGCGACCAGCGAATAACCGTCCATTTGCGGCATTTCAATGTCCGTAATGACCACCGCCAGCCAATCCTTCAAAGTGCCGCGTTCCTCTCGCCACTCCTTCAGCAGCTTCAATGCGGCGCGGCCATCGTTGACCGTGGTATACGGCACCTGCATCTCATTCAACACACGTTCGATCTGTTTGCGGGCCACCAGGGAATCGTCGGCCACCAGAACATGTTGAGCGCTGCGATCTGCCTGATCATCGATCACCCCGGCGGAGACGGTCTCGTTGACGCCAACCACTTCCTTGAGCACTTTCTCCACATCGATGATCTCCACCAGTTCCTTGTCCACATCGGTAACTGCGGTGAGATAGCTGGATCGCCCGCTTCCCTGGGGAGGCGGCATGATGGATTCCCAGTGCATATTGATGATGCGATCGACCGAACCCACCAGAAAACCCTGAATGTGGCGGTTGTATTCGGTAATGATGACGAAACGCGAGGCTATATCGGTCAGTGGCGGACCGCCGATGGCCATGGACAGATCCATCACCGGTATCGTCTTGCCGCGCATATTGGCAATGCCGCGTACCACCCGATTGGCATGAGGCACCTGGGTGAGCACCGGGCACTGGATGACCTCGCGAACCTTGAAAACGTTGATCCCGAAACGCTGCCGGCCGGCAAGTCGAAACAACAACAACTCCAGGCGATTGGCGCCGGCCAACCGCGTTCGCTGATCGACACCGTCCAGTATCCCCGCCATAGTGCGTTCTCCCAGGTTGCCCGAAACCATGGTGAAGGCGAAACGCCCTGACCTTCAGCTTGTTAGCGGTAGGCAGGCATCGATCCTTTAGTGCGGAAAAAATCTTTTCCGGGCGGCAAGGACTTACCGCCCCTGCCGCCTTGTCAGGCCGGTTTTCCATCGCGTCGCCCCGGCTGACCTGACTCTCCGAAATCTGGCAGGACTTCTGCATGGCGTCGACTGAAAACAGATCACGGGAGCCACCAGCATGATTCAGCCACGCCAGACCCCCGGCCGCCGCCGGAGTAGATCCAGGCCAAAGACCCGCCCGCTACGGTACTCTCCACGAGCGGTGATTTTCGGCGGCGTGCTGATCCTGGCCGCGCTGTGGATGCAGCACCAGGCCAGGGCCGCGGAGGCCCATCACGACCTGGAGGCGATTCGCCAAAGCGTGAGCGAATTCCTCAGCCACAAGTTGGGCGCCGATCCCGCTGCCCGCATCGTCGTCAATCCCCTCGACCAACGCCTGCGCGTCGCGGCCTGTCCTCAACCCCTGAAACCCTGGCTGCCCTCCTCCAGCAAGCTGCTGGGACCTACCACCGTGGGCGTTCGCTGCCTGGGTGAGTCGCCCTGGACCTTGTACGTCTCGGCCCGCATCGAGCGTTACACCGACATCCAGATTGCCGCCAGGCCCCTGGCCAGAGGCGACATTGTCGGCGCCGGAGACCTGCGCACCGAAAGCCGGGATGTCAGCGGCCTGCGGGCAGGTTTCTTCGAGGAGGCTGCCGAACTCATCGGCAAGGTGGTGCGCCGCCCAATATCGGCGGGCAACCCGGTTCGTCCCACGCAGGTCGAGGACAGCTATCTGATCAAACGCGGCCAGAAGGTGGTGATTCTCGCCCGTGTCGGTGGCCTGTCCGTTCGGATGCGTGGCAAGGCCCTGGCCAACGGTGCCGCCGGAGACCACATTCGCATCGAAAACAGTCGCAGTGATCGTATCGTGGAGGGCGTCGTGAACGACGCCGGTATCGTTGAGGTATCGTTATGAAAACGCTTGTCAAGCCCCGGACTGGGAACGTCATCACGGAAAACCGGGTCGAAAGTGTGATTCAATTCCCGCCTGGGAACATCGGGTGTCCCACGCCCCGCAATGCCGTTAAAGCATCGGCGTTATTGGCCGATAGAGGGGTAACGGCGGAGGAAGCACTCCACGGGAGAATACAGAATGGCAATAGAAATCAATGGTCTGCCGAGCAGCTCCGTGCATCAGGCAGGCGACAGCGGCAAGGGCGGCGAGCCCTTGGAAGTACCGGCGCCACGAACGCAGAGTACATCGGCAGGCAGTTCCGACACGGTCAGCCTTACCCAGCGGGCCAGCCAACTCGATCAGTTGGAGCGTTCCGTATCCAGCCAGCCCGTGGTCGACACCCAACGGGTGGAGGCGATTCGCAAGGCGATTTCCGATGGCTCTTTCGAGGTGGACCCGGCACGCACGGCGGACAAACTGATCCAGTTCGAATCTTCACTGGACCGCTGAACCCGGCCCCTTTTCCGCCCGGTTCCACCGGGGGGAGGCGGCCATGAGCACTTCCAGCGAGAGTAAACAGCTCGCCTACTGGATCGACCAGGAAACCAAGGCCGCCGAGCGTCTGCTGGAAACCCTGGAACAGGAACGATCGGCCCTGACCGAACGCGCCAGCGAAAAACTGTCCGAGATCGCCAACCGCAAATTGGCCTGTGCCCGGCAGTGCGAGCAAATCGCCGCGCGGCGCGATCACTTTCTCGATGTATTGCAATTGCCTAAGGGCAGAGTCGGCATCGAGCGCCTGCTGGAGCGTCTGCAAGCGGCGGGAGACACCGGTCTGCAACTCCCCTGGCGGGAACTGCTCGCCATCGCCGCCCGCTGCCGACATCTGAATCAAATCAACGGCGGTATCGTCGAGTTGTCGCGCCGGCATATACATCGCGCCCTGGACCTTCTGCGCGGCCAGGAACGCGATGCCGAACTCTACGGCCCAGCCGGGATGAACACCGGCAGCCGCATCGGCCACACCCTGGCGGTCGCTTGAGCAGCCGTGCTCACCGGCCTCCGGGCATTTTCGGGGGAATTCGCCTGTCCGGCCCAACAGCCAGGCAGGGCGGACTAAAGCATGTTACAGACAATCAAAAAAATATTCGGCCAACAGGGCACCGATCATCAGAATCCGTCACAAATCACTGACAAGGGCCGCATCGTCAGCCTGCTGGAGCGGGTACGTGAGTCGCGCCTGAATTTGCAGGTGAACCTGCCGGGCGACAACGAACGCTATGCCAGCGCACTGCTGCGTGTCGATCCCGGAAAGGGCCTGATTTGCCTGGACGAACTCAACCCCGTCAAGGGGCATGAGCGCGCCAGGTTTGCCGAGGGCATCACCGTGCATACCCTGCTTGAGGGGGTGGATCTGACCTTCTCCACCCAGGTGCTGGAGGTTGGCCACCGCGATGGCATCGCCTACTACCGCGCCAGCCTGCCCCACTTGCTGCACTATAATCAACGCCGCAGCTTCTATCGCCTCAAGCTCGACCGGCGCCATCCGGTGATCCTGGGTATTCACTACAACAAGCGACGTGAAACCATTCGAGGACGCCTGTCGGATATTTCACTGGGTGGCTTGGCCGCACGAATTGAAAAAGACCTGGAACTGCAAGCCGGGGAATCGCTCGGCTCATGCAGCCTGCACCTACCCGGCGCCGACGTCATCAATTGTTCCCTGGATGTGCGTCACGTACAAGCCGAAACCAGAGGCGGCCTGCGCATCGGGGCAGAGTTCTCGGCGATCAACAGCGAGGCGCAAGACCTGATCTTTCGCTTCGTGCGCAGCCTGGAGCGTGACCAGCTACGGCGTCACCTCATGTAGAAGCCTCCAGCGCGAGAGATCCTCCGGCCTGTCCAGGTCCCAGAGGGGGTGAAGTTCGCGCCAGTGCCAACCGGCCTGGCGCAGTCGTTCGCGGGTCTTGGCGAGCACCTGGGCGCTGCCCCAGGGGATGTCCATAAACGGCTGCGGCCCCCATTTTCTCAACCCGACGAGCACATAGCCACCGTCTTCTGCCGGCCCGAGCACGCAGTCAGCCCCGGCGTCCAAAGCCGCCAGTGCCTGTTTCACATAGTCCGCATCCATCGGCGGGCAGTCGCTCCCCACCAGGATCACCTTGTCCTGCCGCTCCAGGCCGGTGCGCAGGGCCAGACTCATACGCTCGCCCAAATCGGCACCTTCCTGCGATTGAATCAGAAGACTGTGCTCTGCGGCGAGGGTTTGGAATACCGGGTGATTCGGCTCGCCACTCACCCAAAGGCTGAGTGCGCCGCCAAAGGCCCCGGCCAGTCTGTCGACCGTGGTGCGCAACAGTTCTTCGTAGACCCTGGCAGCCCCCTGCGCCCCCAGAGCGGATATCAAGCGGGTTTTTGCCTGGCCTGCGATGGGCGGTCTGGCAAAAACCTGGACAGCGAAATCGCTCATCGGTAGGACTTGGCCAGGTTTTCGGGGGCCACGCCGAGGAAATAGCCCAGTCGCAAACGCCACATCAACACTACCGTTCGCAGTATGCCGGCCTGTTCCCAGCGACGACTGGAAGCAAGCAGCGGCTGGTGCAGGCACCAGGGGCGGGCCTTGCGTCGCAAGCACTTGCTGAGGGCCACATCTTCCATGAGGGGGATATCCGGGAAACCGCCAACCGCTTCGAACCATTCGCGGCAGACAAAGATTCCCTGGTCTCCGGTGGCGACACCCGTCCAGCAGGAACGCCGGTTCATGAACCACTCGATGACACGAAAGGCCCATCGATCGCCCGAAAGACGCACATCGAAGCGCCCCCAGGTCCCCCGTTGGGCGATGTCAGCCAATGCCGTCAATGCCCGGGCCGATACCCGCGTATCGGCATGAACGAACCAGAGGAGTTCTCCCTTGGCGACGGAAGCACCCATATTCATCTGAGTCGCACGGCCCGCTTTGCAAGACAGCAACACCTCGCAATGGGGCCTGGCCCTGGCCATGGTATCGTCCATACTGCCACCGTCCACCACGATCCGTTCGGCTTCCAGGGGTGCCAAGTCTTTCAGAACGGCCTCTATGTTGGCAGACTCGTCGCGGGCCGGGACAACCACCGAGATGCTTGTCACGCGTTTAGCGCTCCGCCGCAACTACTGCCCTGCCCCGCTGTACAGCCGTAGCAGTGATCCGCCACCCGAATGCCACGGCCTTCCAGGCCGTGCGGGTCCAATTGGTCGAGATGCAGCCCGCCGGCGGGCGCGCCGGCCAGGGGAAGCTTCAACATCTGATTGAAATCGCAGTCATAGACCTTTCCCTGCCAGTCCACGCTGATCAACTCACGGCACATGACCGCGGCAAGGTTTTCATCCCGATGAGATGCCTTGAGGAGTTTCATGTAGTCATGAAACTCCCCCTTGGACAGCAGAGTACTGCCGAAGCGCTGAATCGGCATATTGGCCAGGGTGAGCAACCGGGTGAATACCACGCCGTACGCCTCGCCGAGATGTTTGCGATAGTCCGCCTCCAAGGCACATTGAGCCGGCGGCAGATAGGCTCCCAGCGGGTTGTAGACCAGATTCAATGGCAAGCCTTCTGCGCCGTAGCCCAGGGCATTGAGTCGCCTGAGGCCCGAGATACTTCGCTCGAACACGCCGTCACCGCGCTGGCCGTTGACGTTCTCCTCCAGGTAGCACGGCAGCGAGGCCACCACTTCGACCTGGTTGCCGGCCAGAAACTCTGCCAGATCCTCTTGTCCGGGTTCGCTTAGAATGGTGAGATTGCAGCGATCCATCACCTGGACGCCGCGGATGCGGGCCTGGCTGACCAACCAGCGAAAATGCGGGTTCAATTCCGGCGCGCCGCCGGTAAGATCCAATACCTGCACCGTAGAGCGATCCAGAAAGGCCAGTACGCTTTCGATGGTCTTGCGACTCATCTGCTCCTTGCGCTTCGGTCCGGCGTTGACGTGGCAATGCAGGCAGGACTGGTTGCAGCGATAGCCCAGATTCACCTGCAAGGCGGTGAGGGGCCGGCGCCGCAGGGCGGGGAAATCGCTGTCGAGCAGCAGGGGCAAAGTCGGTTTCATGGCAAAACTGCTTTCCGGTTTCGTGACAACTGCGGATTTTGGCCAAATCCTGCGAGGAGCCTGTCCTTAATGACTATGCCCGCCGTCAGCGCATTGCGCAATCGCCTGATCAAAAACGCCCGCCACTGGGGTAAGTGGGCGCGACGCCAGGGCATCGGTAGTTATCGCCTCTATGATCGGGACATTCCGGAATTTCCCCTGGCCGTGGATCGCTACGAGGGGCGCGTCCATGTCCAGGAGTTTGCCCGCCGCGGCACCGAGGGTAAAGACACGGATTGGTGGGCAGCGGTCTTGCCCGTGGTCGCCGAGGTGCTGGAGGTTCCGCCCGAGGCCATCGCCACCAAACAGCGCCGCCGCCAGAAAGGTAGCGATCAATACAATAAGACCGGCGAAACCGGGAAAGATTTTGTCGTCCACGAGGACGGTCTGGCATTTTGGGTAAATATGGACACCTATCTGGACACCGGACTGTTCCTGGATCACCGGCCGACCCGTCACCGCATCCGCCAGGAAGCGGCAGGCAAACGGTTTCTCAATCTGTTCGCCTACACCGGTAGTTTCAGCGTCTATGCCGCCGCCGGTGGCGCCAGCCATTCCCTGACCGTGGACCTGTCCAATACCTATCAAGACTGGACGCGACGCAATTTCGCCTTGAACGAGGTCGACCTGCGTCAACACCACCTGCTGCGGACGGACGTTTTGAGGCTACTGGACGACCCCGGCGGTGACCTGGGTCGCTTCGACCTGATCGTCATGGACCCGCCGTCGTTCTCCAACTCCAAGGCGATGGCCGCCGTTTTGGATGTGCAACGCGATCATCCGCGGCTGATCGCCGGCGCCCTGGATTTGCTCGCACCCGGCGGCACGCTGTATTTCTCCAACAATCGGCAGGGGTTTCAACTGGACGAGAACGCCCTGCCGGACTGCCAATGGAAAGAAATCACCACGCAGACCCTGGCCGAGGATTTTCGCCGCAAGGGTGGGCATCGCTGCTGGTTGATTCAGCGATAGCACGACCTGAAAGCAAAACAGAAGCAAACGCCCTCCTGGCCCCTGGGTCCCGGTATTCCCTGCCGGGACGACACGATCCGTCATTCCTCCAGGGAGTGGCGGGATTCGCTACACCCGAAAGCGCCCCACCACGCTGTTCAATTGTTCGGCCATCGAGGCCAGTTCCTCGGCGGCGCGGGCGGTGTCCTGGGCGCCGTCTGCGGTATGCACGCTGCCCTGGCTGATGTCGATGACGTTGCGGTTGATTTCTTCTATCACTCCGCCCTGCTGATTGGCCGCCACCGCGATCTGGGCGTTCTTCTCGGTGATGCGGGCGACGGAAGTTGTGATCTTGTCCAAGGCATCGCGGGCCTTCGAGGCCCTGTCAACACTGCCTTTTGCCCCCTCACGGCTCTCACCCATCGCCGAAACCGCCTGACGGGACTTGCTCTGGAAGTCACCGATCATTTTCTGGATCTCTTCGGTGGATTCCTGTGTACGGCTGGCCAGCGTTCGCACTTCGTCGGCGACCACGGCAAATCCACGCCCCTGCTCGCCTGCGCGAGCCGCTTCGATGGCGGCGTTCAAGGCCAGTAGATTGGTTTGCTCGGCGATGCCGCGGATCACGTCCAACACGCTGCCGATGCGGTCGCTGCTCTGCTCCAACTGAGCGATCACTTCGGCGGCGCGATCCACGTCATCGGCCAGCTTGCGTATGGACCTCATGGCGTCGCTCACCACGGCCATGCCCTTGCCCGCCTCCTCCCCGGCACTATTTGCCGACTCCGCCGCGGCCTGGGCGTTACGGGATACTTCATGCACGGACGCTGCCATCTCGGTAATGGCCGCCGCCACCTGGTCCGTACTGCTGCGTTGTTCTGCCAGATTTTGGCTGGTGTTGCGGGTCACTGAGCTGAGGCGGTTGGCTGCGGCATTCAAGGGATCGGTAAGGCGCCCCACTTGGACCACCAACTCTCGAATATTGCCCACGAACGCGTTGAAACCCTTGGCCAATTCGCCGAGTTCATCCTGAGATCCTATCGGCAGGCTCGCAGAAAGATCGCCGTCGCCATCGGCGATAGCGTTCATCTGTTTCGACGCTCGGCGAACCGACGCCACTACCTGACGACGAGCGAGGATATAGCCCACCCCTGCGAGCAGAACCCCCACAAGCATGGCGATGGTAATGGTACGTATCGAGGTGGCGATCAGGGCGTCAACTTCCGTGACACGGGTTTCCACCAGCGCGTCGGCGCGCTCTTCGATCCTGGCCAAAATATCCGTGAGCGCCTTGCTCGCCTCCGCGAAATGCTGGCGCCTGCGCGAATAATCCTTGTGAGCGGCAACCGCCTGATCGAAGACCCGCTGGTGCTCCTTCAGCAGGGAGCCAAAATCGACCCGCGCCGCGATTCTGGAACTCCCGGCCAGTTCGCCAAAATTCGCTGCCAGTTCCGCATGCCAGGCCGCCAGATCGTTTTCAGACCGCCCGGCATCCGCCCCGGCGATCAAATCGGACAAGGCATGGTCCTTTCGCAGCAGGGCGATTCGGCCTTCCATCAGAGCATCGGCAACCGGCCAGGCTTCGCGCAGTTCGGCGGCACTGATCTCACCCTGATCTATGGACGCCTCGAGATCGCCCTCCAGGGCAAGCAACCGATCATCCAGATGCAAGACGTTTCCATAGGCAATCGTTTTCGCTTGTTGCAGGTTGCGGTAGCTTTCCAATGCCTCGTCTCTCTGCTGCCGAAAAGCATCGGTGCGCTGCTGCAAGGCGGAGATATCCACGGTATCGATCAGACCGCTCTCTCGCAAACGCCGAAACGCCTGAGTGCCTGCAGCAACCGCCCGCTCCATGTCGCCGCTATCGCCGATGCCGAGCAGGCTGTTCTGCACCGCGGCAATCTCCTGAAGACTCTCGATACTGGTCTCCATGGCACCATCGGCCGCATTCCAAGCCGGGCCACTGACGAAACGCAGGGCATCGGACAAATGTTGTGTCGCAAGCAGCCCTGCCCCACCGGCCACGGCGATCAAAAGCGCAAAACTACCAAAGGCAATCGCCGTCTTCGTGGAAATGGTGAGTTTCATCGTCTTACCTGGCAGCCCGCTATCGTTATGGAGTGGGCAAGATGTCGGCTATTCGGACAAAAACTTGAGCCAGGTCAATTTGCCGGCCCATCTGCATCCAGGGCGGAATTTTGTCGGGGACGAAAGACTGAACAGAAGACCCTCAACAACGATGTTGAGGGTCAGATTCGAAAAAGGCAGGAAATGGACGTGCAGATCAGAGCTTTCGGCGACTGGCGAGGGCGAGGATGCCAAACGTGGCCAGCAGCAAGGCAAGGCCGATCCGTGTCCATTCTCCAAGGGTGGGAACCGGAACCGGGGTGACGACGACCGCTGGCGCATCATTGTCAACGGCCAGACCGTTGATATCCACCGGATCAACGCCGTTGTAGGCGAGATCCGCGGAAACCGCGGCACCGGTGGTGACGGAGAAGGCCAGATCGCCATCGATCAGGGCATCGTCGATCGCCGTGATGGTCACGGTCGCCGAGTACCCATTGCCCGCAGTCAGGGTGACGGAGTTGGTGGACAGCGTGATCTCCGCGGCCGTGTTATTGGTCAGGTTAATGACGATGTCAGAAGCGGGGGCACCGGTCGCAGCGATGGTCACGACCTGGTTGGCACCCTCCGTGACAAAGAGACCGCTGCTCGGATTGACCGTGATCGTGTCGACGCCCTCTATGTTGACATTGGTTGCATTCACATCGGCGGCGACCTCCATGGCATAGTTGCCGGCGGGCTGATTGGAACTGACCGCATTGGTGATGGTGTACATGACGTCACCATCGTTTCCGTCGCCCGAGGCGCCGGGGGTGACGGTGATGAACTGCGGTGTCGTGTAATCGGCCAGTGTAAACATGACCGCAGCGCTGACGGTGCCTTCGGTAACGTCACCGCTGGACGGCGTGACGGTGACGGTTTCACCGGCGCTCGGCGGGCTGTCGAGGCTGACCCGGTATGTGACTGCGCTGCCGTCTTCGGTGGTCGTCAGGGTAGTGGGTGTTATGACGACAGCGGCTTCGGCGTTGCTTGCAACGAACAACGCGGCGAGGGATAGGTAAAGTCTCTTCACGGAGTCTCCTTGCGGTGTCGGTGGTGCGGGAAGGCTGGAAGGACAGGGCGCAAAAACCGCACCAAAGGCGAACGGCTAAAAGCCTGGCCACTCCGATTCCTGGGAAAAACCCTTGGAATATAGGACACGCGAGGAAACTATCAAGAAAAACGCCAACAAACCGGCGCTAAAGCCGGTTTTTTCTGCGCGCCGTCAAGGTGCCGACTGCCATAGTGATCAGGCAGCTTGCACATGACGAGTCCCTTGTAAATCGTACCTGCCAAAAGAAACCAGTCACTCTTCCCTCCCGGTGGACATCCATCGAACCACCGGGTCCAGGCCAGTATCGATCTCAACCCGCCAGCCGCAGTTTCGGCTTGTCGGCGTTGCCGCCCTCGGTTTTTTTCGGCGCTTCCGGCTTGGTATGCCGCTCGTGGAGGAACTTCACTACTTCCGCCCGATAGTGGTTATAGGTCGGGTCCTCGGCCAGTTCCAGCCGATCCCGCGGACGAGGCAGGTCGATGTTGAGGATTTCGCCTACAGTGGCTGAAGGGCCGTTGGACATCATCACGATGCGGTCGGAGAGCAGCACGGCCTCGTCCACGTCATGGGTGATCATGATAACGGTGTTGTTAAGATTCGCCTGGATCTCCATGAGGGAGTCCTGCATATGGGTGCGGGTCAGAGAGTCCAGGGCGCCGAAGGGTTCGTCCATGAGCAACACCTTGGGCTGCATGGACAGGGCACGGGCGATGCCGACACGCTGCTTCATACCGCCGGAGATCTCGTCCGGCCTGCGGTCCAGGGCATGGCCCATGTGCACCAATTCCAGGTTGTGCAGAGTCCATTCGTGGCGTTCCTGCTTGGTTTTAGTCTTGCGGAAGACCCGGTCCACAGCCAGTTTCACGTTGTCGTATACCGTGAGCCAGGGCATCAGGGAATGATGCTGAAACACCACGGCACGGTCGGGGCCTGGCTCGGTGACCTCCTTGCCTTCCAGGACCACCCCACCCTCGGTAGCACTGAGCAAGCCGGCAACGATGTTCAACACCGTGGACTTGCCACAGCCGGAATGACCGATGAGGGACACGAACTCCCCTTGTGCCACTTTCAGGTGCACGTCCTTGAGAACGTTCAGCGGCCCCTTGTCGGTGGGGAAAGTAATGCTGACGTGATCGATATCGAGATAACTGTTCATGGCAACTCCTGGATTTTTGCTCGGCAATTCAGCGCAGTACGGCGTTTTTATCCCAATTGAAATGGCGTTGCAGGGACAGCATGCCTCGGTCGAGCAGATAGCCGATGAAGCCGATCACCAGTACGGCCACCATGATTCGCGCCAGGGAGTTCGATGAGCCGTTCTGGAACTCATCCCAGACGAACTTGCCAAGGCCGGGGTTCTGGGCAAGCATCTCGGCGGCGATCAATACCATCCAGCCAATGCCCAGCGACAGGCGCAGGCCGGTGAAGATCATGGGCACGGAAGACGGCAGCACGATCTTCATGGTCTTGGTGAACCAGGACAGGCGCAACACGCGGCTGACGTTGATCAGATCTTTGTCGACGCTGGAGACACCCACCGTGGTGTTGATAACCGTCGGCCAGATGCAACACAAGGTGACGGTGAGCGCGGAGTTGAGAAAGGATTTATCGAACATCGGGTCGTCGCTGACGTAGAGGGCCGAGACCACCATGGTGACCAGCGGCAGCCAGGCCAGGGGCGAGACCGGTTTGAACAGTTGAATCAGCGGGTTGAGGGCGCCGTACAACGTGCGGCTCATACCCGAGACGATGCCGATGGGTATGGCGATGAGCGAGGCCAGCAGAAAGCCGGCGGCTACGGTGTAGAGGCTGGTGAAGATCTGATCGAAAAAAGTCGGTTTACCGGTGTACTGCCTGTCACGCATCCGCTGGATGCGGTCCTCCGGCTGGCCGGCGGCAACCGCCTTTTCGATACGTTCGTCCATTCTTTCGTAGAACTCCGCTTCCTTATCGCGCTCGGCTTTATGCTCCTGGTAGAGAGACACGGTCTGGTCCCATACCGCCGCAGGTCCGGGCAACTGCCCCAGGGAGGTTTGAACGTTCTTGGCGCCTACGCTCCAGAGCAGAAGAAACACTCCCACGGCCAGAACGGGCACCAACACCACTCGCCCGAAGTTGCCGGCTATACGTGTGAGTCTGTCACCGGCGAGGTAATCGAGAATCCGCTCGAATACCGGTAGATTGAAGGCTTGCTGACGACGGATTGCACTGATCATGGGAGGTTCCTCCTGTGGGCCTTAGGGACGTTCGTCGGCCTTCAGTCCGATCGGGAATTGCTTGAGGTAGTCGTTCGGCTTGGTACCGTCGTAGGTAACGCCGTCGATGAACTGGGTCTGCGGTTCGCGATAGCCGTCTTCCTTGGCGAAATCGGGGAACTCAGTGGCAGACAACTTACCCTCGGCGATCAGCTCCTTGGCGGCGGTTTCGTAGATGTCCGGGCGGTAGACGCTCCTGGCCACTTCGTCGTACCAAGAGTCCGGCTTGGCCTCGGCGATCTGTCCCCAGCGGCGCATCTGGGTCAGGTACCAGACGGCGTCGGAGTAATAGGGATAGGTGGCGAAGTAGCGGAAGAAGACGTTGAAGTCGGGCACCGCGCGCTTGTCGCCCTTTTCGTATTCGAAGGTGCCGGTCATGGAGTTGGCGATGACGTCATAGTCCGCGCCCACATAGTTGGACTTGGAGAGGATCTTTACCGCCTCCGGACGATTGGCGTTGTCGTTTTCATCCAACCATTTGGCGGCACGCAACAGGGCCTTGACCACCCGCACCGTGGTGTTGGGGTACTTTTCCGTGAATTCCTTGGTCATACCGAAGACCTTCTCCGGATTGTCCTTCCAGATCTCGTAGTCCGTAATCACCGGTACGCCGATGCCTTTGAACACCGCCTGCTGGTTCCAGGGTTCACCGACGCAATAACCGTAAATGGTGCCGGCCTCCAGGGTGGCAGGCATCTGCGGCGGTGGGGTTACGGATAGCAAGGCGTCTGCCTTGAGCTGGCCGGTGATATCGCCCTTGTCGGGGGCGTAATAACCGGGGTGGATACCGCCGGCCGCCAGCCAGTAACGCAATTCATAGTTGTGGGTGGAAACCGGGAACACCATGCCCATCTTGAAGGGCTTGCCCTCGGCCTTGTATTTCTCCACCACCGGCTTGAGGTAATCGGCCTTGATGGGGTGCTGGGGCTTGCCATCGGCCTGTTTCGGCACATGGGGCTTCATCAGCTCCCAAACCTCGTTGGAAACGGTGATGCCGTTGCCGTTCAGGTCCATGGAAAACGGTGTGACGATATGCGCCTTGGTACCGAATCCGATGGTGGCGGCCAGGGGTTGGCCAGCGAGCATATGCGCGCCGTCGAGCTGTCCGTCGATGACGCCGTCCAGCAGCACCTTCCAGTTGGCCTGCGCCTCCAGGGTCACATACAGGCCCTCGTCTTCGAAATAGCCTTTTTCGTAGGCGACGGCCAGGGGCGCCATATCGGTCAGCTTGATGAAGCCGAATTTGAGATCTTCCTTCTCGGGGTAGCCGATTTCCGCCTGTGCCGGCGTGATGGATACAGCCAGGCCCATTGACACGGCAAGGCCCAGTGCGCCGCGACGGAAAAAGCCCCGTCGGGTGATGGATTGGCCGGAATACGTGCGACTCATAGTAGAAAAGCCTCCAACAACGACTACCAAAAAAAAACGGTGCCGCCCATCGAGAGCTCTCAGGAGTTCGCTCTCGGGGACGGACACCGTTGTCCACACAAGCGCCGCCAACGGCGGCGACGCAAGCGAGTATCTGTTGATCCGAGACACCCTCCGTTGGGCGCTCACGATTGCTGTTGGAGTAGCAATAGGCATGCCATAAGCTGGGAAAGGCCATCGGCCATGGAGATTTGGTTTTATTGTGGGTTTGGGCGGGCTATGCCCCGAGCGGATCCGCACCAAATAAGAGCATTAGTGCGTTCTAACGCACCGTCGTAGCAGAGGACTTTTCTGCCACACGGTCGCGCAGATAGACAGGCAGGGCCTGATCGGCAGAACCCGGCTCCACCAGGGCGGCCAGCCGAAGTATGGCCTCGGCCTTGGGCAACGCCTCTGGCATGCTGTCCCGCAGACGGTCACCAAGTCTGGCGGCCAGCGATTGCCCGTAGGCGCCCCAACCACTGCCAACACCGAACCACTCATCTCCCGCCGGTACCGTGACCGCTTCGGGTGCACCTACGGTTTCGGGCATCACCGGCCGAACCAGGCCATCCTGAGCCACCCGAAAAGCCCCCCAATAGACCTCGCCCATACGCGCATCAATGGCGGCGAGGATGTTTTTTGCCCCCAAAGCAACAGCTTCCTGCGCCAGGGCAGCCAGCGTGGAAACCGCAAACACCGGCAGATTTCGGGCAAAAGCCAGACCTTGCGCGACACCGGTGGCAATACGCACACCGGTAAAGCTACCGGGACCACGGCCGAAGGCGATGCCTTTAACGGCCTCGCGGGGCAGCCCAGCCTCCTGCAGGACTGCTTCGACCATGGGCAGGATCAGGCGGCTATGCCCCTGGGGCTCGATTTGAAAACGGCTGTAGATCCGTTCGTCGGCGTACAAGGCGGCACTACAGGCTTCGGTAGCGGTTTCGATGGCGAGCAGGTGGTTCATGAATTTTCGATTAAGAATGAGGGCGGCAGGGAATTATCGGCCATTGTCGATCTTCTACCATCGGCTCGCAGCCCAAGCCAAGCTTTCAGTCGCCGCGGCGCTCACGCAGAAAGGCAAGCGCCCGGTCCCGGTCGCGGGTGAGCCCCATCTCCGGCAAGGCACGAAGAAACAATTTGCCGTAGCCCCGGCTGCTCATACGCGGATCGCAGATGACCAGCAGACCACGGTCATCGACATCGCGTATCAGGCGACCGACGCCTTGTTTCAGCATCAACTGGGCGCGGGGCAAAAACCACTCTTTAAACGGATTGCCGCCGGCGCGCCGAATCGCCTCCGACTCGGCCTTGGCGATGGGATCGTCGGGGGCGCTGAAGGGCAGTTTGTCGATTATGACGCAGGAAAGCGCTGAACCACGCACATCGACTCCCTCCCAAAAGCTGCTGCACCCCAATAAGACGGCCATCTCGGCCTCTCGAAAACGCCGCAGCAGGGTATCGCGCGGCGCCTCCCCTTGAACCAGCAAGGGCAGATCGGACTGGCTGCGCAAGCGTTTCGCCGCTCTTTCCAAAGCGCGCTGACTGGTAAACAGTAAAAAGCTACGCCCTCCACCGGGCCCGATCAGCGCCAGTGCCAGATCCGTCACCGCATCGGTATGGGCCGATTCCGACGGGTCAGGCAGGCCCTGCGGCAGGTAGAGCAGGCTTTGGCGGCGGTAATCGAAGGGCGAGTCGAATACCTCGCAGCGAGCTTCGGATGCACCCAGTCGTGCGGAGAAATGGGAAAAGTCGCCGGCAAGGGCCAGAGTCGCGGAGGTAAAGATCCAGGCGACGCCGCTGTCTTCGCGCCAGCGACGCAGGGCCGCCCCAGCATCCAATACCGCGTCGTTGATACGAAAATCGTGCGCTTCAATGTCCAGCCAGGCGGCACGTTCGCTGCCGTGCGGAAAATCCAGCCGTGCCAGACGGCTGCCGAGCGTGCGACAGCGGCGGCGCAAGGAACCCTGCCCGGTTTCGTCCGACAGCTCCGCAGACATGGCGATCAGGGTCTCGGCCCGCCTGCGCAGAGTCAGCAGGGCATTGTGAATTTCGGTATCAGACTCGCGCTGTTGCCAATCGAAATCCTTTCGCTCTCCGAGCCGCTGGCGCAGTTCCCGCGCAGCGACCAGGAGATCTTCCGCCGCATCCAGCAACTGCGCCGGGACGCGATGCAAGCGTAGATCGTCCAGCAAGGCTGTCATTCCTCCCAGGCTGACACTGACGCCCAGGCTCCGTGACACTGTTTCGGGCAGACGATGAGCCTCGTCGACGATGATCGCATCGCAACTGGGCAGCAACCCCGCGGCCCCCTGCTCTCTGAGGGCAAAATGGGACGCCAGCAGGGCGTGATTGACCAACAGTATGTCAGCCGCCTCCGCCCGACGGCGGGCAACAGTCACATGACAATCGGTATAGGTCGGGCAGTCCTCACCCAGGCATGTGTCGTTATCTGCCGTAAGGCGCAGCCTCAGCTGATCACGCTCACCCAGGCCGGAAAAGTCGTCCAGGTCGCCATCCGGGCTTTGCCGGTCCCAGGCTTCGATAGCCGCCAGGCATTCCGCCCGCTCGTCGCCATAGCCCTGCTCCAGCTCCCGGCCCAAACGCAACCGACATAGATAACGGCTCCGCCCCTTCAGCACGGCAAGGGCAATACCTCCACCCAAGGCATCACGAAGTAGCGGTAGATCGCGGCGATAGAGTTGGTCTTGGAGATTGGTCGTGGCCGAGGAAATGATCACCCGGCCACCGAACAGAAAGGCCGGTACGGCGTAGGCCAGGGTCTTACCGGTGCCGGTGCCGGCCTCGGCGATCAGGGCGGATCGATTCGCCAGCGCCTCGGCCACCAATGCCGCCATGCGCTGCTGTTCCGCACGCGGTTGAAATCCGGGCAGTACGGCCGCCACGGGGCCGTCGGCAGCAAGCAGCCGGGCCGGGTTGTTGTCCGCAGGCATTCAGGAACCGGCGGCGTTGTCCCAGACCCCGTCCTCCGGTTCCAAGCCGTTTTCCCGTGTCCACACCAATTGGCCGATGATCTTGAAACGCGCCACGGAAAGGGCACCACGCTTGCGCCGGGAGGCACTGGCCTGACGGTGATATTCCTCGGCCTCACGGCGTTCGAGGCGGTAGATCTCGTAGGGCTCGTATTCCTCGTCCATCAGCACCAGCAGTACGGCCTCCCAATCCTTATCCATGCGCAACTGACCGATGCGCTGACCACTCTTCGATTCGTCAAAGATGGTACGCCCCTTTACCAACAGTCGCTGGCCGTCCCACTGGTCGCGGCCCACGGCGTCGTATCCGATGCTGCGATCGTCCATCAACTCCAGATTCAACAGCCGCGAAGCATCGTATTCGGCGATTTCCGCGCTGACGCCGGGCAATGGCTTACCCATCCCTCGGCGATAATCGGCGGCGAGTCGGCGTGCTTGTGCAATCAGTTTGTCCGGCGAATAAACGCTCATCGATCCCGGCCGGGTGGTTATCGTAGTTCAGTAGATTGTAACGCAAGTGCAGCCGCGGTCACGTTGCCAAGCACAGAACGCTCCTGGAAAAGTATATCCCCCCGGACCGCGCTGTTCTGCTTTCGGCAAAGGAGCGGTAACAGTCCATCTTTTGCAAATAACAATAATTATCATTAATATATTGCCATCATCGGCTCAGACTCGCGGATCAGCAACGTGTCGAATCCACTGAACCTCACCCTCGTCCTCGCCTGCTCGCTACCCATCGCCGGCCTTGCGAACGCTCCCGTTGATCTACCGGCAGATAAGTCGGCCCTAGGCCGGGCGCTGTATTTCGACACCAATCTATCCTTGAACCGCACCCAATCCTGCGCCACCTGCCATGCCCCCGAGGCCGCCTTTACCGACCCCAGGGACAATGGCGTCGGCGGCGCGGTCTCCCTTGGCGATGACGGCAAATCCCTGGGCGACCGCAATGCACCTACGGCCGCCTACGCCAGGTTCAGCCCGAAATTTCATCGCAATGCCAAGGGCAACTACGTCGGCGGTCAGTTTCTCGACGGACGCGAAGCGGATCTCCAGGGCCAGGCGGGCGGTCCGCCCCTCAATCCCCTGGAAATGGGTATGCCCAGCGAAGCGGCGGTAGTGGCGCGCCTGCAAGAAAACCCGGTTTACGCCGGCGTCTTGAAGCAACTCTACGGAGCGGACATTTTCGACGACGCCCACCAAGCCTACCTGGCCATGACCGACAGCATCGCCAGTTTCGAACAGAGCGAGGCATTCGCCCCCTTCGATTCCAAGTACGACCGCTACCTGCGCGGGGAATACCAGATGACGGAAAAAGAGGAGTTGGGGCGAACCTTGTTCTTCTCTCAGCAATTCACCAACTGCAACATCTGCCACCAGCTAAAACCGCTGGCGGGGGCCGAAGGCGAGACCTTCAGCAACTACGAATTTCACAATATCGGTGTGCCGACGAACCGGGATGTACGTGCCAGGAATGGCCTGCCCGAAGGCACGCAGGATGCCGGCCTGCTGGCCCACCCACAGGTGGAGGACCCATCTCAGAACGGAAAATACAAGGTGCCGACCCTGCGAAACGTGGCCGTGACCGGCCCCTATATGCACAACGGCGTGTTCAAGGACCTGCGCACCGTGATCCTCTTCTACAACAAATACAACAGTCGCAGCGCCAAGCGCCAGATCAACCCGGAAACCGGTCAGACATGGGCCGAACCGGAGGTGCCCGAAAATCTGGCGATCAAGGAACTGGAGACCGGCCCGGCTCTGGACAACCGGCGTATCGATGCGCTGATCGCCTTCCTGGAGACTTTGACCGACAGACGCTACGAGCCGCTGCTGAAGCCCTGATAGCACTCGTTAGAGCGGCGCGGGTAACGATGTTCCTGGACAATGCGGGTTCGATTGCCGCCGATTCGAAACAACTTCACTCACTCCCTGCGCCAAGTCGTACCACCGGCGCCATCTTCCAGCACAACACCGGCCTCTTTCAGCACGTCACGGATCCGATCCGCCTCGGCCCAGTCCTTGTCGACCCGCGCCTGCTTCCGTCGGGCGATGAGATCATCGATCTGCGCATCCGCCAAACCGCTTTCATCCTGACTGCCGGCGGCCTTGAGATATGCATCAGGGTCTTCCTGCAGCAAGCCTAACACCGCGGCGAGTGCCCTCAGCTCCGCGGCCAGCGCGGCAGCCTTTTGCAGGTCTTCGGTTCGCAGGCGATTGATCTCTCGCGCCAGATCGAAGAGTACCGCGAGTGCCTCCGGCGTGTTGAAATCGTCGTCCATGGCCGCTTGAAACCGCTCCCGCCAGTCTTCGCCACCGGCCGCCTGGGCATCAGGCAAACCGCGCAAGGCGGTGTAAAAGCGCTGCAGGGCACCGCGGGCATTGTCCAATTGCACGTCGCTGTAGTTCAGCGGGCTGCGGTATTGGCTGGTGAGGATGAAATAGCGGATCTCTTCGGGCCGATAGCGCGCCATGATCTCGCGGATAGTGAAAAAATTGCCCAGGGACTTGGACATCTTTTCATCGTCCACCCGCACAAAGCCGTTGTGCATCCAGACGTTGACGAACTTGTGACCGGTGGCCGCCTCCGACTGGGCGATCTCATTCTCATGATGGGGAAATTGCAGGTCCATACCGCCACCATGAATATCGAAATGATCGCCCAGGCAGTGGGTAGACATAGCGGAGCATTCGATATGCCAGCCAGGCCGGCCGGCACCCCAGGGGCTGTCCCAGGCGGGTTCATCCGGCTTGGCGGCTTTCCAGAGAACAAAGTCCAGGGGGTCTTCCTTGGCCTCCCCCACTTCCACGCGCTCACCGGCACGCAACTCGGCGATATTCTTGCCGGAAAGTTGGCCATAACCGGCGAATCTGGCCACTCGGTAATAGACATCGCCATTGCCCGCCGGGTAGGCATAGCCCTTGTCCACCAGCGCCTTCACCATGTCCAGGATCTGGTCCATGGAGGTGGTTGCTCGCGGTTCGATGTCCGGGCGAAGCACACCCAGGGCATCGGCGTCCTCGTGCATGGCGGCAATGTAGCGATCCGTGAGCGCGTCGATATCCTCGCCGTTTTGATTGGCGCGCTGGATGATCTTGTCGTCCACGTCGGTGACGTTGCGCACGTAGGTGACCTCATAATCTCGGTAGCGCAGATAACGCGTCACCACGTCGAAAACCACCATCACCCGCGCATGACCGAGGTGGCAGAGATCGTAGACCGTCATACCGCAAACATACATGCGGACCTTGCCCGGCTCGATGGTTTGCAGGGGTTCCTTACGGCGGGTGAGGGTATTGTAGATTTCGAGCATTGGGCGGTTCCGGCCAGAGAGTGAGCGGGCGATCGAAGATCGGCCTATTGTATATGCAATGGGCGTGTCGGGTATCTTCATCGGCTTGCGCCGGCTTAATGACTCACCTAACCTTCTTTCTTCGCTCGCTGCACCGAAACTGACATGTCCGAGTACCTGGACACCCTCGCCAGCTACGTCCCCTCCTGGGTGCTCGCCCGCTCCACGCGGGAAACGCATGCCTGTAGCGAACATTTCGAGGCCGTCGTCCTGTTCGCCGACATCTCGGGCTTCACCCCCCTGACCGAGCGCTTCGCGGCCGCCGGCCCCGAGGGTGTGGAGGAATTCACCCGCATCCTCAACGATTACTTCGGCCAAGCCATAGAGCTGCTTGCCGAGCACGGTTTCGAGGCCACCAAATTCGCCGGGGATGCGCTGTTATCGGTGGCGATCTACACGGGCAGTTCGGAATGCAGCACTATGCTGGCCCGCCACGCGGACGCGGCCTTGGCGCTGCAAAGGGCCCTGCACGGCTATCAGGCGGGCGCGGACGTAGTGCTTTCCATGAAGATCTGCCTGGGAATCGGCCCGCTGGTAGGACGATTCCTCGGCGGCCTGAGCAAACGCTGGGAATTCACCATCGCCGGCGAACCCCTGTCCCAGGTGGGCAGGGCCGACAAGCATGCCCGGCCAGGGGACATCGTACTGTCGCCGCAGGCCAGGCTTTGCCTTGGCACAAAGGCATGGGGAGACACCCTGGAGGCTGGGCATTTGCGTCTGCTCGGGGTCAAAGACTTCCAACGCGGGCAAGCACTGCCCCTGCCCGTCCCCGATCCGGGAACTGAATCCGTATTAGAAGGTTTCGTCCCCGCCACCGTGCGCTCGGGGCTGCGCGCCGGCCACGCCGACTGGCTGGGCGAGCTGCGCCAGATCTCGGTGTTGTTCGTCAATCTGCCCGATCTGCACGCCGACACCCCCCTGAATACGGCCCAGGAGATGTTCACCAGCCTGCAAAGCGCGCTCTACCGTTACGACGGCAGCGTCAATAAACTCAGCGTGGACGATAAGGGGGTTTCTTTGCTGGCGGTCTTCGGACTGCCACCACGCTCCCACGAAGACGACGCCGAGCGGGCCGTGCTCGCCGCCCTGGCTATGAGCCACAACATTCAGGAGGCGGGTCTGCGCTGTTCCATCGGCATCACCACCGGCCGGGTCATCGCAACCGCCGTTGGCAACAAACGCCGCCGCGAATACACCATCATGGGCAATGTCGCCAACCTGGCGGCCAGGCTGATGCAAGCGGCCAATGGCGGGGTTCTTTGCGACGAGCCCACCTGGCGGCAGGCCCGTGATCGCCTTCGTTTCGCGGAGCTGGGCCCGATACGGGTAAAAGGCCGCTCCGAGGCGATCCCCATCTATCAGCCCCTACCCCAGTCCGAGTCTCGCGACGACACTGGCCCCCGTTCGGACCAGGGTTCGCTGGTGGGTCGCGTCGAGCAGATGCACGCCTTGCGCTCGGCCCTGCGTGACTGGCTCGCCAACCCGGATGCCAAGCCGACGCCATTGGTGCTGGAGGGCGAGGCCGGTATCGGCAAATCCCGCCTGCTGCGGGAACTGGCCGCGCAAGGCCGGGCGCTGGGTGCAAGGGTGGTGCGCGGCGGCGGCGACCCCATTGATGCGGACACACCCTATCACGGCTGGGCACGAATCTTTGCCACCCTTTTGCATGGCGGATCAGACCATGAAGCGGTAGTGCAGGCACTCACGAACGACCAGGAATTGCACAATCTCGCGCCACTTCTGGAAGTCGTCCTGCCATCCAACTGGGGGGACAACGACACCACCGCGAAGCTCCAGGGCGCGGAGCGCGCCCGCGCCATTCAGCGGCTGTTGATCGGCATCCTGCGCGAGGCTGCCGGCCAGCAACCCCTGTTGCTGATTCTCGACGACGGCCAGTGGATGGACCCGGCCTCCTGGGAATTGCTGCTGGCGATGCACAGAGAACTTCCCCAAGTCCTGATCGCTCTGGCGATTCGCGACGGTACACAACCCGCGGAACCGGTCGCACAGTGGCTCGCGCAGTCCGTGCCACAACGCATTACACTCGGCCCGCTGCCCAAGGACGAGATTCTGGAGCTGGCCCGCGACCGCCTGGGTTTGAACCAGCTTCCACCCCAAACTGAGCGAATCATTCTCGAAAAGGCCGGCGGCAACCCCATGTATTGCGAAGAACTGGCGCGGGGACTGCCCACGGCCACCGATATCGCCGGTATTCTGGACTACCTGCAAAAGGCCGAGGTGCCCGACTCGGTACAAGGACTGATCACCGCCCGCCTGGACCGCCTTCCTTCCGAGGCCCAGTTCACCCTCAAAGTCGCCAGCGTCTTGGGACGGGTCTTCGGCCTGGACGAGCTCAACGCGGTTCACCCGAAACACCCCGCGCAGGGTTACCTTGACGGCATGTGCCGCAGCCGGCTGGCCCCTGACCTCAAACCCACCGGCGCCCATAGCCCCGGCCCCGTTGGCGTTAGCGGCCACTATCGGTTCCGCAATCCACTCACCCTGGACGTCGCTTACGGCCTGATGCTGTTTGCGCAACGCCGCCAGCTACACCGCCAAGCCGCCGAGTGGCTAGAAGAGCGTCTGGACGAAGGACACGTCTCCACCTATGCCCTGCTCGCCCATCACTGGGCGGGCGCAGCCAGCGGAAACAGCCCGGAGGCGCAGGCCCTGGTCAAGGCGGTTAGCTACAGCGAACTGGCGGCCGACGCCGCCCTGCGCGACTTTGCCAACCGCGAGGCCGTCAGTTTTCTGCAACGGGCGCTGGACCTGCTTTCGCGCCAGGCGGAAAGCCCGGAACGTGACGCCGACGAACTGCGACTACTCCTCAAGCTAGGCGGTCCCCTGGTCACCATCTACAGCTACGCCGAGCCGCGGGTGGCGAATGCCTATCGCCGTGCCCGCGAGCTTTGCGATCACCTCGGCGACCACAGCCGCTTGTTCGATACCCTGCGCGGCTTGTGGCAGTTTCACATCGGCGACTCCGACTACGACAATGCCGCCAGCCTCGCCAGAACCCTGTTGGAAATCGCCGAGGCCGACGGCGACCTGGACCGTCGCGCAGAGGCCAACCGCGCCCTGGGCAATACCGTATTCTGGACAGGCGATCTGCAAACCGCGCGCAAGGCAATGGAGAACGCCGTCGCCCTCGCGGCCCAATCCACCAGCGCCGACCGCACGGACGAATACGGGCAAAACCCCGACGTCGCCAATCACGGCATGCTGGCCTGGACGGTCTGTTTAAGCGGCTACCCCAAAGACGCAATTCGCCACGCCGGCCTATCCCTGCAACTCGCCCAGACCTCCGGCCACCCCTTCAGCCTTGCCTTCGCCTGTGGCGTGCACATGTGGATGTACCGGCTTCTGGATGACGGCATCCAAACCCTGGGCTGGGCCGACCGCACCCTGGAACTCACCGAAGCCAACGGTTTCCCCTACTTCAGTACCGCCGCCCGCGTCCTGCGCGGTTGGGGCCGGGCCAGAAACGGCGAAGGTAAAGCCGGCCTGGAGGAAGCCCTATCCGCCGTCACCGCCTGGCAGGAGATGGGCCAGGAAATCGGTGTGCCGGTATTCCTCTACGCCACCGCAGATGCCGCCCAGCTGGCCGGCGACTCCCAACAAGCGCTGACACTGCTCCGCCACCCCACCCTCACCGCCCGAACCCACAAAGAACGTTGGTACCTGGCCGATTTGCGGCGAATTGAGGGAGAGTGTCATTGGCAGTCGGGCGGACGAGAATCAGCCTTGCTGGCTTGGAGAGAGGCTTTGCAGGTAGCGCGGGAGCAGAGCGCGCGCTTGATCGCTTATCGTGTCGCGCATATGGCTCGGAATTATGGCCTAAGAGATGATGAAATTGGATTGAGAAAAGCGGATTTGGAGATTCCTCAGCCAATAACAAATCCGCATTTCGACTGATTTTCAAACCAGAAATTAGCTGTCGAAACTGCCGCACCGAATCCGCTGCAAAAGCATTCTGAGATACTCGTCACACAATCGGTAAGTGTTACTGGTCTACAATACAAAGCAAATTTGATGGATGCGGTATACCGCATGCAACGCCTACCTGTTGCATGCGGTCATTCCGAACATTCCAGGAATGCGACAGTTTCGGACTATATAAGGTTTTCTGGGACAAAATTCGGCTTTCGTCCCCGAAAGGAATGCCAGCAAACCGGCAAATGCACGCGATGCTTTGGAATTGAGAACCTCAGGATGACACATGCTCAAGTACTGTTCCGGTTACTCGCCGCCCTGTTGCCAGTTGCTGCCATTTCCCCCGGCCATGCCCAAGTTCAGGACAGTTTTTGCGCATCCGTCAGAGTCGAGGTCCACCAGGAATTCACCCTGGCCCGCCAAGGGTTTGAAGCCACGATGCGGCTCACCAACGAGCTGCCTGATTCGCCACTTACCGATGTCCATATTGAAATCACCTTCAAAGACAGCAGCGGCAACACGGTAACCGCAACGCAAGACCCCAATGGGCAAGACGCCCTGTTTTTCTATCGCCTGCAATTTCACGAAGGGCTTACGAGCGTCGATGGAAGCGGTGCAATTGCCGCTGACTCCGAGGCGGAACTTCGCTGGTTGATCGTCCCAACGGCGGATGCCGCTGGGAATTCGCCCAACGGCTCGCCCTACCTGATCGGTGCGGAAGTCAGTTACCGGGTCAATGGCGCAGAAAACACCATCCCAGTCGCGCCGGACTTCATCCAAGTAAAACCCGTCCCCCGATTGAGCCTGGACTACTTCATTCCCGAGCAGGTCTTCGGCGACGATCCTTTCACACAGTCAGTAGAAGAAGAACCCATTCCCTTCGAACTGGGTCTACGCGTTGCCAACACCGGACTGGCAACAGCCTACGCTTTGCAGATCGACTCGGCTCAACCTGAAATTACCGAAAATAAACAAGGGCTTCTGGTCGATTTTCAACTGCTTGGCGCACGCTTGGGGGACGCACCCGCCACGCCGTCACTTTTCTTGAACCTGGGCGATGTCGAATCACAGGCCGCAATCGTGGCCGCGTGGACCATGACCACATCGCTCACCGGCCAGTTCAAGCGTTTTACCACCGACATCCGGCACGCAGAAGAATTGGGTGGACAACTCACCTCCCTGATCGAATCGCCGCGTACCCATAAACTTGTTCACCGAGTTCAAGTTGATCTCCCCGGCCGCGATGAAATAAGCGACTTCCTGGCGAAAGAATCCCTTGGCGACCTTCGTGTCTATGAATCGGACGGGACGGAGTTCCCCGTGACCGACGTTTCGGAGAACAGTCAGTTGACGGTCGGTTCGACTGATCCCCTTCAGCAAACCGTCCAGTTGCAGCTCGTCGGCGGACTGGTCTACGCGCAGATTCCCGATCTGAACGAAGGCGCCAAGACCCTGGTCGGCGTCACCCGTTCCGATGGCAAGGTCCTGTCGGCTCGAAACGCCTGGCTTTCGAAACGACAAGATGATACGACTCATGAATATACCTACTTTGTCAACATATTCGACAGTGTCGTAGAAGGTCAACCAACAGGCGAGTACTTGCTTTCTTTTGCCAACCCCATTGCCTCGGAAGCTACGCCGGAACTCGATGTTCCGAACACGATTGACGCCGTTGACGGCGTATCACTGAGTTTTGTCGTCTCGGCATTCGTTGGCGATGGATCCATTCCCTCGCTGGCAATGGAATCCGCGCCGGAAACCGCGCAATTTAGCGACGCAGGGGATGGCACCGGCGTTTTCGATTGGCCCGTCCCGCCCGGCCGTCTGGGTGATTTTACTGTCATATTCAGTGCGGTCAGCAGAAACGAACGCGCGGAAGGACAGACGCTCATTCGCGTCCGTAGGCCCGGCGACAGTGATGCCGACTATATGGACGATAGCTGGGAGATGGCGCATTTCGGCAGCCTGGAACAGGACGGGTCGGGAGATTGGGACGGTGACGGCATCAGCGACCTTGACGAATACCTGAACCAGACCGACCCGACCACCGCCGACGATCCCTGGTCGGTGATTCGCATTGGCAGCCTGGAAGTGGGTGACCAGCCTGTGGCAGTACCTGGTGCAACTGCTAACGACGTTGTTCTCTTGGGTCCACCATCGGACCTCACCGCAGACCCTGGCCTTGCAGTGATCTCGGTCGTAGACGAAACACAGATGGGTGTCCGTATTCGCGAATGGAACTATCTGGACGGCGTAGCCCCGAATCAAGCCATCAGCTATCTCGTCCTGCCCGTTGGCCGCTATTCTCTAGCGGACGGAACCGTATGGGAGGCGGGATATTTTGATTTGGAAGGCGACAGAAACTGGCAACCACAGTCATTCAAGTTGGATTTCCCTGAAGAACCGACGGTGTATCTGAGTTCCCAGCCCTCTGCCGGCCCGTTGGCCTCTCTGCGCACCCGCGCGATCAGCCGATCCGGATTCGAAACTGCGCAGTTCGTCGAGGAAGCACAGCGTGGATCGACGATTCCGCAGAGCCGGATCCATTACTTGGCGATATGGTCGCCCGGAACGGCTGCCAGCCTCGTCAGCGCAAACGCAGAATTCGCTTTCAGCAGCCAGCAACTGGACTTGGCATTGCAGCAGCGAGACCTCGATTGGGATCTGACGCAACGCGAAGAAATCTCCGCCGATGAAGAAACGGACCATGTCGGCGAAACCGTACAGCTACTAAAGATCGGTCAGTACGCTTTCGCCCAGATTGCCAGCGACCGCGAGGACGATCCATTGATCCTCTATGCCACGCTGGCGGACCGCGATCAGGACAGCATGGCAGATGCCTTCGAGCGCCGCTACGGTCTCGACCCCCAAGATCCGACAGATGCGGGCCAAGACCTGGACGGCGATGGTTACTCCAATCTGGCGGAGTACCTTGCGAACACCAATCCCGCCGACGCCTCCAGCCTGCCGGATCAGCTGCGATTGAAGTTCGGGCAAGTGCAGGCAGGGCAGAGCTGGCGAGAAGTGACTTGGGCACAGACCAATGAGCAGACCGTGCCCCTGGTCTTTTTGGGGCCAGCGACCAACAACGACCCCTACCCTGGTATCGCCACGCTTTCCGACACTACCGCCAATGGATTCGCGTATCGCTATCGCAACCTGCACACACGCGAGGGAGAGCACGGCGAAGAAACCCTGAGCTACCTCGCCATGGTACCGGGCAGGTACTCCATGCCAGACGGTGCAGTTTGGGAGGCTGGGAGTTTCGACTTGCCCCTGGCGGAGACCTGGTACCAGCTAGACTACCTAAGTGCCTTTCCTCAGACGCCGGCACTCTACCTTTCGGTACAGAGCCCCGATTACGGCGGTATCGCCAGGGCCCGTTCGGTCGAACTGAATACCTTCGAGATTATCATCAATCGGCTGGAACCCGACGCGCCGCTGGAGAATATCCACGTCGCCTACCTCGCGGTCTATCATCCGACAGGCGCCGGAACGCTTGAGCTTTCCGGTAACACCATAAACTATCAGACCATGACCCAAGATACGAACCACCGAGTATCCGATGTCGGTGGGACACCCTTGCGACTCGAAATGCCCGCATCGGTGACAGGAAACATCGAACACGGAATTGAACGTATAGCAGTATTGGATCTGCATTCAGAACAGGGAACCGTATGGCTGGCGCAGGATACCAGTGCCAGCGACACCGCACCGGCAGTCCCCCGAATTTGGTCTATTGTAGATGGCGATAACGATGGAATTCCCGATCTACAGGAACTTCGCTATGGTGCCAATCCCCGCAACGCATCGGATGCTGCGCAGGACTCAGACCACGACGGCTTTCGGAATTTCGCCGAAATTCTCTTCGGTACCGACCCATTCGATGCGAATGACTCTCCCGGTCCAAACGACGCCCTGCAAACCATCCCGGAAAACCCGGAAGACTGGTGGAACGAACGCCCCACCAACCCAGGCGTAGTAAACCAGAGCGGAAACGACAATGCTGCTCAATAAATACGCTCCCTGGATTGCGGGTGCTCTCATAGTGTGGGCGCAGACCGCTCTCGGCGCGGAATCTGCCGTTGTCGCGAAGCATTTCCGTTTCACCTACAGCGCAACCAACACCAGTAGCCAAACGATTTCCGAGGCGGATATACGTGTTCCGATTCCGCAACGGAAAACCCCCTATCAGACCCGAGTCGACGTCAGCTCCAGCCTTCCAATCACGGCCACAGGAGTAGACTGGGCAGAGGTGAGAGTCCCGGCGACTCCCCCCTTCGGGCGAGTCGATTTCCTATTGAATGTGAGCATGTCCTTCGAACGCGAAGCCAAAGCGGAACCTGCCGACAAAGCCTATTTGCAAGGCGAGCGCTTTATCGAAAAGGACGACAATAAAATCCGCTCGACAGCCCTGCGACTGATGAAAGGAAACGACACCAGATCGACCCTAAGCAATCTCTATCGCTGGGTAAGAACATCTCTCCGCCCGCTCGGCTACACGGCAAACCCCCGAGGCGCCCTTCAGGCGTTCCAGTCCCGCCAGGGCGACTGCACGGAATACGCCCTTTTGCTCACGGCGATGGCCCGGTCCATTGGCATCCCTGCGCGTGTCGCTGAAGGCTATGTCTATCGTGAAAGCGCGAGAATTCGCCCAACCGACTACCACAACTGGGTGGAAGTCCAAATTGAAGGCACTTGGTTTCCGGTGGATACCTACGAAGGCAGGTTCCTGGACAGGACAAGCGATTACTTGGTGATGAACTACTGGGGTAGTCAGATAATGCCCGGCTTTGTCAAATTGAGAGACTGGATTGTACGGCTTGAGTAGAAGTGCTCTAGCTGATTCATTACTTTTTCATTACTTTCAAGAAGCACATCCACGGTGGCGAGATCAAACGATTTAGGAAACTAAAATGGAATTATCCAAACGTGCTCTAGACCTGCACCACATACCCCGTCTAGTGACTTTCTTAGCCTCGCTCACGGCAGCCTTGAGCAAAATCACCTCAATCGCGCTGATGGGGTTGTACTCTGCCGTTGCGCAGCCTCCAAATTATGAACCTATTGTCATCTCGGAAGATCGGGAAATACTTATATCGGATCTGAGTTTTGACGGAAAGATAGTTCACGTCGTCAACGGTGCAATACTAACTTTGCAAGGTGAGCATTATTTTCGCGAATTACACCTTCTCAATGGAGGGAGGTTGACCCACCAAGATGCTAATGATCTTGAGGGACCAACTCCGATAGTACATGCAGATTACCTAGTGGTAGACGTGAATTCACGAATAGATGTTTCTGGAAAAGGAATGATCAGCATCGAAGATCCGTCTGGTCCTGATGCATATACCGATCCCTACGTAGGCGCCAGTCATGGAGGGCGCGGCGGACCATCTAGTGTTCGCAATTCAGATCCCACCTATGGAGACTATCGAAAGCCGCGCACAGTTGGCCACTCCTCCAATCTCTATGAGCGTGGTGGCGGAGCAATTCATTTGCAAATCGAAGACCTCGTGGTAGACGGTGAAATTTCGGCGGACGGCGCAACCCCGTCTTGGGGCGGTGCCAGCGGAGGGTCAATCTGGATCCAATGCAATCGGCTCAGCGGTACAGGGACAATTCATGCAAACGGCAGCAAAAAGACCTATGGCAGCGGAAGCGGCGGCGGAGGAGGGAGAATTGCTCTAGAATATAGAGTATTGGACAACTTCAACATTTCAACTCAAGTTCAGTCCTACGGCGGAAACAGGCGCAGTTCGCCGTACGTTTCCGGCAGCGCGGGTACCGTATATGTGCGGAACGTAGAATCGGCTCATGGCGAACTCCGAATTGACAATACACCTCGCGGCATTGACAGCATTCCTTTCGAGCTTGCGGGAAACGTCGACGACGTTGTAGTAGTTGGCAATGCGTTATTAGCAATACCTGAACACACGTACCTATATGGAATTAGGGGTACTAAATCAGGAGGAATATTGAATTTAGTCGGTGATCTAGAAACCTTCGAAGATCGCTTGCATGTCGATGGGTACACACTCCAAATGCATGGTGGGACCCGTTTCTGGAGTGAGGTCCTAATTTCAAATGGCGGCATACTAACGCACTCCCCTGCCAAAAGCAGCGATGATCCAGGTCTTGAGCTACACGCTGGATATCTGGAAATTGACCAAAACTCAGCAATACGTCTAGACGGAATGGGTTCGGAAGGAGACGTTACGCAGCGAACAGGAGCAAGTCATGGCGGCCGTGGCGGTGCCGAATCCTCCAATAGCTCGCCGGCCGTTTATGGCGACCATCTTCAGCCAAACACTCACGGACAAGGCATTACCACGAACAGTAGTCAACGAGGAGGAGGAAAGCTGCACTTAGTTGTCGACGACTTGCTGTTGGATGGAACGATTTCTGCCAATGGCGAGGCAGGTCTTTACCGCTGGCCGAGTGGCGGAGGCGGAGCGAGCGGAGGTTCCATTTGGATAGAAGCAGGCACAATCGCAGGAATTGGAAAAATTTACGCCAATGGCGGCAGCTCCTACGACTATCGCGACACCGAATACCCAACCGGTGGCGGAGCTGGCGGAAGAATTGCCGTTTACTTCGATAATGCCCAAGATAATTTCCTCCTGAATCATATTTTTGCGATGGGAGGGTACGGATACCGCGGTGGCCAACAGGGCGGAGCGGGATCGGTTTATTACCGTGAAAACTCCGCGGAGTTCGGGACCATCAAGGCGGACAACGGCGGTATAGCGTCAATGGCACCACTGGAACTACACGGTCAGATTAATGCTCGTCTCATACTCAATTATGCGTGGGTTCGTCTGACCGAAGATACCCACCTTCGCGGTATCATTGGGGGCAACAAAGGAAGTTTGACTACATTCGGCAAGTTGACGTTAGACTCAGACAATCTGCTGGTTGATAACTACTATCTAGAATTGCAGGGGATTGTTGATCAGTTTCGTGAAATAGTCCTCGTGAATGGAGGCGCATTGGGACATCGGATAGCTCTAGCACAGAGCGGCCCCGGACTCACATTGGTCGCGGATCGAGTGGAGATAGACGAGACCTCCCGAATCAACGTCAGTGGCAAGGGTTTGAGGGAGTCATATGGGACGGTCGTCGAAGGATCTGCTGGTGCAAGTCATGGAGGTATCGGCGGCGCTGCGAATGGAGTGGAGTCCAATATCCCCTACGGAAACGATCATTCCCCCATTACTTTCGGGCAAGGTGCGTCGGATACTTACGCGCGCAGAGGAGGGGGCGCAATCAAGTTGGTTGCGGAAGAGGTTATAGTTGACGGAAAGATCATTGCAAACGGAAATAATGGTGCTTATACATATGGTGAGACTCCCGGCGGCGGCGCAAGCGGCGGATCAGTATGGATTCAAACCGATAAAATTAGCGGTACTGGATATATAAGCGCGAATGGAGGCTACGGCGACGGTCCGACTAAGCCCGCGGGCGGTGGTAGTGGCGGTCGAGTTGCGATCTACTACCGCGATGCCACAACTTTTAATATCAAGGATAACATACAAGTCACTGGTGGCGCAGGCAGGTTTGACGGCCTAGCGGGTTCCGACGGATCAATATATTTGGAAAATACGTCGGAACTTCTAAAGATTTCAAATGTTAGCCCCAACTATGTAGTCAATGCACCAGTAGTGGGAATTTCTATCACTTTTAATCGAAGCTTCAACCAACAAGGTGCAATTGATCAGTACATACAAATTGGCGCCCCCAATGGAGAGGAGGTTTTGTATAGTGTTGTATTTCCAAAAGAAGAAGAGGTCGTCCTACAGCCGCCACAGCCACTTGCACACCCAGGCACCTATATCGTCTCGGTTTCTCCCGGCATTACAACCCCCGCCGGCACGCCCATGGACCAGGATGGCGACACCATACCTGGAGAACCGACGGACGATCATTATGTATTCACCTTCACTATTGACGCCGGACCGCCCGGAACGGTTACTCCCGCAGTTGCAGCTATCGCAGACGGCTCCAAAGCAACACTCGATTGGACAAGTTACGACCAAGCAGCCAACGGCGGCGACATCCAGTCGTTCCGTATCTACCGCTCTTCCCAGACATTTACAAATCCCACGTCAACAACACTGGTAGAGGAACTTAGCGCCGGCACAACGAGCTACCAACTCAGCGGACTACAACCCGGCGTCCCCACTTACGTTGCGGTGGTCGCAGTCGATGAACTTGGCAACGCCCTGGACGAAGTGTCTCCTGTTGTTGTCATCACCCAAGACCAGATTCCCCCCGGAGCCATCTCCAACCCCCAATCCATCTCCGGCCTCGGGTCGATCCACTTCCAATGGAATCCACCTACCGAGAACGCTGCCGACCTGGCAAGCTATCGCGTTCGTACCGATGCGGGAGAACTCATCGCGACGCTGAGTTCCGGGCAAACTGAGCATCTGATCAACGGTTTGGCCCCTGGCAGCGTGCGGGTTGTGCGGGTGTCTGCCGTCGACCATTCCGGAAATGAGTCGGTTGCGACGCGCATGGAAGCGGTTACCTGGCTACCCAATCCAAGCGCGGTGCAGGCCAGCCCCGGCAACGGTTCCGCCGAAGTGCAGTGGCAGCCAGTGGCGCCGGCGCAGTGGATCTCCAGCTATCGCGTCTATGTGTCGCAGACGCCATTCGACAACGTGTCGGGGATGACACAATTCACCCCGTTCACCAGTTCTCCGGCAACGCTCAGCGGACTCACCAACGAGGTCGACCATTACGTCGCCATCGTTACCGAGAACACCAGCGGTGGATTCAATCCAGAGGTAAGCAGCGTACGTGTCCGTCCGTCAACGGACCTGATCGCGCCGCAGATCGACGATGCGCGCTTCGACACCCAGCCGATCTCTGCCGGGCAGAACTTTACCCATTCCGGTTTGCTTTCCGTCACCGCGTCGGACAACAAGGCCGTTGTACGCGTGGAAGCCTGGCTCGGCGAGAATCCCGTGGGTATTACACAATCTTCCGATGCACAGGGTCGGTGGTCGATTCCGCTGAGTCTGGACGGTCTCAGCGACGGCCCTGCCCTGCTGCGCCTCAGCGCCTTCGACATTGTTGGTAACTCTGCTTCCGTTGAGTTCCCCATTTCCATCGCACTGGCACCACCCAATCCCCCCATCCTGAGCGCTCCGGCGACGGGTACGGTGACGGCGGACGCCTCAATCCAGGTTCAAGGGCTGGCCGCTCAAGGCGCGGAAGTCAGGCTGCTGGTAAACGAGCTTACCACCACGCCCTGGCTTGCCCTGGGTACGAACGGCCAGTTCACTGCATCCGTGCCCTTGACCTCGGGAGACAATCGAATCACCGCCCGTGTACGCAACCGCGCGGGTGAGAGCCTTCCCAGCGCTGCGATCATCATCGAGCGCGACGATAGCCGTCCGGGCGCCCCCCTCTCCCTGGTGGCCGACCCTGGCGAAGCTGGCACGGTGCAGTTGCGGTGGGTGGCACCGGCCGACGGAACGGCAGTGGGCTATGACCTCTATCGGGCAGGCTCGCCATTCGCCAACGTAACCGACGCCATTCGAGTAAATGCAAATCGCATTACCGAAAACCGTTTCGACGACCTTCCCGTGGAAGATGGGATCTACTACTACCGGGTAGTGGCCTACAACAGTCTGGGCACCCCCAGCGAACCCTCCAACGCCGTCTCCGCCACGGCCGACGGTACGCTCCCGACGGTTACCACCGTTGCCTTTACCTCGGCCGGCGCACCCTACGATTCCGCGGGTATGCGCTACGGCGCAGGCAAGATCGACGTGAATATCGAGCTGAGCGAACCCCTGGAAGCGCCGCCCTACCTGAATCTCGCCCTCGACGGATTTGGCGTGATCCCCATCGCGGCCGTGGCTTCCGACCCCACCCACTACCTTGGCAAGATCGATTCCCTGCCGCAAGGGCTGACCGGAACCGCCAGCCTCCAGTTTTCTGGACGGGACCTCGTTGGCAATCGTGGCTCGGCTATCCTTGCCCCGGCGCAGATTCAGGTCGACACCCGTGGCCCCAGAGGAACCTCCCTGACCCTCATCCCAGCCAGCCCGATACGCAACTACGAAGACGCACCCGTCACCGTGAGCATTGATCTGATTCTGGACGAGGCCCCTGCCAGCGGCACCACCCCCCAGCTTGGCTACAACCTCTTTCCGGGCAGCAATGATCCCCTCGGCGAGATACCCCTGTTGCCCATCTCGGCGACCCATTGGCAGGGCGAACTCACCCTGCCGGGCAGCGCCGGAAAAGACACTCCACAGATACTTGGATTCTCGCTCCTGGTTCAAGACGACCTGGGCAACCAAGGAACCGAACTGGCCAACTCGGGCGGCTGGCAAATCTATCAGGACGAATTGCCCCCCTTGGACACTCCCCAAGGATTCAGCGCCAAGGCCCTGCCTGCGGGCAAGGTAGAATTACGCTGGAATGCCGTGGAAGGTGCGCTGGCCTATCAACTCTATCGCCAATCGGCGGCAGGGTCGGCGGATGCCTTCCAACGGGTAGAGGGCGAACTCACCCTTATCGATCAACCCGGTAACGACGGACCCTGGAGCTACAGCGTAGCCAGTATCCGCAGCGCCAATGGCCAAGAATCGACGAGTGCGCAAAGCCCGGCCATTACCGTGCAGGTGGACTCGCAAGCGCCGGACGCACCGCAACAGTTCTCGGTACTTCTGCATCCTGCCGGCATCGTCGGCCAGTGGCAAACCCCCGCCGCCACGGACATTGACCACTATCGCTATTATCGTGCTGCTGAGCAAACCGGCCCTGGCGTCAACGCTGATTTGGTCCTGGACCAGATCGTCGTACAACAGGCAGTGGACTCCCGCCCCGATCCCACGAAACCGGTCTATTTCGTCACCGCTGTCGACAAGGCCGGAAATGAGTCCTCTCCCTCGAACTATGGCTATCTCAACACCGATCTGCTCTTGCCCGTGCAAAGCTTGCATGTGGAACGCATCAACGGTTCGGCGCCGTCGCTTTCCTGGCAGCACAACGGCAACCATCTGGCCGGCTACAACCTGTATCTGGGCAACCCCGGTCAACGTATAAAGCTCAACGATGCGCCCTACGCACCATCGCAGTGGACGGACCTGGGGTACTCCGGCGGAGAGCGCCGCTACACCATCGAAGCAGTAGACGCCAACGGCGAAGCCAGTCCGGCACGCAGCCTGCTGCTACCCGAGCTTGTCGTAACCGCCCACGCGGATCAAACCGTCCGCCGCGGCTTGATGAACCAAAGGCTCTATAGGGTAGAAAACCGCGGCGCCTACGCCGTGCAGGGAATTCACCTAGAACTGATGCTCGCCGACCGCATCCATCGCTCAGAAATCTTCTCCCTGCTCGCCGGGGAGACAGCGGACATCCCCCTGACCATCGGCGGTTACCCTGAATTGCCAGACACCGCGGCGGCCCAACGCAGTGTCGTAGTCGAACCGGAACAAGGTCTGAAAGTGACGCTCACCCGCGCGGAGACCGTCGACGTGCGCGACGGCGGTCTGGGAATCGAACTACAGGCTCAGAACCTGCTGCGCGGTGCCATCGGGCAGGCCAGCTTCGTGATTGAAAATTTTGGCAACGCGGAGCTTCAGGTGGTCCTCGCCCGCAACAACGGTGCGAACGACAGTAACGACGTCAGCCTGCGACTGCTGGACGATGAATCCAACCCGCTGACTGTCCAAGCAATTCGCCTCGCGTTGGGCGACGCAATCACCACCGACGCCAATGGCATCAGCAGTGCGCGAATCGCCCCCGGCCAGCGCTACCGCTCACCGTGGATCGATTTCCCCATTCCCGCGGCCGCACCACAGTCCGTCGAATTACGGCTAGACATAACACGGGTTCACCACGAATTAGGCACCGAACGCGCGGTCACTCTCTCCGGAGGCACCACCCGCATCCCGCTGAATCTTGTCGACACGGAATACCGCGGCCATCTCGATACCGCCACACCGGAAGTCTCCTTCGGCGAACTGCCCATCGTACTCACCGGCCGAGCCTTGCGCCGCACGGACGATGCGCCCATGGCCTATGTTCCACTGACACTGATATTGGAACGGGGAGGACTGGAAGAACGCATCCAGATCGAAACCGATGCGGCCGGGCGATTCTCGCACCGCTACACCCCGAATCCGGCCGCCTACGGACGCTACCGGGTCTCAGTACTACATCCGGACCTGACCGAACGGCCGGAGCATGGCGCCTTCGTCCTGCAACATCTGGACATTCAACCCAGGGGCATCGATGTCGACATACCCCGTCACGATCAGCGCCAACTACCTATCACCCTGGTGGCCGGCGAAGGTACGGAATTGGCCCAGGTGCATCTCGCACTTCGGGCAGAAGACCAAGCCGGCCAAACGCTGCCAGCCGGCATCGAATTCAACGCCGCTCCCGCCACCCCCATGGCCTCCGGGCAGCGCCTGACCCTGCGACCCACCCTGGTCGCGGACGACACCGCGCCCGAAGCGGGCACATTGATACTGGCAGTGCTCGATGGTCAGGCCCCCCTGGGCGCCATCACGGTGAACTACCATTTCGGCGAAGCCCTGCCAAGGCTCAGCGCCACGCCACTATCCCTGGAACTGGGCCTGACGGGTGACGAGCAACGGATCGAAACGGTTCGATTCAGCAACACCGGCCTTGCCACCCTCGAAGGGCTGACCTTGGAACTGCGCCATGCCGACGGCAGCCCCGCCCCGGCATGGACGGGGCTTACCGTGCCCGCGCAAAGCGGCAATCTGGCCGTCGGCGAGAGCCGCGAAGTGGGCGTGCGAATCCAGCCGGCCGGACTCGTCCCCAGTGGCCAGTACGTCCTGCGCCTGCGGGCTGAGGGCGCCAATCACCCGCCATTGGAAATCCCGCTCACCGTGAGGATCTCGGAGTCCGGTCGCGGCGATCTGGAATTCAAACTGGCCGATATGTATACCGGCCTGCGCGATCCCGACACCAAAGAGATCCACCAAGGTTTGGCGGGTGCGGAGATCGAAATACGTCACGACACCCTCACCGGCGAAGTACACCGCAAACTCAGCGATTCACTTGGAGAAGCACGCTTCGAAAACTTACCCGCCGGTCGCTACCACTACCGGGTCAGCGCCCCTCGCCACCTCGACGCTACCGGTTTGCTGCGGGTGCAAGCCGAACTTCTCACCCAACAGCCCCTGTTCCTGGACTACCGCCTGGTCAGCGTCGAATGGCAGGTTCGGGAGATCGTGCTGGAAGACCGCTACGACCTGGTGCTCAACCTGGACTTCGAGGCCGATCTACCCGCCGCCGTGGTCGTAGTCGAACCCAGCAGCGTTCCCCTGCCCCTAATGCGTGCCGGCGAATCCTTCCAGGGAGAACTGAAGATCACCAATCACGGACTGGTCCGTGCGGACGAGCTGGAACTGGCCCCGCCGCCGGACAGCGACCTGCTGCGTTTCGAGTTCGGCCCCCTGCCCGACACCCTCGGCGCCAAGCAGAGCCTGACCATCCCCTACCGCATCACTGCCTTGCAGGACTTCGAGCCGGATGGAGAGGCAACTGGTGCGGGCTGCTATACCGAGCGGCCTTGTAGCGAGCTGCGATGCAGCTACGTGTGTGCCAACGGAGATCGACGCCCGCTGGCGACGCCCATGTGCTGGGTACGCACCATCGGTACCTGTTCCGGCGGCGCGACGGCAAGCGGTGGCGATACTATTCAATGGGGCCACGTCAGCGGCGATGCCTACACGCCGCCCTGGGTCAGCCCACCGGGCGATGGCCAGGCGGAATCCGAGCCCGATCCGCTGCCAGCCTGCCGCGTGGTGGGCAAGATCTGCGAGAAGACCGGCGACAGCGGCGGCTTGTTTTAACGGACCCCAGAAAGAGAAAAAACCATGGACACGAAGCGTTTGCACGTTCTGTTGCTGATCGTGCTGTTGACCCCCTGCTGGGCCTGGGCTGGCCTCACCGACGGCGGCCCCGACCACCGCCACGGCCTCTACCACCATGCCGAGACCGATCTGAGCCTCCCCTACTTCGGCGCCCAGATCCGCGTCACCCGCCAGTGGAACGCCGACCACTGGGACTTCAACCGCAATTGGGACGACCTGATCCTCGAAGGTCCAGCCGATGAACCGGAGCGCATTCTGCGCGCCGGCGAATACGTCTACGAGCGGCGCGGCTTCGCCAGCGACAACCGCCCCCTGTACCGCGCCGTCGACAGCCCCGGCAAGAAGCTCTATGCCACCGATAGCGGCTGGCGCTGGGAGGACCTGCAAGGCCAGTGGATCGATTACGACCCCCAGGGCCGCCTGCTGCGCTTTGGTGACCGCAACGACAACCGCCTGCGGGCCGAGCGCAACGAGCAAGGCCGGATCGGCAGTCTGCACGACGCCAGCGACCAGATCTGGCTCAGCCTTGCCTACGATACCGGCGGCCATCTCATCGAAGCCACCGACCGCCACGGCCGCAGCGTCGCCTATCACTGGCAGGGCGCCGACCTCACCGGCGTCACCGATGCCCGCGGGCAGGATTGGGCCTACGGCTATGTCACCTTGCTGGAAAAACGCTATCTGGCCAGCCTGACCAACCCCTTGGGCGAGAGCCTGAGCCTGGACTACGTGGAACTGCCCGGCGGCCTGCAAACGATCTGCGGCACCGGCGAGCCCAGCGGTCATTGGATCGTCGAGGAAGTGGAAGACCCGGAAACCGGTGAGCTGGTGCAACGCGAGCGCTATGTGCTCGACGAGGTGGAAGGCCGTTCCGACTGCATCACCTACACCGCCCCACCGAGCGTGCAAATGATCAAGATGCGCTGGTCCGACGGCCCGTACCGCAGCCTGCGCTATTACTATCAGGACACCGAGCGGCGCTACATCCTCATCGAGCGCAGCAGCGACGGCGCCGAACGTGAGCGCTGGTATGACCTGCGCGGGCGCGTGGTGCGCGACGTGCGCGCCGGTCAGACCGTCAGCCAGCAGCGTATCGCCAGCGACGCCATGCGCAGCACCGATGCCGCCGGCCGCGTCACCCTGACCGAGCGCGACGCCTACGAGCGCCCCATCGAGGTCCGTCACCCCGACGGCGCCATCGAGCGCTGGCGCTGGCACCCGCGCTTCGAGCTGCCCACCCGCTATACCGATCCCCTGGGTGTGGTCGAGACCCGAGAGTACGACGAACACGGCAATCTGATCACCCTCACCGAGGCCCTGGGCACGGCCGAGCAACGCACCACGAGCTACACCTACGACGAACACGGCCGCCTGCTCACCGAGACCCGTCCCGGCGATGCCCTGTGGACCCATCGCTACAACGCCCTGGGCCAGCGCATCGAGACCACCGACCCCGAGGGCGGTATCACCCGCTATGCGGACTTCGACCCGCTGGATCAGCCCCGCCAGCTCACCGATGCCAACGGAAACATCTGGCGTTACAGCTACGATGCCCTCGGCAAGCTACTCACCGAGACCGATCCCCTGGACCACGTCACCGACCACACCTACGACGCCGCCGGGCGGCGCATGCGCAGCACCTTTCCCGGCGACCGGGAAGATCTCTACGTCTACGACCCCCGCGATCGCTTGATCCGCCATACCGAAGCGGCCGGCAGCATCAACGCCACCACCACCTACGCCCGCCGTCTCGACGGTAAGATCCAGCAGATCGCCGACCCGCAGGGCCGGCTGGTGCGTATCGATTACGATCCCCAGGGCCGGCCGGTGCGTCTGGAGGTGCCCGGTGCAGAGCCCACGCAGTTTGTCTATGCCGGCGCCGATGACACCAACCCCGGCGCTTTCAGTCAGCCGGTGCGCATTGTCCGCGCCGGTCGTGTCGAGACCCTGCGCTACGATCCGCGCGGGCGCCTGTTGCAGCGCGATACCGATCACGACGGCCGCACCGATACCCAGACCGAGGCCTACGATCTGGCCGGCAACCGCATCGCCCGCACCGACGCCAACGGCCACACCCGCCGCTCTCGCTACGACCCCCTGGGCCGCCTGGTGGAATCCGAAGGGGCCGATGGCGGCATCACCGTTTACGGCTATGACGGGCGCGACAACCTCACCCAGGTCACCGACCCCGAAGGGGCGATCACCCGCTATGCCTACGACCTGACCGACCGACGCAGCGCCGAGACCCGCCCCGATGCCGCCACCATCCAGTACCGCTACGACCCGGCCGGCAACCGTATCGAGACGATCCATCCCAGCGGAAGGCGCAACGAGACCGAGCACGATCCCCTGGATCGCCCCATCGCCGAGCGCTTCTTCATGGCCGGGGAAGACACACCCGCTATCGTCGAAACCCTGAGCTACGACGAAGCCGGGGATCTGCGCGAGATCCACGGCCCCACCGCCACCCTGCGCTACAGCCGCGACGCCCTCGGACGAGCGCTACGCACCGAGACCGACTATGGCGGATTCACCCTGGTCGAACAACGCAGCTACGACCGCTCCGGCCGTACCCAGACCTATACCGATCCCGCAGGCAAGACGCGCCACTACGACTATGACCCGGCCGGACGCTGGCAGGCCACGGTGCTGGACGCCAACCGCCGTATCGAGGTCACCCAACGCGATGCCGACGGCCGTCCCACCACCATCACCTTTCCCAGCGCCACCGAAACCCGAAACTATGACGGTCTCGGCCAACTCCTGGAAAAAGTCCTCACCGGCGGAACCGAACAAGCCCCCACCCTCCCCTGGCAGGCGGCCTACGCCTACGACCCGGTCGGTAACCGCATCCGTACCGACAGCAGCACCACCCACGACTACCAATACGA
>JAGRGI010000177.1 GCA_020445565.1 Chromatiales bacterium
TTGCGCGCCTGATAGTTGCGCACGCCGTCCCACTCCTGGCCGGCATCGCCCTTCTTCTTCTGCATCTCCCACGACCAGGTCGACGGTTCGGATTTGAAAAGCCAGTAGGCCATGAGGTTCTCCGGTTCAGTCCGTTTCGCTTTTGAGTGGCCGCGACAGAAGTGCCGCCACTGCATCAGTGATCGAAATTTTGCCCTTCAGCACCGCATCGACGGCTGCCACGATCGGCGCTTCGATGCCTCGCGAGGCGGCAATTTCTGCCGCAATCGCCGCCGTGGCAACCCCCTCGGCAAGTGGTCGGCCTTCCAGTTCCTCGCCTCGCCCGAGCGCCTGCCCGTAGGCGAAATTGCGTGACTGCGCGGAGCCGCAGGACAGGATCAGGTCGCCAAGACCGGAAAGGCCCATCAGCGTTTCGGGGCGCGCGCCATAAGCGGCGCCAACACGGCGCAATTCGACGAAGCCGCGGGTGACCATGGCGGCTTCCGCACTGGCGCCGAGGCCTGCCCCCGCCACCGCGCCGGCGGCGATGGCGAGCACGTTTTTCACCGCGCCGCCGATCTGCACGCCGATGAGATCCTCGCTGTAATACGTGCGAAACGCTTCTGCCCGCAGCAACTCCGCCAGTCGCTGGGCAAAGGCTGGATCACTGGCGGCCACGGTGACAGCGGTGGGTAAACCCTTGGCAACTTCAGCGGCAAAGCTGGGGCCGGACACTATGGCCAAGGGGTGCTCCGATCCCAGAATCGCTGCGGCGCTGTCGCTGAGCAGGTTACCGGACGCCGGGTCCAGGCCCTTGGTGGCCCAGGCCACTGGCGTTCCGTTGCCTAACAGGGGTTTGATCGCTTCCAGTACGCTGCGAAAGGCGTGGCTGGGGATGACCAGCAAGGGCAGGGCGTTGTCACGCAACGCCTCGGCCAAGTCGCCTGTGGGCTGGATGTTGGTGGGCAGGCTGATGCCGGGCAGGAAGGACTTGTTCTCGCCGAATTGCAGGAGTTCGGCTACGTGGGGCGCTTCATGGCTCCATAGCCGCACTGGCCTGCCGTCGCCAGCCAACAGCACGGCCAGAGCGGTTCCCCAGGAGCCGGCGCCAATGACGGCTACTGGCTGTGCGGGCGGCATGGTATCGGTGTTTCCGTGGGATCGGACGGCGGTTGTGTTTGCCAATCAGGCCTGAGGCTGCTCTGCGTCTTCCCGCTTGCCCTGCTGTTGTTGCAGGTGCTGCTGGTAGAGCACGCCAAAATCCACCGGGGCCAGCAGCAACTGCGGGAACCCGCCTTTGCCGACGATGTCGGAGATTGCCTCACGGGCATAGGGGAACAACATGTTGGGGCAGTAGGCACCGACGATGGCCTGGGTCTCTTCCTTGGAGAAACCCTTGACCATGAACACCCCGGCCTGCTGAACCTCCACCAGGTACAGTGTCTGGTCTTCGTGTTTGACGGTTACCGTGCAGCTGATGTTGACCTCATACGTGTCCGGTCCGATTGACTTGGCACTGCTATTGAGGTTGAGCCCGACGTCCGGTTTCAAGTTGCCCATGGTGAAAATCTTGGGCGCATTGGGACTCTCGAAGGACAGATCCTTCACATAGATCTTTTGAAGCGCGATATTGCGTTGGTCTTGCCCGTTGCCACCGGCGGCGGCGTTGTTTTGTTCGGTCATCAGGGGTATCCCGTGGCGTAGTTTAGTTTCGGCGTTTCATTACGAAAGTGATGAGCGCAACCAGGAGACGATGCCCTGTGCGCTCATGGCGCCGGATTGGCGGGTGAGTTCGCGCCCATCGCGAAACAGTATCAAGGTAGGGATGCCGCGGATCGCGTAGCGCATGGCCGTTTGCTGGTCTGCTTCGGTATCGACCTTTACAAAGCGAACTTGCGGTTCCATCGTCCTGGCAGCTTCGGCAAAGGCAGGTGCCATCATGTGACAGGGGCCGCACCAGTCGGCCCAGAAATCGGCAACGACAGGAATCTGTCCCCTGCTGACATGGGCCTCCAGGCCGGCACCGCTGACGTTCGCCGGGTGCCCGTCGAACAGCGGTTCATGACAACGCCCGCATTTGGCCTCCCCAGGGTTGCGCTCGGCGGGCAGGCGGTTTACCCCATTGCAGTGTGGGCACACCAAGTGCAGACCGTCGGACATCACCTTACCCTTTGCGTGTGACAGGCAAGTTGGCGGCGCGCCAAGCCAGTATGCCGCCCTTGAGGTTGTAGACCTTTTCGTAGCCGGCCTTGCGAAGCTGTCCGCAGGCCACGCCTGAACGATGACCAGAACGGCATCCCACAACAATAGGTCGTTGGCGGTGTTTTTCCAGTTCTCCCAGGCGGGATTTGAGGGCCGACAGGGGAATGTGAAGCGAGTTGATGACACGGCCTTCGCTGATCTCACCGTCGGTGCGCACATCCAGGTAGAGTGCGTCCTCGTGGTTGATCAGGTTGACGGCGCCACCGGGGTCCACAGACTGGTAGCCGCGCAGCCGCTCCGCGAACAGGTTGTTGAACAGCAAAGCGAGGATGACGACCAAGGCTAGGAACAATTCCCAGTTGGCGGTGACGAATTCTTGCAGAGGCATCGTTTGTCGAGTCCGGTAAAGACCATAGAGAGCGGCGCTTGCGCGCCCTGGGGCGGCAAGACTAACCGAGCATCTGCCTCCGCTCAAGCGGATGCCGTGTGATCAGCCTTGTTTGCAAAATACCTCGCGCATCATCCGAATGAGTTCGAGGGTACGGCTGTCACCTACACGGTAGTACACCCGGTTGGCATCTTTGCGGGAGGCGAGGATGCCTTTGTCGCGAAGAATTGCCAGATGTTGAGATATATTGCTTTGGGAGGTGCCGACTTGGTCGACGATGTCCTGCACACTGATCTCCTGCCCACCCAGGGTACAAAGGATCTTGAGCCGCAGAGGATGAGACATGGCCTTCAGTGAGCGCGAGGCCCTCTCTATATCGGTGTCCGACTCCATCAAGAGTTCGGCAGCGTCATCGAAATTCATGGGAATACCCATTGCTCCACTCTGGTCGATGGCGAATTTTTGCTGCATATTCAACGCCCTAGTTTAATCACCCCTAATAGAATAATACTCTTTTCTTTCTATTCTAGCCTGTAACTCATGAAAAAGCCCAAATTTTCTTACGGTATTGGCGGATATCGAGGAGTTCTGTCGCAATGCCGCCGATAAAGGTATGGCTCCGGCGACACTGTCCCAGACTCAAGAATATTCCGGCAGCGCCGAAGTCTTTGGCGAGGCCCGGGCTTTCCAGTCTTCCGTTTGGTTAGCCACTGGGAGTGGCGTAAACTAAGCCGCATTGAATTGTCCGGCAACAGGACCGGGACAGCGCTCACCCCGGGTATCTTGCCCATCCACTACGGTTACTGGTATGTCAACCACTCCCAGGCCGGTCGCCCTGGTTATTCTGGACGGCTGGGGTTATTCCGAAGACACCGAATACAATGCCATCAAGGCGGCGCGTACGCCGGTTTGGGATAGGCTGTGGCGCGAATACCCCAATACCCTGGTGCGCACCTCGGGCGCCGCCGTGGGCCTGCCCTCCGATCAAATGGGCAACTCCGAGGTCGGACACATGAACCTGGGTGCAGGTCGGGTGGTCTATCAGGAGTTCACCCGCATAAGCCGGTCGATCCGAACCGGCTCGTTCTTCACCAACCAGACGCTGGTGGGGGCCGTCGATGTAGCCAAGGAGAATGGCCGGGCGGTTCATATTCTGGGTTTGCTCTCGCCTGGTGGCGTACACAGCCACGAGGAACATATCCACGCCATGGTTGATCTGGCGGTTCAGCACGGCGTGGAAGAGATCTACGTACACGCCTTCCTGGACGGCCGGGATACTCCACCCAAGAGCGCCGAACCTTCCATCATTGCCCTGGAGCAAAAGTTCGCCGAACTTGGAAAGGGCCGTCTGGTGTCGCTGATCGGGCGATACTTTGCCATGGATCGCGATCACCGCTGGCCCCGCATCGAACGGGCTTACGACCTGATTACCCAAGGTATGGCCGAGTACCATGCCCCTACTGCCCTGGAGGGTCTGGCCATGGCCTATGCCCGTGGCGAGACCGATGAGTTCGTAGAGGCCACGTCCATCGTGCCTCAGGGGGGCGAGCCGGTACGTATGCGCGACGGCGACGCGGTGGTTTTCATGAACTTCCGCTCCGATCGCGCCAGGCAGGTGACCCGGGCCTTCATCTCGGCGGATTTCGACGGCTTCAAGCGCAAGGTGGAGCCGAAACTGTCGTCTTTCACCAGTCTTACCGAATACAACGCGGAATTCGACATTCCGGTGGCGTTTCCTCCGGAGCGCTTAAAAAATGGCTTTGGCGAATATCTTTCCAGCCTGGGCCTGCATCAGTTGCGACTGGCGGAAACCGAGAAATACGCCCATGTCACGTTCTTCTTCAATGGCGGCGTGGAGCAGCCCTTCGAGGGTGAGGACCGCATTCTGGTGCCCTCGCCGCATGTTGCCACCTACGATCTGCAACCGGAGATGAGTGCCCAGGAGGTCACGGACCATTTCGTGGAGGCGATAGGCGGCGGAAAGTACGACGCTATCATCGTCAATTATGCCAATACCGACATGGTGGGCCATACGGGCAATTTCAAAGCCGCCGTAGCCGCCATCGAGGCCGTGGATTTCTGTCTGGGGCGAGTTCTGAAAGCGCTGCATGCGGCCGGTGGCGAGATGTTGATCACGGCCGATCACGGCAACGCCGAGCAGATGCTTGACCCGGTAACCGGCCAAGCGCAAACCGCGCATACCACCAATCCCGTACCCCTGGTTTACGTAGGGCGTCCGGGCAGTCTGCTGCCGAATGGCGCCCTTTGCGATATCGCGCCGACCCTCCTTGCCATGATGTCCCTCAACCAGCCGGCGGAGATGAGCGGTCGATCGCTGCTGCAACTGGAGTCGTGATTTTAAATCCAAGCCGTTTCGGCCACGGCTTTCTCCTTCTGGCGCTTTCCCTGCTGTTTTACTCGTGGGCATACGCCCAGGAAGACGATGCAGGTGTTCGCCTGGAGGCGTTGCAGGCGCAAATCAAGGCACTGAGCCAGCGGTTGGGCAGCGGACGTGCGGAACTCGACGAACTGCATCAAAGCCTGCGGCGCCTGGATGCCACAGTTGGTGCCGTGGTCGGGGAGATCCGGCAGCTGAAGCAGAGGCGGGAACAGTTGGACGTGCGCTCCAAGGCCTTGGAAAAGGATCGGGCGTGGCAGCAGGAGCGCTTGCGTCAGCAACGCCGCCAGCTCTCTGAACAGTTGAGGGCCAGTTACCTTCTGGGTCGCCAGCAAAGGTTGAAGATTCTTCTCAATCAGGAAGACCCGGATCGGCTGAGCCGGATTCTGACCTACTATGATTTCTTTCACCGCGCCCGCAGCCGCGAAATCCACGCGGTCCGCGAGACCCTGGCCAGTTTGGCGGAGCTGGAGGCGGCACTGGCTGCCAACCGCGTGGAAGTGGATGCCGTGGTAGCGACCCTTGCCAGACGGCGGACGGAGCTGGAACAGGTGCGTGTCAGGCAAACGGAATTGGCATTGCGACTGGAGCGGGAGCTGTCGGCAGGGGATGAGCGTCTCAATGCCCTGCGCGAGGATGAACAGGCATTGAAGGATCTTATAGAATCTCTCGAGAAGGGTCTTGCGGACATCCCTGCCGATCCCAGAGGCAGCGAGCCTTTCGCAAATCAACAGGGCACCTTGCCCTGGCCGACCAAGGGACGTTTGTCGGTACGATTCGGTAGCCGCAGCCAACGATATGGCACGGTCAGTACCGGCGTACTTATCGAGGCCGGCGAAGGTCAGGAGGTACGCGCGGTCTCCCACGGGCGGGTCGCTTTCGCCGACTGGCTGCGTGGTTTCGGCCTGATGATCATACTTGACCACGGTGACGGCTACTTGACACTGTACGGCAATAATCAAGCCCTGTTGAAGGACGTGGGAGAATGGGTACAGGAAGGGGATGCCATTGCCGTGGTGGGGCGTAGCGGCGGCCGAAGCAAAAGCGCGCTCTACTTTGAAATTCGTCAACGTGGTGAGCCGTTGGACCCGCTCCTCTGGTGTCGCCGGGCGCGGGGCAACCGCGTTGGTTGAAGTCTGTTGTACCGTGACCGATAAACTGCTCGACCGGGATACGCTTTCAGGAGATCGAAATTGAGATCTATGCTATTGACAGCCAGGAAAAGCCGTAACAGTCTGTGTTGAAAAGAAATGGCTGCGTTCGGCATCGATAGAACATCTGCGAACGTATTGGGTCTAACAGGGTTTGATCGGGGGCGTCGTATCATGGCGAATAGGGCCTTCCAAACATCGGCATTACCTGCGTCGCCATACGGCGTTGGGGGCGTGAAATGAAGACGATTGGGTTTCATCTTTCGGTGGTTGCGGCAGGGGTTCTGGGCGGCTTGCTACTTTCCATCCCCGGCAGTGCGGTTGCCGAGCAGACCGCCGTGTCCGCCAAAGCGACCTTGCCGCTGCAAGATGTTCGGACTTTCACCGAGATCTTCGGCCGTATCAAGAGCGAATACGTCGAAGAGGTGGACGACAAGACCCTCCTCAATTATGCGATCCGCGGCATGTTATCCGGTCTCGATCCGCATTCCAGCTACCTGGATGAAGAAGATTTCCGCGAATTGCAGGTTGGCACCAGCGGAGAGTTCGGTGGACTGGGTATCGAAGTGGGTGTCGAGAACGGTTCCATCAAGGTCATCTCGCCGATCGACGATACACCCGCGCAACGCGCCGGGGTGTTGGCTGGTGATCTGATCATTCGTCTTGACGACACCCCCATCAAGGGCATGAGCCTCAACGATGCAGTCAAGTTGATGCGTGGCAAACCGGGTACGGACATCACGCTGACCATCGTTCGGGCGGGTCTGGATAATCCCATAGAGTTGACGGTCACCCGCGACGTGATCCGAATGAGCAGCGTGAAGCGTAAGCTCTATGGCGACGGTATGGGCTACGTGCGCATCTCCAGTTTTCAGTCGCCTACCGGCGGCGCTCTGGAAAATGCCCTGGCCGAGCTGAAAAAGGAAAACCATGGGCCGTTGCGCGGCCTGGTGCTGGATCTGCGCAACAACCCCGGTGGCGTACTCAATGCGGCGGTAGCCGTGAGTGATACCTTCATCGGCGATGGTTTGATCGTATACACCAAGGGCCGTGCCGACGACTCACGCCTGGATTTCAAGGCCAGCAGCGGCGATGCCCTCGACGGCGCGCCCATGGTGGTGCTGGTCAACAGTGGCTCGGCCTCGGCCTCGGAAATCGTTGCCGGCGCATTGCAGGACCACAGGCGGGCCGTGATCATGGGTGAGAAAACCTTCGGCAAGGGCTCGGTACAGACCATCCTGCCCATGAAGAGCACCACGGCCATCAAGCTGACGACGGCCCGTTATTACACGCCGTCGGGCCGCTCCATTCAGGCCAAGGGTATCGAACCGGATATTGCTTTGGACAAATTGAGCCTGAAGCGGGACGATGACAGCGAGGTGCCGCAACTTACCGAGGCGAACCTCAGTGGCCATTTGGAGAATGACACTGACTTGAAAGCAAAACCGAAACACGCCAAACCGGGGGCGGGAGTGGATGACTATCCCCTCTATGAAGCCCTCAATCTGCTTCGCGCGCTGGCGATCGTTGGCAACCGCGCCGCCGGCTAGGAATTGCCGGTTTTGCGGATCGGATTGCTGCTCATAGCCAGCCTCATAGCCGGTTCCCTCAAGGCGGGTGAACCGGTTCAGGCGGTCCGCCCCCGCATCTCCCTCATCATCGACGACCTGGGCAACCGAATGGACTTGGGGCTGCGTGCGCTGGAATTGCCTGGCCCGGTCAGCTATGCCTTTCTACCTCATACGCCGTTCGCCCAACGACTGGCCAAGCGCGCCCATTCCCAGGGCAAAACGGTCATGGTGCATCTGCCCATGGAATCTGATCCGCCGCATCGATTGGGACCGGATGGACTGACCGCCAACCAGCAGCGTAAGGAGTTTCGTGCCCGTGCTCTGCGGGCCATTCGGGCGATACCTTTCGCCCAAGGGGTGAACAATCACATGGGCAGCCGCCTGACACGCGAGCGCCAGCCTATGGAATGGTTGATGCAGACCCTCAGTGAACAGGGTCCGATGTTTTTTGTCGACAGCCGAACTACCGTGCATACGGTTGCAGAGGAGATCGCTCGACGTCATGGCCTGCCGGCAACGCGTCGCGACGTTTTTTTGGACAATCAGCGCGAAAGCACCTCGATCGAGTATCAGCTGCGGCGCTTGTTGGTCATCGCCAGAAACAAGGGTCATGCTGTGGCCATTGGGCATCCCTACCCGGAAACCCTGACGGCACTTGAGCATTGGTTACCAGACCTGCGCAACAGGGGCTTCGATCTGGTGGCCGTGGAGGAGATCGTCCGCCCTGAAGCTCCGTCACCGTCCGGGAAAAGCTTTGCTCTGCTACATCGCTTGAAAGATCAACATCTGATGGAAACCGAGGAGAGGTGATAATGCCCACTGTATTGGTGCCCTTGGCCCAGGGCTGCGAGGAACTGGAGGCCGTAACGGTCATTGACCTCTTGCGCCGGGCCGGTATTGACGTGGTGACGGCCGGGTTGGATAGCGCCCCGGTAAAGGCCAGCAGGGGAGTAACCCTGATACCGGATACTACCCTGGATACGCTCATGGAGCGGGACTTCGACATGATGGTGTTGCCCGGCGGCCTGCCGGGGGCCGATCACCTCAATGCCGATCCGAGAATACACACGCTCTTGAAGCGATTGGTTGCGAGAGACAAATATACCGCGGCAATCTGTGCTGCCCCCAAGGTGTTGGCCGACGCCGGGCTGTTGCAGGGGCGACGGGCAACCAGCTACCCCGGGGTCTTGGACGCCAGCGGCATAGCCGGCCTGGAACTGCGCCCCGAGCCGGTAGTCAGTGATGGCCGCGTGATTACCTCCCGGGGACCCGGTACCGCGATGGATTTTGCCTTGACGCTGATTGAGAAACTGCTCGGCAGGCAAGAGCGTGAAAAAGTCGAGGCCGGTCTGGTGAGGGCGAACTGATGGGACAGGAGGCGACGGACCAGCAAACCGTCAACGTCACGGTACATCTGATCCATGGCGACCCCCTACGGTTTCGTTTGGATCATGGTCGTGGCGGGCGCTTCAGCCTTGCCGGCGAGATCGAGAAGACACTGGCAACCGATTCGCTGGCGGTGGAGTTGCAGGGCCGATTGGTGATCATCCCCAATCACAATATCCAACGCATAGAGATCGATCCCTGTCCGGTGGCCCTGCCGCCCTCAGTCATCAAAGGCGCCGAATCGCTAGACTAAAAGCCTGTCCGAGAATGGCAAGCCTGTGGTCGGGAAGCGTATACCCCTGTTGAAAAACGCACCTCCTCCCCGGCGCGGGAAAGAGATGCGAGCACTGCAGTGAAAACGGGCGATCAATACCAAGGATGTCCGCCAAACCACGGTCTGGGCGCGGCGCGCATCATGGCGTCGCTGACCGCGTCGAAATGGGCGCGCTGATTGGCGTTGAACCGGTCCCACCACGCGTCGCGCCACTTGTTGCTATCCTGGATCCAAGCGCTATGTGGGTTGGTCCAGCGCAGCCAAGCCTGGTGATCACGATCCATCCAGTCCTGGCGTGACTTCGCGGCGGCGCGGATCGAATCGCTGTGGGCAGCCATACGGTCACGCATGCTATCCACATAGGACGGTGTGCCAAATCCACGATAGCTGTTCAAACGGCTGGTATCGGTGGGTTCTGTGCCCAACGCTGGGCGGGTCACCGCGGTTGCCAGAATGGCGACGATCAACAGTGCTGTGCGGTACATACTTACCTCCCGCGGACGTTGCATCCGCATTGCAGAATCCCTCTGCCATTCAGCTTACTCCCGGGTGCCTGCGGTATGCCTGACAAGGGTCAAGACCGCGCGCGGGAAGGGTGCAGTTCGCGTCCAAGCCCGGTACTATGTCGATCTGCAACCGATTCCTCCCTCACCGGATTCATGCCGCATACTTCCCCATCGACTCGATCCGTACATTCTCTGTTGCTGGTCTCGGACCTGGACGGGACTCTGTTGGACCACCACGACTACAGCTATGCAGCGGCCTTGCCCGCCCTGAGGCGTTTGCAATCTCTGCGGATACCTTTGGTACTTGCCTCCAGCAAAACCTTTGAGGAACTGCTCGAATACAATCGAAGACTCGAGAATCCGCATCCGTTGATCGCAGAGAACGGCGCTTTGGTCGCGATACCCGAAGGCTATTTCCCCGACCAGTTGCCCGGTCGGCAGGAACAAGGCTACTGCCTGCTATCACCCGCGATTGGGATAGCGCAGATCCGTCGGGTGCTTTCGTCGCTGAGGGCAGAAGGATTTGAGTTTCGGGCCTTTGGCGATATGGACGTGGATGAGATCCGCTCTCATACCGGTTTGAACACCGCTTCGGCCCGCCTGGCATCGTACCGAAGGGCCTCGGAACCATTGCTTTGGCGGGGTGAGGGTGAGCGCAAGACGGATTTCATCGACGCGCTGCGCATGCGGGGTTTGCGCGTATTGCAGGGCGGCCGCTTTCTGCATGTGCTTGGCCCCTCAGACAAGGCCAGCGCTCTTGCGCTGTTGCGCCGACGTTTTGGCTACCCCAGGGTAGTTGCTTTGGGGGACAGTCCCAATGACCTGGAGCTGTTGCGAGCGGCGGATCACCCGGTGGTGGTGCGTCGCCCGGACGGCAGTCATTTTGCCAAGATCGGCGACACGGCCCTGTATACCCAGGGCGTCGGTCCGCTGGGTTGGAACGAGGCAATCCAGGGCCTTTTGGATACCCTTGTGGAGTAAGGACTATGGCAGATTTCTTTCAAACCGGCACCATCACCACCCTGCATCGCTTGCGCACCCGACCGATCGAGGAGATGGAGGCCGAACTGCACGATTTCGCAAGCAGTCGCCCGATGGCCCTGATTCTTCCCAGCCTGTTTTCCGAGCTGCAAGGGCCGGCTCTGCCCAACATCATCAATGAGCTGAGCCGCGCGAAATACATCAGTGACATCATCGTCGGCCTGGACAGGGCAAACCGGGAAGAATTCGATTACGCCAGGGCGTTTTTCTCCAGGCTTTCGCAAAAGGTGCATATTCTCTGGAACGATGGTGAACGCCTGCTTGCTCTCGACCGCTTACTGGAGCAGGAGGGCCTGTCGCCGCAGGAATTGGGCAAGGGGCGAAACGTATGGTATTGCCTGGGTTACGCCCTGGCTCTGCGGCATGTGGAGGCAGTCGCCCTGCATGACTGCGACATCCTCACCTATGACCGCTGTATTCCGGCCCGTCTGTTCTACCCGATAGCCAACCCGGCCTTCGATTTTGACTTCTGCAAAGGTTACTACGCGCGAATCAATGGCGACCGTCTCAGCGGCCGCGTCACGCGCTTGTTCGTCACACCTCTGTTGCGCACCCTCAAACGGATACTTGGCTCCCTGGATTACCTCGAGTTCATGGATAGCTTCCGTTACCCGCTCTCGGGCGAGTTTGCGCTGCACCGCGATCTGTTGAGCAGCCTGCGGATTCCGAGCGACTGGGGCCTTGAAATCGGAGTTTTGTCGGAGGTCTACCGAAATACCTCGCGCAACAATGTCTGTCAGGTGGACATCGCAGATCATTACGACCACAAACACCAGGACCTGTCGGCCGAGGACCGTGGCGCCGGTCTGGCAAAAATGAGCGCCGACATCGCCAAGTCGATCTACCGGAAACTCGCCATTGAGGGTGTGACCTTTTCGCCGGAGTTTTTCCGAACACTGAAGGCCGCCTACTATCGCATGGCGCTGGATTTCGTCGAGCAATACCACTTCGACGCGCGAATCAACGATTTGAAATTCGACCGCCATGGGGAGGAGCTGGCCGTGGAGACCTTTGCGCAGAGCATCATGCTGGCAGGTGAGCAGTTTCTCGCCAACCCCATGGAGGCCCCGTTCATCCCCAACTGGAAGCGCGTTTTGTCGGCCATGCCGGACTTTCGCGATCGCATGCGCGAGGCGGTGGCGGAGGATGCCAAGTCATAGGCGTTCGTTTGGACGCAATCGTCCCGGCCTGCCGCCTCGGTGGCGGGTGAACAGCCGGAAGGCTTCCATAGGTGGTAAATTACTTCAATTGATTTAGCGGGTTGTGTTGTACGCCATGCGACGCGACCAGTATCAAACAGCCTGCTCCACGGGTGATTCCATTTCCAGCTCCTTGATCTTCCGTGTCAGGGTGTTTCTGCCCCAGCCCAGCAATTTGGCCGCATCCTGACGGCGGCCACTGGTGTGTTGCAGGGCGATATCGATCATGATTCGCTCGAACCGGGGGGTGGCCTCGTCCAAGAGTGCCGTAGCCCCTTGGTCGAGCTGCTGGTCCGCCCAGGCTCGCAGCGCGCTTTCCCAGTCGCTGGTTTCGCTTCGCGGCGCCTTCTCATGGAGCAGTTCCGGTGGCAGATCCTCCAGGTGGATCTCACGTCCGGAGGCCATCACGGTGAGCCAGCGACAGGTGTTTTCCAACTGGCGCACATTGCCTGGCCAGTCCAGCTTGACCAGATAGTCCTCTGCATCCTTGAGCAAAGCCTTGGGGTCGACTTTCAGTTCCGTGGCGGCCTGCTGCAGGAAGTGCCGAACCAGCAAAGGAATATCCTGACGACGTTCGCGTAGCGAGGGCAGATGAATGCGGATGACATTCAGGCGGTGGAACAGGTCTTCCCGAAACCTTCCTTCGCGAACCAGGGTTTCGAGGTTCTGGTGGGTGGCGGCAATGATGCGCACATCCACCTTGTTGGCGCTGTGGCCCCCGACGCTGTAGAACTCGCCGTCAGCCAGTACGCGCAGCAGGCGCGTCTGCAATTCGGCAGGCATGTCCCCGATTTCGTCAAGAAACAGAGTTCCGCCGTCCGCCTGTTCGAAACGGCCGGCCCGACGGTTCTGCGCCCCGGTGAAGGCCCCTCGTTCATGGCCGAACAGTTCGGATTCCAGCAAATCGCGTGGAATCGCGGCCATGTTCAATGCGATAAAAGGTTTGTCGCGACGTGGGCTATGCCTGTGCAGGGCCTGGGCAACCAGTTCTTTGCCGGTACCGGATTCGCCGTTGATCAGCACGGTGATGTTGGAGCGTGCCAAGCGGCCGATGGCACGGAAGACCTCCTGCATGGCCGGCGCTTCACCGATGATTTCCGGCGTTTTTGTGGTTGCGCCGCTTTCCTCGCCGGGGCCGGGTTGCCTGCCGTGGCTGCATGCCCGCCGCACCAGTTCCACCGCCTCGTCCACATCGAAGGGTTTGGGCAGGTATTCGAAGGCACCGCCATGGTAGGCGGATACCGCGCTGTCCAGATCGGAATGGGCTGTCATGATGATGACCGGCAGGCTGGGAAATTCTGTCTGTATACGTCCCAACAATTCAAACCCATCCATGCCCGGCATGCGAATATCGCTGAGAATGGCTTGAGGACGCTCACGATGCAGAGCCTCCATCACGCCAGCGGCAGAGGAAAACACCCGTACATCAATATCGGCTTTCTGCAGTGCACGCTCCAATACCCAGCGTATGGATCGATCGTCGTCGATCACCCAAACTTGGTCGCGACTAGTCATGGTCGGACATCTCCAGAGGAATAACGATAGAAAATACTGTTGCGCCGGGTTCGCTGTTGCATTCGATCAGGCCGCCATGCTGATGAATCAGGGATTGCGCGATCGACAAGCCCAGACCGGTGCCTTCAGGGCGTCCGGTAACCATGGGGAAAAAAAGGCTTTCGCGCATTTCTTCGGGTATTCCGGGTCCGTTGTCTTCGATGTCGATCCGAGCTGCCAAACGGTGACGACGATTACCTATGGTGTATTGGCGATGAATGCGTGTACGCAAGAGTATACGGCCCCTGGAATCCAGTGCCTGGGCGGCATTGCGGGCGATATTGAGAAATGCCTGGATGAGTTGATCCGGGTCGGCATGTAACAGGGGTATGCTGGGGTCGTAGTCTCGGATCAGTTCGATACCACCGCCGACCTCGGCCTCCACCAGGCTGCGAACCCGTTCGAGAAGCTGGTGCAAATTGACTTGACGTTTATTCGGGGGGCGGTTAGGACCCAGCATGCGGTCGATAAGGGTCTGCAGACGATCGGCTTCCTCGATGATGATTCGGGTATATTCGCGCAGTTCTTCATCCGGCAGCTCTCGCTCCAGCAGCTGGGCCGCTCCCCGCAGTCCGCCCAGGGGATTCTTGATCTCGTGAGCCATGCCTCGCAATAGCGCCCGGCTGGCATGGTACTGACTGACGAAGTGCTCCTCACGACTGATCCGCAGTTGTCGATCGACCTGCTGAATCTCCACCAAAATACCGTCAAATCCGTCCTCTTCCAGCGGGACCACCGTGCAGTCCACCGTAATGCTGCGGCCGCCGGGTGCGGGCAGCATCATTTCTCGCTCGGTAAAAGGCTGGCCGGTGGCCAGGGCGCGATCCAGTACGGTGTCGACCTCATTGTCGGGACATTGGATCAGGTCGCGGGCCTGCATGCCGGTTGCGGCTCGGCTGCTGAGGCTGAACAGGATTTCCGAGGCGGTGTTCATGAAGCGCAAGCGTTTGCGAACGTCGAACAACAGGGCCGCGGTGGTCATGTTGTCCAGCACCCAGAGGTGCTCACGCTGCGTTGATTTGTTATCGCCCGTCATAGATCGCGGAAATGCAAATCCTGAACCAAACCATTAAAAATATTCGGGCAAAGATAATTTTCGTAAACCCAACAGGAAGTTAAGCATTGTCTGATGAGTGGCGAGCATTGCTATTCACTAGCGCTGCCCAAGATTGAAAACCTTTGTGCACCATAGTGGTGCGCTTATTGGCGCTTGCACCATGCTGACCGCCCGTGGCGGTTCGCTGGTTTTCTGGCGGCACCATATTCGGTATTTTTGTCTGTGCGGGCACTTACCGAACTGGAAAGCAACCTTCCGTGTTGTTGAAATTAGTCACTGTTTTTTTATCACTGACGTGAGCGGCGGGTTGGTGTCTGCGGAGTGCATGGCTGCGTCACGGAGGGCGTTGTTTTCAAGCGACAGGGAAATATTCCTACCTGTCAGGACGCCACAGCGTTCGATGTGATATGGGAAGTTGGCCGAATCCGCACCCCATCAAATGCCACCCCCGCCTCCCGGTGGCGATGGAACACCAGGAGAGGGCCCGGCGGCCGTTCCGCCGGGTGGCAACGGTACCCCGGGAGACGGTCCTGCGCTGGGAGAGCTGCTACTCCCATTATCCGTACTGCCTTGGCCGGCAACGCTGGGCTGGAACACGTTGAAACTGACCGTTTCAGATTGACCCAGTACTTGGCCTTCGGTATCAACTACCTCGACTTGCAGGGTATTGGTGCCCCGGTTCATGTCGGCAAGGATGAACTGGGTCGCGTTGATTGGTTCGGGTTTGGTGAAGCCGTTGAGGATGATGCGAATACCGTTTCCGGGGCGCAATGCCGGTTCCAGCAGCAGCGAAACATTGACGCGTCCGCCATTGTGCTGCACGGTTTGATCCTGGGTTGGCTGGAGGATACGTACGGATCGATAGGTGGTTGCGGCTTGGGCGTCCGAGGCCGGTCCTGCGCTACCGCCCGAATTTGCTCTGCGGGGGCTCGCAAATCTATTGAGTCCCGGCAGGTTGAGGGGCTCCGAACCTTGTTCCGGGCGATCGGAATAGATGATCGCCCCGTCTGGCCCAACGTGCTTATAGATCTCGGCCGCAACCGGACCAAGAGCCAAAAGCAAAATCGCTGAAAGCAATATCTTCTGCATGCCGCCTAGCATAGTCCAGCGCGAGGAAGCGCTCAACAGGGGCGTGAAATGGCGGGTGCGGCTAGCGAAGAGACTGGTAAATACGGACCCTCTGGGGCGAGGGTCCGCAGAAAGGCGGGTACGTCTTAGAGGCTGTAGTACATATCAAACTCAACCGGATGAGTGGTCATCCGCAGGCGGGTGACTTCACCCATCTTCAGGTCGATGTAGCCATCGATCATGTCGTCGGTGAACACGCCGCCGGCTGTGAGGAACTCGCGGTCTTTGTCCAGATAGTCCAGAGCCATGTCGAGTCCGTGGCAGACGGTGGGGATGGCCTTGGCCTCTTCGGCGGGCAGGTCGTAGAGATCCTTGTCCATCGGGTCGCCTGGGTCGATTTTATTGAGGATGCCGTCCAGGCCGGCCATCATCATGGCGGAGAAGGCCAGGTACGGATTGGCGCTGGGGTCGGGGAAGCGGACCTCAATGCGACGGGCCTTGGGATTGGCGACGTAGGGGATACGCACGGAGGCGGAGCGGTTGCGGGCGGAGTAAGCCAGCATGACCGGGGCTTCGAAGCCGGGTACCAGGCGCTTGTAGCTGTTGGTGGAGGCGTTGGTGAAGGCGTTCAGTGCGCGCGCGTGCTTGAAGATACCGCCGATGTACCACAGGGCCTCTTGGGACAGGCCGCCGTAGAGGTCGCCGGAAAACAGGTTCTTGCCATCTTTGCCGAGAGACTGGTGAACATGCATGCCGGAACCATTGTCGCCCACCAGGGGCTTGGGCATGAACGTGGCGGTCTTGCCGTAGGAGTGGGCGACGTTCTGGATCACGTATTTGATGATCTGAACCTCGTCGGCCTTGCGTACCAACGTATTGAAAGCAGTGCCGATTTCGCACTGTCCGGCGGTAGCCACTTCGTGGTGATGAACCTCGACGGGTACGCCCATGTCTTCCAGCGTCAGGCACATGGCGTTGCGCAGGTCTTGCAGTGAATCGACCGGGGGGACCGGGAAGTAGCCACCCTTCACGCTGGGGCGGTGGCCCATGTTTCCGTCGCCGTAGACCTTTTCGGTATTCCAGCCGGCTTCTTCGGAATCGATCTTGTAGAAACTGCCGCTGATGTCGCTTCCCCAGCGGACGTCATCAAGTACGAAAAATTCCGGTTCAGGGCCGAAATAGGCGACGTCGGCAGCGCCGGTTGACTGCAGATAGGCCAGCGCACGTTTGGCAACGGATCGCGGGTCGCGTTCGTAGCCGGTCATGGTCGAGGGTTCCAGGATGTCGCAGCGCATGATCAGGGTCGGGTCGTCAGAGAAAGGATCCATGACCGCGGTGTCCTGCTCGGGCATCAGCACCATGTCGGACTCATTGATGCCCTTCCAGCCAGCGATGCTGGAGCCGTCGAACATCTTGCCATCCTTGAACATGTCCTCGTCGACCTGGCTGGCGGGCAGGGTGACGTGCTGCTCCTTGCCGCGGGT